>CAZVGY010000134.1:0-8635 GCA_964627015.1 uncultured Desulfobacteraceae bacterium
CATCCTTACCGCGTCGTAAGATCATTTGTGCATCCGAGAATTGAAAAAAGTGAACCCAGGGATTTTCTTTTGTGCAGGCTAGGCCCGGCACGTCTTCCACCCTTGATCTTTCAGCTATTATTCCGGGAGGAAGAAATCCCGTTATCTCGATATCCCCTTCAGACGCTCGAAATGTTTCTGTTACTGGGTATGGACCTCCAGACTCAGGGTCCACCGCAAATTCTTCACCGTAAACAGAGCAGTTAAATGTGCTCATTATGACTTCTTTTCCCTTCCACATGACAAGCGGCGTAAAATGCGCGTAATTGTGTCGCTTGCTTGCGGTGGAGTTGTTAAAGGTTATGGTATAGTCTCCTGCGTAAATTCCGCCGGTAAACCATCTTGACTGGAGATCAAATTTTATATTGCCCCAATTGTAATTATTTGAACCGATGCCTGTTATGTGCATGGTTTTTCCGTCAATGGTTATTGTCCCACTGACATCAGAACGCACCCCTACATTGAACCATCCAAAATAATTTTTGGTTGCCGGGTTCACATAGGTGAGATTATCGTCCCGTTCAGTCATCTTCATAGAGCCGATTTTGACATCATATGTTAATTCTGCCGAGACGCCCTCTTCGGCTATCTTGATATTGAGGCCTTGATATTCTCCTTTGTCATTATATCTTCCGATCAACCTGTTTTCGCCCATCGTTACGTCCAGCCTCTCTGTTGAAGCTTTAAACGCGTTTTCCGGGTAGGATTTTCTGATAAAGTGTGATACCCCATCAGGAGTTATGATATTGATAATACATAGGGGATGTCCCGCTTCACCGGGTACATAATCAATGATTGGGTACCAAGGTTTGGAATATAGCATAATCGCAAATCCGTATCCGCCATCAATCATACAATAGCAATCCCACAACTCGAAAAAATCCTCTGAATCGTCCGGATGCCAAGCCGCATCCTCCGGCTTTGAGTCAAACCTAAATCCACCAGCCATTTTTGGACCTCCTAAGATAATTTTTTAATTTGCCTTGCTCGAGGCAGAGAAACGCCTAAATTTATATTGTAATAAAGGCGTCAACACAACCATTTATTTAGGTGAAACCGGTAGAGATCTAACAGACTTATTCAGGAAGGGGAATTTACGATCGTGTGACCCGACTTATACCGAAGAGCGTCACTACTGACAGGATAATAGGAAGTATATCAAGGTAGCGCACCCCAAGAGTAAGTTCAAGAAATGAACGGCCATACTGTGTAAGGACAATTTTTAAAAGGGCCCCTCCATAAACTTTTCCCATTATAGCGGAGCCGCCTCCAACTATAATGGCCCACATAGCGGCTTTTGAAGTTATTTTCAGCCTTTTTGGGAAAAGCGCGGCGAAAGTGGGCGCAACTACTCCTCCGACGAAAATCGTATAGGCCAGCAGAAGCGAAGAAATGATTCCTTGCTGCCTGCTGGCAATAAACCATGCTATCGCTCCCAGTATAAGGACGGCGACTCTGGTGACCCCTAAAGTTTTTTCAGATGAGATGCTGGTGAGAGGCCTGAATACATTGATGGCTATAATTGTTGAGGCTGAGATCAGGCAGGTGTCCGCCGATGACATTATGGCCCCCAGAAAGCCTGCTACGATGAGACCTTTGAGTCCGATAGGGATGAGTGAATCCAGAATAGCCGGTAATGCGGTTTCCGGAGGAATTTCGGGAAAGCGGGACCGGGCCAGGAGACCCAGGAAAGCCAGCAGAAAGGAAACAGGGATGACGATCAGGGCTGCATTTATGGACGACTTTCTTGCAACGCGGTTATCTCTGGCGCATAAAATTCGGGAGTAGATATCCGGGCCCACCAGATACGGAAGTCCCACTATAATAGGATAGAAAACCAGCACTTCGTAGAGGCCGAATGAATCCGAGGCAGGAAAATCCCAATGGCTATGGGGTATATTTCCGGGAAAATCACTGGTTGTCAGGAGTGATAGAGCAACAAATCCAAGCGAGATAATAAGGCCGCTCAAAAAAAGAAGAAGCTGCCAGGTGTCTGTCCTGATGACAGAGAGTTGTCCTCCAAGAAAGGTATAGGCCGTAAATATTATTGCAACCAGGAGGAGGGCAGTTTGAAAGTCTATGGATGAAAAACCAGATACAAGTTTACCCCCTGCAATCAGTTGCGCAGCGATTACTCCTAACCAGGCGAGTCCGATTAGAACTCCGGCAGGCGCTGCTACCCTCTCACCATAAGCCTTTTTCAGGATATCTGGAAGAGTGTATACGTTGAGTTCACGAACTCGAGATGCGAGAAAAAGCCCGAAGGGTATAAGCGCCAGGCCGCCCGTTAATGACCACCAGGCCGCTGTCAATCCCCTGGTATAGCCTAGTCCAATAACTCCCATTGTGGAGGAAGCCCCAAAGATCGTGGCGACAAGGGACATGGTAATGCGCGCAGAAGAGTATTTACGTTCCGCCACCCAGTATGACTCTGCGGACTGCCGACGACTTCTCCATCCCAGCAGAAGCATGATTATCAAATACGCGAATACAATAATAAGATCGAGCAATTTAATGTAATCCTTATTTATGGGCCTAACGCAGGGTTTCAGTAATATAGAGGCCGGTGAAAGTCAATAAAAAGTACCGGCCCATAGGTCTAGGGGATATGTTGAATTTCAAAGGTTGAAGTAGGCTCGAACATCTTCGGAAGACACTGGATTCAGCCGGCCAAGGAATCTGGCCTTGGCCTTTTCTATACGTTTAAGGGAAGCTAGAAGCCTTTGCACGGGAATTTCGTTCCGCAGCAGTTTTTGTTTTAGCATATCCATAGCTTCTATGACTTTGGCCTGGTCTTTACATATAAGGAGAATGTCTGCCCCCGCTTCAAAGGCAGATAACGAACCATAGACAGTGCCCCATTTTTTTTCGACTGCGCCCATTTCCATGTCATCGGTTATTATAAGCCCCTGAAATTTGAGTTTTTGCCTTAATAGCCCGTTGATGATAGTCTTTGAAATAGTTGCAGGCCTTACAGGGTCCAGGGCAGGATAGACAGCATGGGAGGTCATGACCGCGGAAACATTTTCTGATATGGCTGATATGAAAGGAGGAAGATCGGTCGATTCCATTTCGTCCAGGGTGAAGTCTATAATAGGGAGCTGGTGATGGGGATCCTCAGGGGTCAACCCCAGCCCTGGAAAGTGTTTAGCAACCGACATTATATTGTTTTTCTGGAGTGTTTTTATCACGGTCCGGCCTAGAAGCGCTACTTTTTCCGGATCATTCCCAAAGGTACGTCCTGCCAGATGTTTTTCCGGCTTTCCCCTGGGCACATCAAGGACCGGCGCCAGGTTCATGTTAAGACCTACAAGTGACATTTCCTTGGCGGTGATACGTGCGAATTCCTCCGCCTTAATAACCGGCTGCTCGTCTTCACCAATAGCGGCATTTCCGGGGAATCGGGTAAAAGGACCTGGCAACCGTGCTACGGGGCCTCCTTCCTGGTCAATGGCCAGGAAAAGCGGAATGCCGTGGTATTTTAACGCCCTTTTTTGAATGTCATTACAGAGAGACGCAAGTTGGACAGGATTTTCAATATTCCTTTTAAAAAGTATAAGGCCGCCCAGATAACGTGTACGAATGAGATTATCGGTATCATGATCGAGAATGGTGCCAGGCATACCAGCCATAAAGAGACTTCCGATTTTACTTTCAAGTTCAGAAAGGTCAAGATTTGAATGCAATTGTTTTTTCCTCGCTTTGTTTACTTCCATCCGGTGGAGAATGTTTAATCACATTTCCGCTTTAGGCAGGATATAATTTGACATACTCGCTGAGGGTGTATAATCAAGAGACAATAATTGCAATCAAAAAAAGACGAATATGAAAGCGATGATACTGGCAGCGGGTCTGGGTACAAGGCTGAGACCCTTGAGCTTGAGAAGACCAAAGGCACTTATGCCTGTCGGGAATCAACCCGTAATAAACCGGGTTATAGATTATCTGAAGACACAAAATGTGAGCCAAATAGTTGTCAATGCCCATCACATGCACGGAAAGATTGTAGATTATCTCGACAAAGGCAGGCCATTTGGTATCCAAATCGACGTGCGGGTGGAACCCAGGATTCTCGGTACAGGAGGGGGAATCAAAAACACCCAGGATTTTTGGGACGAGGAGCCCTTTGTTGTTATAAACGGGGATGTCCTGACCGATATAGAGCTTGCTCCGGCCATTAATGCGCATAAGAGGAGCAGCGCCCTGGCAACACTTATACTTCATGACTGCGAGCCTTTTAATCAAGTCATGATGGATGAACACAATTATATAACTGATATCGCACCCAAAAGGGTTAAGGGGCGGTTAGCCTTCACTGGAATACATATTCTGGATCCGGTTATGCTGGATTATATTTCTTCCGGGGTGTTTTCAAATATTATCGATTGCTATCTTGATTTGATCCGGTCCGGTTTAGGGGTAATGGGGTATGTAGCGGATGGTCATTACTGGCGGGATATGGGTACTCTGGATAATTATATCCTTGCAAATAAAGAGGCCGTTAAGGGCCAGTCATTGATTTCAGAGGATTGCAGTATTCATCCATCGGTCCATGTTTCGGATTGGGCCGTTATCGGCCAGGGTGCTGTTTTGGAACGAGAAGTGGAAATAAAAAGGTCTATACTCTGGGAAGGGGTGAAGGTCAGAAATAGAGTAAAAATAATAGATAGTATCGTAACTTCTTCAAGGTCTGTTGAATATAACCTGTACAATGAAATATTTTAGGGCATTAATTCTTATTGATATTAGTCTTTTGACGAGTAGCCAGCATGAAAAAATACAGGCACTGAGAATCGGAATACATATAATATTTTTTAGACAGGTAATATAATTTCATTACCGGAAGCAATTCGGATGAAATTTTTCAGGCGCTTTTTAAGGTCGACTAAAGGAGGAGAAGAGGACATGTCTTTTGAAACCATTCTCTATGAATCGGGAAACGGTATCGGGCGGATTACACTGAACCGGCCAGAGGTCATGAACGCCCTTACTCCGGGGATGCTCCAGGAAATAAAAGAGGCCGTAACTGAGGCGGGGGCTGATGGTAATATCAGGGTGATTGTCCTGACAGGTGCGGGTAGGGCATTCTCCGCAGGAGTCGACCTCAAAGCCCTCGGAAACCGTAAAATAGAAAACGGAAAGGTGGGGGACATCCTGGATATCCCTGCAAGGGAGCTTATTGATGAGATCCGCGCTGTCCCCAAACCGGTTATCGCCCTTGTGAATGGATTTTGCTTTACCGGCGCCCTTGAAATCATGCTGGCCTGTGATATGGTGATTGCCGCGGAGACTGCCAAGTTTGGCGATACGCATGCTAAATGGTCGCTCAGGCCTACCTGGGGCATGAGCGCCAGACTCTCCAGGCGTGTCGGGTTTCTTAAGGCCAAAGAGCTCTCCTTCACTGCCGATGCAATAAGTGGTAGTGAGGCGCAACGGATCGGGCTTGTGAATATGGCTGTTGCTCAGGAGAGGCTTGAAGAGACGTTTCAGGAGCTGGCAGACAAAATCAAAGCCAACAGCGCGGATTCTATCGCGGCTTATAAAAAACTCTATAACAAAAATGAAACCCTGTCTCTTGAGCAAAGCCTTGCCCTGGAATTCGAAAACGAATTCATAATTCCTGATACAGAGGCGCGGATAGCCCAGTTTCGCAAGTAGGAAGAAAGGCATTTTATCATAAGACAATTTGATCACGATTTTATTTATGTCTTTCCTGGGCATTTGCGAGGGCCATAGGTGGCTGAAACGCCGTCATCACTGGATCACTATCAGGAAAATTTAAAAAAGGCAGTACCAGGAACTTTTTGGCCGGGTTATTTGCCTAATATGGTCAGACTATTCGCAAATAACTGTCCCAGATCAGTTTTATTGTCAATAATGTGAGCCAAAGGGGAATAGTCGAAAGGAGTGGACAAAATGGATGTTTTTCACAGTCTCGTAAATGCGATCCTGGTTATCGTGTTTATTTATTCGCTGGCAGTGTACCTGAAATGGAAGGGCACGCTGACCGAAGAGCATTCGTTGATTCTTGCGCGCATTGTTACCGACTTATGCCTGCCGGCCATAATTTTTGTGAGTCTGGCGCAGCAGACAGTCCGGCTGAATCAATTGGAACCGGCGCTGGCTATGCTGCTCCTTGAACTCTTCTGTATCGCGGCGGCCTGGCTGGTAAGCGTGTGGCTGAAGTTCGACAGGGCAAGGCAGGGCGCGATCGTTTTCTGCTCCGCCTTCGGTTCTTCGACGTTCCTTGGGTATGCCCTTATTATGCAAATGTTCCCGGATTCCCACGAGGCACTGACCGAGGCCGTCCTGATTTCAGAGATCGGCGTGGGTTATCCAATATTCATCCTGGGACCGATACTGGCCACCTATTTCAGCTCGGAAACATCAGCCGCTGAGTCGCCATGGAAGGCATCTCTGGCTTTTTTCAGGTCTCCGGTCTTTTTTGCTCTTATCCTCGGTCTCGGCTGGGGCATCCTTCGTCTGCCCGGAGAAGAGAACAATTTTTTGGCTCCTCTATTTCAACTGTGTCATGTTTTGGCGTCCGCCCTTACGCCGATCGCCATTTTATCGGTCGGCCTGATGTTCAAGATACCGCGGCCGCGCCAGATTATGATGGCCCTGCTCATCGTGGTCCTCATAAAACTGCTCTTCAAGCCCCTGGCTGCAGGATCGCTTTCCGTTCTCTTCGGTTTTCCCGATCTCTGGAAAGACGTGCTGGTCCTGCTGGCCGCTATGCCCCCTGCAGTGCTAGGCGCGGTCTTCCTGAGGCGTTACGGCGGCGACTCTTCTCTGGCATCCGCCCTGCTTCTGTCGGCGAGCCTGGTAAGTGTAGTGACCCTCGTAGGCGTTTTCTACCTGATCCAATAGCGATCCCACGGGGAACACCGCGAAACAGGTTTGAGTAGTCGCAAGCGAATACTTCACATTTGGGGACAACCTGAAAAAGAGAAAACCCTGTCGGCTCGGACCTGCGTCATGCCGGGGTTTGCGTTCTCTGTGGCCGGCTGAATCGATGTCGTCAACCATGGTCGGATCACCCTCTATTATCCTGGTCTATACCATGTACCATTTGCATCTTGTGCCTTTGTACACCCCTGACCGCACTTCGTTGAAAAGCGGTTGACCATCCACTTTCCTTCAGGTATAGAAGCGGAATTATGGCTCACGACTCGGGCCGCTGGGGCTCTGCAGGGAGAGAACGAGCTGAATTCATCCCTGCTGACGTATCAAAACATATCACCAATCAACCAGGGAGAAGGCATTATGAAAAAAACACAGATCGGGAAATCGGTTGGAGTATTCCTGTTTCAGACGCTGGTTATCTTCATTCTCGTCACCGGTTTGATCGCCGGGTGCGGCGGCGGAAAGACCATCAAAAAGGAAAAACAACAGCTTTCACCCGGAGAAAAAATCCAGGCATCGCTGGACAGGCTGTATAACGCCATACAGTTGAACCCTGACGGAACCCTGTCGTTCGATGAAAGAGGTACGGGGTTCCAAGCCCTGACCGAGACGGACAAGGCCTTCGGAAACGCCTTGCTGGCATCCTGCAACCAGAGGGTAAAAGCAGGCATGCTTAAGGTAAACGCAGACTATTCAGTTCAGTGGCAGGACGACGCGGCCCTGAAAAAATCACTGAAAGGTGGCTCATGTAAAACACACTGGTGGGGTGAAGAATGCAGCGTCAATTCCTCTACCACAAAGAAGATCTGCAAGGGGCTCAAGTCGGGCGAGGGAGCGCTTCTGATCTGCGACCTGATTCCTGTCGTGGATACGGCCTGTGAAATCATCGAGTTCGTTGGAGCTATCCCGCTGGAAGCGGAAATCTGTCCTTGCGCTTCAAGAGGTAAAGGCTCAAAGTTCAACGTGACCTGGGTCGGTGTATGCTGGTTCAAATGCGACTGAACAACCTTGGATGGCATGGAATGATTTAGGAGATTTAAAGTTTTAATGACCGTGAAATAATGATGTAATTAATTTTCGGAAAAGTTTTCTATTCATCAATAATGCATAAAAACAAAGGTTAAAGAGCCCAACTGTCATGGTTGGGTCTGATAGTGCAGATATCAATCTATAATGCACCCTGTAGTTGAGTATTGTCCTTTCCAAAACCTGGGTGCGCCCGAATGGAGGACAAAGAGCATGCTAAAAAAAATCAAATTACAGTTCCTAATTCTATTTTTCGCTGGCTTTATAACTGCAGGCCTGCTGGCGTGGCTCGTGATGGACAGCGAAACCGCTCATGCTGACCAGTACTCATGCATCAGGCAGGATCTGGACGCTACAGGCATGACCGGCAATATACCGGATCCCGAATTTACTATCACCTATCAAATTCCCTCATGTTACACAACCAATGGTTATAAAGTCCAAAGAGTATATATGTATGGTTCGCAGGTAGCAGTACATTACGCACGATCCAATAATTAACATCGTGTCATTTAAATAAACCTCCCTGGTAGATTATGTGAGTAAAATAACGTCCAGGAAACAATGAACCTCAGGTTGTATTTTTTTCCTCCAGCCGGTTATGCGTAGCGTTGAGCCTGTCGAAAAAGTGGAAATGAAACAACATTGCAGAGTGCGCCAAATA
>CAZVGY010000135.1:0-8548 GCA_964627015.1 uncultured Desulfobacteraceae bacterium
AAAACTACATTTTCAAATCGCCAACTTTACAACAGTTTCACATTACCGCTGGCACCCCCCTCCTATCTGTTACAGCCTTTTTGGCAAGTATGGCCGCTATCCACGCAAGCAGGAGACTGAAAACATCGCTTAAGTTATGCCCCGCATCAGCTACCAGTGCGACTGAATCAGCCAATATTCCATAGGCAAATTCGATGGCCACAAAAAAGAGATTTAAAATAACGCTTATGGCAAAGGTAAGATTGTAATTTGTTATCTCAAATTTTTTATCACTGCACATTTTTTTTGACCCGTATTATCGGGTGAAGCTGTTACGGTAATATGAAAGCATGGAATGTTACTCAAATGCAACTCTGTCCTATATTAGTGCCTTTCCATCCTCCCATGCATGCCCGACACAATCACCTATGGACCAATACTTCCTGTCCGGCATGGTCAACACAAAGGGATTTGCCTTTTTTATGTCCAGCTTGCCTTCTGTCATGTATTGTTCTTCAGTGTATGTACCAAGGATTTCACCTATGAAAAATGAATTTGTAGGAAGTTCCACCCGCTGATAGAGCTTGCATTCAATATTTAGTGGACATTTTTTGATCATAGGAGCCGCTTTTAATTCACCATAAAACAGCTCAAACAGACCGGATTTATCAACCTGTCTGCCTGAGACTAGACCTGTATAGTCTGTTACTGAGACCATCTCCACCGAGGGAAAGTTTACACTGAATTCTTCCGAAATTATTATGGCGTCATGTGTCTGGTTCCTTTTATTTACGCAGACACCCAACAGGGCTGGTTTCAAATTGACTCTTGACAACCAGGCAAGGGCCATAAAATTCGGTCTGCCATTCAAGTTACAGCCTATAATAGTCTGAGACATGGGAAGCTGAAACCCTTCTTCACCAAGGTTAATTTTAGACATTGGTATGCTCCTAAATAGGTGATTATGGAATATATTTGACGTCTATGACTTGGTTCCGATGATTGTGACCTCGATGTTTCTTGCTCGAGGACGATTATCATGATTAACAGCAACTACCTGCTGCCAGGTACCGAGTTGAAGCGCTCCTGTTCTCACAGCCAGGGTAATGGAAGGGCCCATAAGCGCAGCCTGTACATGACTGTGTCCATTACCGTCATGCCATGCTTCTTCGTGTGCATAGTAAATATCTGGAGGGGCAATTCGAGTTATGGCCTGTTTCAGGTCTTCAACTACTCCGGGCTCGTATTCAATAGTTGTTATTGAACCCGTAGAACCAACCATGCAGGCACACAGACTGCCGTTATCAATGTTTGAAGCCTCTATAAGAGTGTTTAACTCAGGAGTAATATCAATGATATCTGGACCTGTTTTAAGCTTAACTTTCAGCGTATCAAAAAACAAAGATATTGGCTGCATCTATTTCCTCCTTGTCTTTATAATCATATGAATACAGGTCTTGCTGAAATATATTGCGGTTTCTCGGCCTTCTTCTGTTATAAGTTTCGGACGTTCCGATATCCCTTCAGCCTCCCTTTTTAAGCCGGCCTTACTATAAAACCCAAGCAATCTCCTATAACGAGTCTCTTTGTTTGCAGTAATTTTTATCCAGGTTTATAACAATATAAAAAGCTATATGCCATAGGGTGGTTCAGGTATTTTGCTGAGAATAGTAATCGTCCCACCACTTTCCTATCGTTTGGTATTACCAGCCATAGCTGCTGAGCTATTGTTCAGAATCATTCTGGATGGCTTAATCTTTAAAATCTTTCCATTGTCTATTTTTTATTTATAGTTGAGCTCTCTTTTGATAAGTTTTTATATATGACAATCTTGCTTATTATAATGTTGCTGGGTATTGTTTTTACCCTCGCTGTAATATGTATTCACAGAGGGTCACAGGTGTCTTCGCTCAGAAACCAGGTGGAATTCTTAGAATACAGTCTTGAACAATTGACCGAAAGGAAAACCCCTGACACACGGCAAGATCATGAGGAAGATCTGCCAAGATTTTAACTTTCAAAAATTTGACAGGTGCCAAGGCTAATTAGAAAAGCCTATCTCTCTTCATAGAGACAGGCTCTCCTGGTTAGGTTTGACTTTTTTAAATGCCGAATAAAAATAACTCGCTAAACAGGTCCGCGCGTATGGTATTTAATTGACTGACGAAAAGCGCTGGGGCCCCTAACCTTAAATAATCGGCGGTTATATTGGCGTTCAGGTTCAGCGGCATATCTATTGTTCATAAGCCGGGTAATATCAGATTTTTCTATTTAATATTTTCCGCGATCTCCCTGATGTCATCAATGTAGCTTGAAGACAAGTTCTCGAACATGGAAATGCATCGTTTAAGTAAAGCATCTTTTTCCATATCATTCGGTTCACGATTATTGATTATGCAGAAACTGACCTTATTTGCGTAATACGAAGACAGGATATTCGATGCCACATTCATCATAAGAATCTGTCTATCTTCCATTTTTGCACCTCCCTGCTTATGTAATAAGTTTGACTATTTTAATTAAGTTATAGTAAACTTAACTAATTGTCAATAAAGTTTATATGTAAATTCTTGTATTGGCCATTCCATGAAAATGATTAAAAAATCATTTATCATGAAAAGATATCCATTAATATAGAGGAGCTAATTTAAGAGGAGTTAAAATGATGACCAAAAAGAGGGATGTCTTCATAGAAAAAATGAAAGCCAGGATGGACGAGTTCAATGCCAAGATAGATTTGTTGGAGGCCGAGGCTGATAAGGTCTCGGCCGATTTCAGGGCTGAGTACCAGAAACAGATTCAGTCGTTGCGGCTGATGCAGGAAGCGACTAAAGAAAAACTTGAGGAACTCAAAGAATCCAGCGATGATGCCTGGGAAGACCTCAAGGCAGGTCTAGATTTAGGGTGGGAGTCACTCGAGAGTGCTCTTAAGTCAGCCGCTTCCAGATTCCGATAAGCCCGCTCGTTTTTCATCTTCTGTGCTGAGCAGAAGTGTTTATAAAGGGCAATCTCTAGGCTTTTGACGCTTGCCGGTGTCCGATATAAGCTTTTCTTTATTGGTTTTTTTCTGAGGAGTTTATCTGTAACCTCCAGTAGCTGGGTGAGTGTATTTGTAGGCCCGATACCTTGATTCCAGTAAGGGTCTGCTGAGGAAAAATAGGACTAAGCTGGTTGTAATTTGACAAATATACTGCCTTTTGATTCTGGTGCTGGGATGCTAACCGGCTTGTACCCCATGAATTGAAGGCTTAATTGAGCTGGAGAACGCCGCCATTCAGCATCCCACTTGCCCCATATGCCGTTATCTTTAATTTCCGCTTTGACAGTGATAGGACCGAATTTCGTATGTACCGGTCCCATTTGGATTTCTTCTTGCTCTTTGAACCATTTTTGGGGGATACCGGAAAACAAAATAAGTCCTTCCTCTTCCTCCCTTACAAACATGTTTCTAAGCATCATCACCCACTCAGCAGCGGCCCAGATATGCTGTCCGTCGCCCATGCATCCACCCAGAGTCTGAGGGTGAATGGCTTCTGGCCATTGACCCGTTGGCGACGCCAATTCGGCTGCCCGTTCTACAATGGGGAGGAATCGATCGTCACCCGCTCTGAGGAAACACTGCGCGCAATGGAGAGACAGATAGTTGTTTAAACCTGAGTGAGTGATATCCTGGAAAAAGGCCTGTTCAATGAAACACTGATCTAGCAAAAATTGAAGCGTATTAATCAGCCGGGGTTCCTGAGGAGAGCAGAGTTGTAAGGGGTAGCTGATGATAATTGAACCCACGGATCCCGCATCCATACGTCTGTAGGGGGACGCTGGGAATCCATCATACTTACGGATTTCGCGCGAGCGCAGAAGACTCCTTTCAATACACAGCATGAAATGCTCCGATTCCCTTTGAAATGCCTCGGCGTTTTGCTGGTCTCCTGTCTGTCGGCACAACTCAGCTGCGGCCGCTAGACCTGCAGCACCCCAGAGATCATCCCAGTAGTAATAATCATTATTTCCCAGATGTTCCGCACTGAAGCCGGCTGGTAAAAGGCCAGCATGGGGTTTATCTATGGTGGACGATGTGCGTTTTCTCCGGAGCCACTTTCCTCCCTTGACCAGAGCCTTCATCCAATCGTATTTACATGGGTTACCTGTGAGTTGATGAAATCGATGGAAAAGCCATAGAACCTGACCATTTGAGTCCCATTCCCCGTATTGGGATTCGAAATATCCAGTCAAGGTCTGGCGAGGGATGAATTGATTTATGATCCTCTCTGCCCGTTTATGCAGCCCAATGCAGAGAAGAGTATGAACAATAAATACGGCATCTCTAAACCAGAAACACTTATAATAAAATGGCCCGGGATAAGTATCAAGTGGTGAGTGGAGGATGATGGCTCGGATGGCCGCATCAAATAAAAACTCCATTTGTTTGTCAGGAATTTGAATACGGCACCGGGACTCAAGGGCGCTGCTCCACTGTGGTTGTGGATCGGCGGCCGGGAAGATCTGAGGTGTCTCCGGGTCTTTAGCTAGAGGTATGCGGACTGTGAACTCGCGGTCTTGGCCGCGCGGGAGTTTATATATAGCGGCAGCGGAGATCAATCCTACATCACATTTTCTGCTGGTTCTCGTTTCCCTGGAGAGTAAATTTTGGAATACATCGCCTTCGCGGTAGCAGGAAACAACGTGACGGTCGATGGGCGTATCAAAAAGCACATGTTCACCTTCATTCACGATCCACCTGGTTTTCTTATTATCGCAGGATAGTGTATGCACGAAACTCACGCCTTCGGGATTAAAGGGCCTAAGGGCTACAACAAAAAATCCAGCTTCTTCTGACCTTGCCCTGTATTTTGTCCGACATACCGCTTCACCTTCTTCCATAAGAACATCTACACTGGAGTGGATCGACATGCCTCCGTATTTAAGAATCGTCTCGATCCAAAGAGAGTCTTCATTGAACATCAGTTTTTGCCAGGGGCTCTGGACAAATGGTCCTAAAAGATTTTTGCCGCTTGGCAAAAGGATCCATCCGTCGATGGACCAGCCATCGTAAAAAGGTGTGATCAGACCATGGGAATCAACAATAGGAAAGGCTGCGCAGTCCGGGAGACCTACAGCAGTCCAGTTGCGGCTCGTAATGTTTACATGGGTTAATGAGAAAGACCTGGGTATGAACGCCTTATCCAGGGGGTTGAACTGGCGCTGAACCCAATTAGGCCAGATCCAGTCAAGGTTATTCTGAATTGTCCGGGCATTTATAAGCCCTCTGGCATGAAAGATCAACCCCGCTCGCAGCAGTTCGACTGGGGCAGCTACCTCTGAGGGTTGCGCAAATTTGTTGAATTGCGACAGAAGGGCCACAGGATCCAAAAAACCCTGATTTTTTGCGATTCTGCGGATTATGAATTTCCATGGAAGCCAATTGAGTCTCATTGTTCCTCCTAGAAGCAGTCTCTATCATACTTACGCTCAAATTATATACGGTGGTGTGTGTATTTCGATCTGTTTAACACTGTAGGAGCATAAAAATTTCTTTTGGTAAGCAGATACAGGTATTCTGTAAAAAAATTATGAAGGATAGTGGCGGGTAGAGTAAGACTAAAAGACAAACTTTGTAGAGATTAAGAATGAAAGCTGCAATATGAAAAGAGCTTCACAAGTATTCGAATAAGTGGAAAGGGTTTTTATACCCTTATAAAATTAACTCCTTGTATTTGCGTATTAATTGTTTTTCGCTTCATGCATCAGTCTATCCATAATAAATCCGACACCAAACGATCCGAACAAGATTAAAAGGGTAAAGTACAGAACATAGACCCATCCGAAGAATGAGATCATTACGGGCAAAAGGAAGGGTTTGATAGCCCTGTTCACGAGAAAAACAGCTAGCAAAGAAGACTGGGTACCCCTCTCATGAAGGTCTTTGAGCAGGGGATACCATGCATAAATCGGTCCCGTGGAGATAATTCCTGCTATGACGGCTAGAAAAATTCGTTTTATACCGGACCCCTGTCCTAGGTACCTGGTAATCTCCGAGGTATTTAAAAAGAGGTTTACTCCTACCATAAGAAGGAAGACCAGACACAGCGGCAGCAGGATTTGTAAAAAAATTTGACTGCTTTTCTTAAGAGCCAGGATTGTTTTATCGGGTGCAACCAGCCATAGCACTAGATAAATTCCCAGCACCGCAAGCGGAAGGTAAAACTGTCTTGAAGGCAGAATGTTATATTTCCAGAACAAAACTCTCCTCAAAGAAGTCTCAGCATAAAAACCATCACCAGGGAGATGACTATTGATAACCCGAAACATGAAATGTTTCGCAGAAAGGCAAACTTCCAACCCAAAGACGCTATTTCAGCAGGCATCTGCACAAGTCCCACAGTAATCCAGGAACAAAGAAATGCCGTCACCGCTGTCAGACCAACTCCCAGTTCGAGCAACTGTCCTCCAATAATGTAACTGTTAATGGGATTACCGGCAAACAAACTTCCTATAAATGCACCCAGAACCGGGTCCAGCCACAGGCTTCCGGAGAATAAAGATGTTAAACATTCCCTTGTTATGAAAGTGTTGAACACACCCACCAGAAAAACTACGCTTATCATAACCGGGAGCAGGTTTTGGATTTGATGGAGGGCCTTCCGGGCCGCATCCGCAAGTGATTTGCGATTAGTCTCCAAAGCCGATGCAATATTTTCTGAATTTCTGTTGCCCGTGAAAATTTGCGCCTTTTCGTATTGCTTTAAGATTTCTTCTATTGTTCCTTTCAACCCTGTTACAACTTTTACGCCATAGCCGGACAGATATTTTTCCGCAACGGGACTGCAGTAGCCTGTAAGGAGAAACTCGCATTTTTTGGCTATAATCAGGGCAACGACCTGCATCCCCACTCCGCTGACAGGCTCAGCTGGACTGCGAATTGCCTCAAACTCTCCCGATTCAAGGTCAACTAAAATTAAATAGGGCGCGAGTCCTAGCCTGTGTCCGAGCCTGGATTTCAGATCGGGGCCTTCTGAGGAGACGGCAATTTTCAATTTTTTCTCCTGGATTTATAGATTAAAAATTCTAGTTCTAAGAAACTTAAAGTTTATCAGGAGGGTATGGTGCTGTCTTTGAGAACCATTTCTCCGTCACCTGCGCCTACATGCCGGGCGACGACAGGGCATTTCACTTTAAAGAGAAAAAAGATGGGTGCTTTTTCATCCGACAGGCTCTCAAAATTTCCTTGGCCTTTGCTAACAATGAGCTGCGCTGATGAGAAAATATCCAGAAACTCCTGCGAGCACCTTTTCAGCAACGTGCCAGGGGTGTCGCACCCAGAGGAAATGATGCGTGCCACTTCACCGATTCCGCTTTTTCGGGCCTCATCGACTGTTGCATCATTGATGATAGGCGTTTCTCTGACCGTATAGAGGGTATCCTTGCCCATAGTTTCGATGAGGATCCGGTCAAAAACTGTCTCTCCTGCGTTGTCACCCAAAAATAGCACGGTATCCGCCTTTTCCAGGCTTTGCCTGAACGATTCAAAATGATCCACTGCCAGAGAGCCATTCAGGACACTTTTCATCTCCTTTTCGAGATCATAATCAGGGTTAGCGCCAAGATCTATTACGTTTCCAGTAATAGCAACCTTGACTGCCATATGTAAAGGGTCTTGTGAACTGTTGACTGTAGATTTCAGTTCTTCATACAGCAAGAGTGCATTCTTTATGCTTTCATCCTTGTAAGCCTTGAAGGGATCGGATACACCTGTAACTTCTCTTACAGTTCTATAAATAAGCCTGGCTGTCTCAGGCGGGGGCTGATTTAAGGGAATATTCGGAATAAATCTTGCCAGGGTGTCCAGAACAAGCTTCATCTGGACCTCATCATCTGTGGCCGCCCTGGCCGCATTAAGGGCTTGTTTTAGAAAACAGGGTATACAATCCAGATAGGTGTTCATAGTCTATAGTTCCTGGGTTGTGCGTGGTGTATATGGTAAAAAGCTTTGTGCTTCCTTTTGAAACTGATTTATAGGATTTCAAACCCCGGGCTCATATCAATCCCGCCTGCAGCCTCCACCGCCACCGCAGGGAGGAACTTCACAGCGTTCTTCACGCCCGCAACATGTACGGCCCGGGACGCGATCCGATGACCCCAGTGAGAAGGAGGAGACAGAGAGGATCCTGCTAATCTCCCGGCTGCCACAATGTCTGCATTCTATGACCTCTTCTTCATTACTGTTTCCCACCAGATACTCTGATATATTCCCGCACCTTTCACACCGGTATTCATATATAGGCATGACAAAACCTCCTTTACGCCCTTGCTCAACTCTATGATAGGTAGAATAATACACTACTTCTTGTCAAGAGAGGCATTAAAAAACCAGCCTACTTTTCATGAGCAAAATTGAAATTTTGTCTATACGTGAGATGTAGCCTGTAATGAACCGGGCCGAAAAAAGGACTTTAAAGTTTCTGACGCCTCTATTTTCTGAATTTACCTTGAATAGCCGAAATTAAACTGATATTTTTAAAGGGTCTTGACTAGAACAGGGGGTTTTCCCTGAACATTTTTAGTAACATTT
>CAZVGY010000136.1:0-8548 GCA_964627015.1 uncultured Desulfobacteraceae bacterium
ATTTTCTCAATTAAAACCAGATAATTCTGGTTAGCTTATTTTTCAAGGTTCCCTTTAATTGCTTGTTGTCTCTAAAAATGCTGAAATGATTTTTCGAATATTACTGCCTTCATCTACATGTTTTTTTCCATTGGGTCCTGGGCGAAGGGCCAATGCGCCAACTCCTTCAAAAAATGAATTACTTTCGTGGCCAGGGTATATGACGTCCTGAGTTCCGGGGAACAGTATAAAACTTCCCGCTACGCCGTGGATGGCATCGTGGTAACAGTGCATCTTGTCAATGTCTTCATCTTTCCATTTATGAATTGTTCCTTCATCATCTTCGCAATAAAAACCGGATCGTCCACCTTTTCCCTTATATTTAGCGTCAAAAATAAGTTTCCGCGTTTTTTGCTCAATAACGATATCCGGACGTAAATTATGAGAATAGCTCATGCCCTGCTTGTATGTATTAGGCTCCGTTGCAATGGTAAGTCCAACGGAACCATTATATGATTTGTTGAAAAACAGTTTGACTCCGCACTGATACTCGATACACAGCCCTGCTGACAGTTCATTGTCCAATGGGGATTCATTTAAAAGTTTGCTTATTTTTTGGATGCTGGAAAGAGAATCCATCACTATTTTGATCTGAAAAAAACACCAGTACTCGTAAAGAGTAGGCACATCCTTAATTTCGACCAAATTCTGAAAATCTGTTTCAAGAAAATCACAGTGAGTTGCAAGCTGAAGTAATGAATACAGAGAAAAGAGTTGCCGGTACCCGTCTTTACGTTGCAGAACTTGAGAATTGACCGGAATGAATTCCATCATTCCTACTTCCCGCCACATATTATGAGACAGGAATCGACGGATGGAATTTCGCAGCTTATCGATATTTTGATTAATATCAGGATTAAAATAACTTCCGGACTCTCCAGATAAAGCTTGCTGGATATTTTCTACCTTTGCCAGGAGACTTTCCATGAAAAATTTAATGAACCTGTTTTCGTGGGTGTCAACGGTCTGATATTTGATTTCTCTGACAGCACAAGCCGGATAGAGACTTTGCCCGGTTCTTGCCCTGAGGAGCCCGCCAAAGTGTGTTCCGGAGAGAGAGTGCTCACTTGAAAGCCGAACCATGGGACAGGTGACAAGGTTGAACATTACCCTGTCACCAGCTGTCCGGCATTCCTCTACAGAGCAAGACTGCATCTCACTGTCAAATTTTCGATGTGGTTCATAGCCAAGGATGTTGCCGACAGCATCAAGATCAGGGGGCTGATGCAGCAGGTATTTACACAAAAACAGATACTCGACAAAAAGTGAATCTTTGCCGATACCCGTCTTAGTATAATGCTGACCGACAGGAGTTCCAAAGGTGAACACAAGACTTGCATAGTGTCCGGCAAGCTCGTCAAGCATGGACTGATACAACTCCCGACTGATTTTTTTATTCCGAATAATCAGGTGCAGGTTACCAATCGTTGATAGACCGACAAAATTTCTGAAATTCAACTCCAGCAACCCGGAGTGAATAATTTTCACCACATATCCGGCGTTCTTGATGACCGCAGGAATTGTATTGTTATAAAATCTGGCATAATAGGTCTGCCATTCATCAATTTCGAGTGGTTTCGATGTGGTACGTGTTGCAGCCTCTTTTTCATCTGGAAAAGAGGGATACTCAGAAAAAGCCATCTGCAAGGATGACTCATAGCCAAAGACAGCCATGTTATTCTACAAAACTGGCATAACCCTGAACCGTGAGCTGATTAAGCATGCGGGCGATTTTCTGGGCTGATCGTGGGAATCTGGCCTGTTGGGAAAATGACGATTGATTTTGTAAAAGTTCGTCTGAAAACTCCGGGGAGTTCTGATAACAATAAGAAAGTAACTTCTGGAGTGGTTCTTCAAGCTTGGCCCTGGTACCGTGCAGCTTGGGCAGGATCTTCTGCATGATCTGGATATCCATGGCATCATCAAGACAGGAGTCCCCGATTTCTTTCATTGCCAGGTTTACAAATTTACCCAGTTCATTGGCCACTCTGTAACCAAAATGGAGATTATATCCCTTCAGTATGGACTGCAACTCGTAAAGATATTGTTTTGCTCTCTCTACAAGTCCAGTATAGTCTTCTTTTTGGCAAAAAGGCGATGCCGTGTGATCAAAAAAGTGATCCAGGACAATGCTGTTTATCAAGATCAGCCCATCCTTTTGCAGTATCCCACCAGAGTAAGCTTCCAGGTCAACATCATTAAACTCCATCACATTGGCACGATCCAGTACCTTGGGACTAAACATATAAGTTGATTCATCCACATTGACGGTACCGGCAAAAAACACATTGGGTGGGATATGTATAGCCTTTGGTACTTCCAAGGCTTCAAGAGTCCGGGCATTATCCAGAGAATGAAGTGCTATCATTTCTCCGCCCGGGTTATCAGGGGTGCGGCTTTCCAAAATACTCAGAAAATCAGAAAAATAATGCTCGACCTTGGCCAGATTCATTTCGTCCAGGATAACAAAATAAGACTGCTCCGGATGCTTTATTGCCTCCAACAGCAAATCAAGCAGTTTAGTGGAATGGTATTTTTCATCCAGGATGTTGTAATAGCCCAGAAGACCTTTATTATCCATCCAGTCGGGACGAACCGGAATAAAAGCGATTCTTTTCCTTCGGTCATCTTCCTCGTCATTCTGACACATATATTCGGCAAAGAGTTGGGCAATTTTGGTTTTGCCAGTGCCGCTAATTCCAGAGAGGATGACAAAGGGTTTGGTCTTGAGTGAAAGATAATAGCGAGTCAATACTTCGTCGGAAAAGAAGAAACCTTTTTCAGAAAAAAAATCGTAGAGGTTGTTACTAACTGTCACCTCTTTCAATGTACCTGTCTCTGGGTCATATTTAAAGCTCACTTTGTATTCTCATCGTCTGATTATATATAATTCAATTACCTGAACCACTCTGCGATAATATTTTTTCTGGTTTTCTCTCGCCATCCTTCGCCCAATACTTTACCCTCTGACATGAAATTTCTTTCAATTTGGTTTAGTATTGCTTCAGGAGTACGATTGGCCACCTGTCGAGCAGCCAATTCCGCATCTTTTTTGTCAGGTAGCTGCTGACTTTTCTTATTGCCTCTTTTTCTTCTGACTGTCGTCGGATGCAAGGAATTGATTCCCAAAGCAGCTCTTTCCATCGCTGGAATAAACCTATTCATCTTATCCTGTAACTTGTTAAAAATTTCATTCCAGGATGATCTGTCATTGTAGTCAAAGTAAATTGGTTGTGAAATAATTCTACTTCTTTTTTTTTCTGGAAGGCGTTCCCATTTCAGTTGTTCGCCAAAATGCTGCTCAATATTTTTCCGCTGCTCATAAAGGTAATCAAATTTTCTATTGGATTCCTCCTCCCCTCCCTGCCCAGTTTCCTGG
Source organism: uncultured Desulfobacteraceae bacterium (assembly GCA_964627015.1). GTDB lineage: Bacteria > Desulfobacterota > DSM-4660 > Desulfatiglandales > Desulfatiglandaceae > CAZVGY01. Next base: position 3,419 of record CAZVGY010000136.1, read on the forward strand.
ATACAATTTTCTATCCATATTTCTTTTTTTTTGGTATTAAATGCAGTGCAGAAATGTTTGTAATCCCCTTTTTTTGTGTGCAGATACGATTTATTCTTTGGTATCACACCGTGATACAACGGCACAATACTCTCTGCCCTTCTTAAAAATTCTCGCCAAAATTCTACATAATCAGCCATTGTTGACCTCTCGATTGATAATTTTTTATGTTCGTTCTCAAAAACATGTAGCACCTATACAGGGTAGCAAAGTCTACGTATGGGCGATATGCGTCGTATTTACCTGTTGCTCCATCCAGGCATTATCATAGGCCGAAAAAATCAAATCAACCCCATGGCACAAATGAAGGGCAGCATCCAAAGCGTCATCATAATCACCGCCTTTCATGATGATGCCGATTCTATTGGCAGCGATTAAAACAAGTTTGATCAACTCATTACTATCCATTTTCTTCATGGCAATATGGGCCTCGGCAAGCGGATCACGGCCGTCAAAGACTTCATGTAACCTGCTGATCATTTCGTCGGAATTCATTTTATCTGGTTCCTCTCCTGTTTTTTCCCGGTAATTGTGAATTCTTGTTCCAGATCAAACTCACCATTATTACTGACATATTGACTCCATCGTTTGGCCCACAGCTCCCGGATAAGCAGGGTAATTTCCTCAATCTCACCCTTATGCCCGGTATCCAAGCCAATATTGAACGATATCCCGCCCAAGTCTGTCAGGATATAGCGATTATGCAAGTTATCCCCTCCTGAACGCTGGCTCCAGCGCTTGAATTGAATTTTTACACCAACCGGGATCCTTGCAGGCAAATACTTTTGACAATCCTCGTAAAATGTATCGAACTTCCATTTATCTGAAACATGATATGCTATACGCTCCTTGGAGGGATATGCTGGACATTGTACAGCCGCTTTCACCATGGCTGCAAAAGGTTGGACAAATCTCTTTGCAGATGGCGTAAAATGAGGATCGACAAAATGAATCTCTCTTGCCTTTTGCAGGAGAGGTGCAACAGTTTTTACCATGGATTCGGCAGTCCTCTCAATGATCAACTGCCTCTGGTTCTGCCATAGCGGAGAATCCTGCCAGTCACCAATTTCATGACTTAACAGTACATTGTCAAGGTTGTTCAGGCTGCTTGTTGCCAGAATGGCCCTGAAGGGATACCGTTGGTTTTCCTTTTCCGTGTTTTCCATCCACGAGCATGCAGGATCATATGGAGGTTCTGAACGTCGTACAGCACATTTTTTAAGATGAAAAACAAGTTCTAATAAGTTCTTGCGTGTATTGTCGTCAAGTGATTGTGAATCAAGACATTGTTTCACCCATTTTTTGGGGAATCTAGTCATGATACGGGGGTGACCTTCACCAAAATTCTCCATGATATATCTACAGCGAAGTCTTTTGGATGCCCATTCAACTACCGCTTCCGGCTCTATGGCGTATTCGTGGATCATGATTAGAATAGCTCCTGTGCCCGTTCATTAAAAAAGCCTCTTGGCCAGGGGTCCTTGAATTCACCTTCTTCATTGACCCGGATACGGACAACCTCAACTCCGTCTTTACTTGGTTCCATAAAGTAAATACCTAATTCATCCGGTTCAATCCAGTTGTGTAAGTCGCCTTCATCCCGTAATCGACGCAGTAAGCGTAGCAGAAGATGCTCACTATGTGTTTCAAGAAGAAACCTTTTACTACCATATATATCTAATTCATGTGCAAGACCCTCAATGAATAAATCTCCCAGAACTGACTGCATGGCTGGATGAATATGAAGTTCGGGTTGTTCGATTGCAACGAGGCCAGGATATTTCGCGAATGATTCTTGCATAACAAGTGGTATTATAGGCAACAGTTGTGAAACACCAACCCCGATATCTTTCGGTTTTAATAGAAGATCATTATTGTCTGACTGGAAAAATAATGCCGAATACGAGGGTAGGATATTGATTTCTTTTTGAATCTGTTGCAGATCGGTCAACTTTGATGCACCCATAATTTTTTTATACAGGTCACTTTCAATATCTAAGTGTTTATGCTGTTTCCGAATAATTGTATAACCCGTATTGAATTTTTGCTGTGAGAGCCAAGTGTTCACCTCTTTCACCCCCCAATCGTTTGCTTGATGGGTCAGGTAATACCATGCTGTCAATCCATCTGCCCAATTTCCAGGATCTCTCCAATCGTAAACATCAAATTTCGTTTCATCAGGGATCTGGCGCATCGGACCTATGTAACGAAAATCATCAAGATCGCTTTTCACCGTATCGACATGAAGGTGCCAGATTGTATTGAATATTTTCTCAAGAGAACGATATTTTTCAGGTGCCTGATGTCTTATAAGTTCGCCATCTATCAATTTTTCTTTATATCCATATTCAAATGAAGCATTGGGCAGATTGCTGTCTGTACCAAAACTAGAGCAATCAAAATCGAATGTAATTTCGTTTTCATTTTTTTCAGCCGATTCATTGCTATCTGACTTGAACAATGCTTCAATCATTTCCTTGTGCTCTTTTCTCAGGACAGGATGCCCAGGGTCTTCGCAACTCAGATAATGAATTATTCTTATTTTTTCCTTCTCATTCTCGTCTTTTTCTTGATTAGCTTCGATTGTCAAGAATGGAGAATCACCAAAACCAATTGATGTGTATTTTATGTAAACTGGCCGGTCCATTGAGTCCCGCCTGATGCCAATTTCAAGCCACGGAAAATGTTTCTTATTTAACTGCTCCCGGTAATATTTTCTTATCCTTTCCTTATCGTCAGGGAAACTATCTAAAATTTCATCAAACACAGTATCTTTATCCTTAAATTGATCGTCAATAGTCGCATCTTTTTCTCCGATCGATAATTCAAAACGAAAACGAATAGTATTGTTCAGGTCATGATTATGGACAAGATTTGCAAACCCACCCAGCCGGACATGCTCACCACCTGTCTTGGTTCGGTCAACATCTCTTTGAGGATCAGATATAACCTCGCGGATATAATGGAAAGCTTGAATAACAGTTGACTTTCCAACGGAGTTTGGCCCGAAAAGCAAGGTGATGGGTTTCAGTTCGATACGAACAGGTGCTTTAATAGATTTAAAATTTTCTATGGTGATGGCACATATCTGCATTGTATTTAAATAGAATCCCATTAAATTATCTCCGATGTTTGTTCGTTGATATCCTGTGATTACAAACAGTGTGCCAGTTTACTCAAGGCCATATTTTTTTAACCAGTTGGTCAAGGTCTGGTAACTTGATAATCCAAGTAATCTTGCAGTCTTGGTCTTGTTTCCATCTGTTTTATCCATACCTCTTTGTAAATAGTGGGTGGCTACGATTTGCATGATTGAAGGCAAATCAACTCCCTGTTCTATTGACTGGTTTAAAATACTTTCAGATGCAGTATTTCTGGCTGACACAGGAAGCAGAGCCTCACGGATATCTCTTTCATCTATGATGTTGCCGACAGACCAGATCGTCGCTCTTGTCAGGGTGTTCATTAATTCACGAATATTACCGGGCCAGGGATGTTGAAGCAGAAGATTTCTTGCTGATGCAGAAATTTTTTTATGCTTTTCCCCGGAATAGCCTTCGCTTTCCTGGTTAATTCGATTCATAAAGGTATCAACCAACAGGCTCAAGTCTCCAGTTCTCTCTCGTAAAGAAGGGAGCTTCAAAACCGCGACAGCCAGGCGATAGAACAAATCCTCGCGGAAATTACCTGTTGCTGTTTCCTGGATGAGGTTTTTGTTCGTTGCTGCAATGATACGGACATCGAGCTCTATAACTCTTGTCGTCCCGACAGCTTTAACCTCTCCCTCTTGTAAAACGCGAAGCAGTTTCACCTGCATCGCTACTGGAAGCTCACCGATTTCATCAAGGAACAGGGTGCCGGAATCGGCGGCTTCAAAGTGTCCTTGCCTTTTGGTTGCAGCGCCGGTAAAGGCTCCTTTCTCATGGCCAAAGAGTTCCGATTCAATCAATTCCACCGGAATAGCGCCGCAGTTAATAGCTATAAAGGGTTTATCAGCACGTGGACTTTCAGCGTGAATTGCCTTTGCCAGTAGCTCTTTCCCTGTGCCGCTTTCGCCTTCTATCAAGACAGGTATGGAACGAACGGCTGCGAGTCTGGCCTTTACGACAATCCGCTCCATAATTTCGCTGCGATGAATGATGTCCTTGAATGCAGGAGATTTTCCGGAAAGACCTGCAGCAAGTTGAACTATTTTATCATCAGGGGTATGTATTTGAGCAGGGATAAAATCTGCTGAAATGTCGAACGGGATTGAAACCGATTTTACACCATGCTCTCGGGACGATTCTATCAGCGTTGAGGGGTATTTCGTTTTACTGAGGATAATCCAGACAGCAGCCATTGCCGGAGTGCCCGGACTGAGATGAAAAGTAAAATTTACAGGTTGGGTGAATTCTTCTTGTTTGCTTTTGATTACTTCATCTGCAGCACGATAAATATCGGAAAAATCAGTCGGACTTGAAAGCTTTTTCTTATGTAGGCTGATTTTTCGGGTTTTGCCTGAATCAAGCAGCCATTTGCCAAAACAGTCTCCCTGTTTTGGAGGGTAATCACATAGAAGAACAACTTCATCCCAGGACCGATCTTCAACTGCCTGCATGATAGGGCCGAGTCCAACCTGTTCGGGTTCCTCCATAGCACGAAGGTCTGTTGCCCCAATCCATGTAAACAAAATCTCAGCCATGGCTTCATTATGCAAGATATTTTGTAGGATAACAAATGTTTTTATGTTTTGAAAAAGTGTAGAGGACTGTTTGTTAGAGGGATGCTTGATTGAGCATTGTTCTATTAGTCACTACCTTTTCCGATCGTTAAAGCCTTCAAGGCATTTTCTGTTGATCAATCTTATTAACATTGTTTTGACAAACCTTGTCAAAACTGCCTGATTGATTTACTTTCCCAGCGTAGTGGATTTTCCATGTATACTATTGTCTGCCTGCAGGAGATACTGGTCCTGTGTTTATTCAACATGCTAGGCTGAGGGTGTAAGCCCCTGTCGACACTGCAGCCTGAAAAGTTTACCAATCTATAAAAAAATGTCGGAAAAATACGATTTACCGAAAGCTTACGAATTTGCCGAAGTAGAGCAGC
>CAZVGY010000137.1:0-8509 GCA_964627015.1 uncultured Desulfobacteraceae bacterium
GAAAGGTAAGGGGCCCCACCATTATGCTGTCTGGGTAGGGACTCATTTTGAAGTTGGAGGTACGCAGAAGCCGCATAACCGCAAAAAAATTTCGCGAGTTTGACCGTATCTGTCAAAAGTATGGGGTATGATGGAGATGAACATGGTGGTCCTGGTGTAGGATCAGGAGGTGCAGGCAAGGATGGACAGGGAATTTTATGCACACAGTCTTGAAGGAAGGCCTCCAAACGAATGGCAGACCCTGGAGGAACATCTGAAGAATGTAGCCAACATGGCCCGATCCTTTGCCACGGATTTCGGTGCCGGGGAATGGGGCTACCTTGCTGGATTATGGCACGATATAGGAAAATACTCAGAAAAATTTCAAAAGAAGCTCGACGTTCGAGAGGGATGCGATGCACATATTGAAACAAAGCAAGGAACGGTCGACCATTCAACTGCTGGTGCACAGCACGCCTTCAGGACTTTGAGCGATAGCGGCAAAATACTTGCCTATGCCATTGCTGGACATCACGCAGGACTTATGGATGGCCAATCTAATAGGGCGTGCCTTGAGAACAGACTGAAAAAAATAGACATCCCTGACTACTCTTCATGTCCTGAGCAGATTCTCAACACAGGAAAATTGAGTAAATTACCCTTCGATCTTGAAGTAAGCAGCTCAAAACGCGCCGGTTTTCAAATCTCCCTGTTTATAAGGATGATTTATTCGTGCCTCGTGGATGCTGATTTTCTTGATACTGAAGCATTCATGGACAGGGAGCGATCCTCATGGAGAAGGGGATATCCATCCCTGGATGTGTTAAGAGATAAACTTGACTGCGCCCTTAATCAAAAAGTTAAGACTGCGCCGAAAACACCGATCAATAGACACAGGGCTGCGATCTTGAAGGACTGTCTTGATGCCGCGGAACTGCCACAGGGTCTCTTTTCTTTAACAGTTCCTACTGGAGGCGGAAAGACTCTTTCATCTCTCGCCTTCGCAATCAGGCATGCCCTAAAACATAACCTAAAAAGGATTATTTATGTCATACCATACACAAGTATAATCGAGCAGAATGCGGCGGTCTTCAGAGAAATCATGGGAAATGACGCTGTGTTAGAGCACCACAGCAATTTCGAGCCGGGGAATGAAGATCACCGGTCACGCCTTGCCTCGGAGAATTGGGATGCACCGATCATAGTGACAACGAATGTCCAGTTTTTTGAATCGCTGTTTCGCTGCAGGGCATCAAAATGCAGAAAAATTCATAACATGAGTGCCAGTGTCGTAATCCTTGACGAGGCGCAAATGCTGCCGGTGCCCTTATTGAAACCTTGTATTGAGGTCCTAAGGGAGCTTGCAGCTTCCTACAGAACATCAGTAATTCTTTGCACTGCCACTCAGCCGGCTTTATCAACCAGTTCAGAATTTGAAGGGGGATTGGATGATGTGCGTGAGATAATTTCTGATCCGGGCAAACTTTATACTGAATTCAAACGTGTCCAAATTGAGGGACTCTCATCGATTTCAGATGATGATTTAGCAGAAAGACTGCTTGCATGCAGACAGGTCCTGTGTATTGTAAACACGCGGAAACATGCCAGGCGTATTTTCGAGCGGATTCGAGATAGAGGAGAAGAGTGTTACCACCTGAGCGCCCTGATGTGCCCTGAACACAGGACGAATACCCTGCACAGGATCAGGTCAGTTCTCCTTGAAGGGAAAACGTGCCGTGTTGTCAGCACGCAACTTGTCGAGGCCGGCGTGGACATCGATTTTCCAGTTGTATTTCGTTCTTTAGCGGGAATCGATTCCATAGCCCAGGCTGCGGGACGCTGTAACAGGGAAGGCAAATTGGAAGAAGGTGGACGGGTGTTCGTTTTCTCACCTGAGGATGCTCCTGAACCAGGGTTTCTTAGGCAGAGAACCCAAACAGCCGAGGGTATAATGAGGCGTCATGAGGACCTTTTATCTCAGGAAGCGACCACTGAATACTTCAGAACGTTGTACTGGATAAAGGGGGAAAAGCTCGACGAATATCAGGTTCTGGATGATCTTTCGGAGGGAGCAGTAAACGGCAATTTTCCTTTCAAGGTTGTGGCCAAAAAGTTTAGGCTCATAAAAGATGGTTCTGAATCCATTATTATCCCTTGGAACAGTGACGCAGAGAAAATCATCAGCGGTTTACGCTATTCCGACTCTCCGGGCATGTTTGCCAGACAAGCCCAGCGTTTTGCAGTGCAGGTGTTTCCCCAAGTACTGAGCGCCTTGGAATGTGCAGGAAGCTTGGAGCGACTCCATGACCAGTACTGTGTGCTGATCAATATGGATATTTATAAAGATGAACTGGGACTTTGTCCGGAGGATCCTACCTTTCATGAGGTTGAGAGCCTCATAACATGAATACTACGAGTCAACGTAAATAGCCAAATGAACTATCCGAGAAGGGAGGTGCCTTGATGCCGTATGGAATAAAGTTAAAGGTGTGGGGTGACTACGCCTGCTTCACCCGGCCGGAGATGAAGGTGGAGAGGGTTAGCTACGACGTAATAACCCCTTCAGCAGCCCGTGGGATTCTTGAAGCAATTTACTGGAAACCGGCAATTACGTGGGTGGTTGACCGTATTCATGTTCTCAACCCTATCCGGTTTGACAACTTAAGGAGAAACGAACTTGCGGGGAAGCTGTCGATTGCAATTGTAAAGAGGGCAATGAATGATGGTGTAAGCCCTGTCGAAACCTTTATCGAGAGCGATCGGCAGCAGCGTGCGGCAATGATCCTGAGGGATGTTTGCTACGTTATTGAAGCCCATTTTGAGTTTACCTCCTCTGATGACAACAACGCCGCCAAGCATAGAGACATATTTGAACGCCGGGCCCGCAAAGGCCAGTGCTTTCAGCAGCCTTATCTTGGCTGTCGTGAATTTCCTGCCCATTTCCAATTGATAGAGAGGGATATTCCTCCATCACAACTCACCGGTGTTTCAGACTTAGGTTGGATGCTTCACGATATCGACTTTGGAAACAACATGGAGGCAAGATTCTTCAGGGCTGAAATGCACAACGGGATTATTGAAATCCCTTCATTTGGAGGAAAGGGGGTGAAAGCGTGATCCTTCAGGCACTGAATCACTATTATGAAAGGCTGCAGAATAATCCTGACGCGGATGTACCCCTCCTCGGATTCAGTTCTCAAAAAATCCATTTTGCCTTGGTATTAAACCATGAGGGAGATCTGGTACAGGTTCGAGACTTAAGGGAACAACGGGGTAAAAAGATGCTGCCGAAACAGCTTGTGGTTCCGGAAGCTGCCAGTAGATCGGCAAACATCTCTGCCAATTTTATGTGGGATAACACGGGGTATGTTCTTGGCGCGAATAGCAAAGGAAATCCTAAACGCTCTATTGAAACATTCGAGGCATTCAAGAAGCTGCATCATGATGTTGGTGATCAACTCGACGATGAAGGAATGACGGCTGTCTTAAGATTTCTGGATTCATGGAACCCTCAATCGGCACTTGAACTGGAGTTCTGGGATGAAATGTCAGCAGGCGCAAATCTTATATTCCAGTTGGATGGAGAACTTCGTTATATTCACCAGCATAAAAAAGTGAAGGCTGCCTGGTTGAAATACTATTCCCAGAATAGATCTGGAACTGTCGCCACATGCCTGGTCTGCGGACAGAAAAGACCGGTTGCCCGACTGCATCCCAAAATAAAGGGCGTTCGCGGTGCCCAGCCCACAGGCGCTACCCTTGTGTCCTTCAACCTCAAGTCTTTTCTTTCATATGGCAAACAACAAAGTTTCAATGCACCGATCAGCGAGGACATAACCTTCAACTACACAACCGCCCTCAATTACCTCCTTAGGCCTGACAGTCGTCAGCGTATCCAGATTGGGGATACCTCGACAGTTTTCTGGACGGAACGGGAATCCCCAATTGAGGGCTTTATGGGGTTGGTGCTTAACCCGCAGGATGACAGCGGCGACCTGCAGGAAGTTCGCGGCTTCCTTAAGGCAATTCGTGATGCCAGAAAACTCCCAGCCGAAATTGGTGATGCTCAAATGACATTCTACATTCTGGGCCTTGCTCCCAATGCGTCTCGCCTTTCCGTTCGCTTCTGGCATATTAGTACGGTGGAGGACATCATTTCCAAAATCGGACAGCATTTCAGGGATCTGTCCATAAGCAAAAATTACGATAACGACCCGGAATTTCCCGGACTATGGGAATTGATAAGGGAAACCGCGGTAATGAAGAAATCTGAAAATATCTCTCCCGTGCTTTCCGGATCGATGGTTCGTTCAATATTGACGGGGGCACCCTACCCACAGAGCCTGATGACCGCGGTAATTGGCCGCATACGTGCGGATCAGGAAATCAACTACTTGCGTACGGCAATTATCAAGGCGTGTCTTGTCCGGAAGTTTCGCATTAATCACATTCCAAAGGAGGTTCCGATGGCATTGGACAAAAATTCAAGTAGTGTTGCCTACAGGTTGGGACGGCTTTTCGCTGTGCTCGAAAAGGCCCAAAAAGATGCGGTTCCAGGTGCTAATACCACCATAAAGGACAGCTACTATGGTTCGGCATCTGCTACGCCTCGGACTGTTTTTCCCAGGTTACTCAGGCTCGCGCAGCATCATGTACAGAAAGCCGACTATGGGCGGGGCACAGACAAAATGATTGAAGAAATACTGCAGGATATCCGTGAGTTTCCTGCCCACTTGAGTTTGGATAACCAAGGATTGTTTGCGATTGGGTACTATCATCAACGAAAGGCACTTTACACAACATCGAACAAAAAGGAGGATAATAACAATGAGTAATCCGATACAGAACCGTTACGAGTTTGTTTACCTTTTTGACGTGGAAAACGGCAACCCCAATGGTGATCCCGACGCAGGCAACATGCCCCGGATTGATCCCGAGACGAGTTATGGCCTTGTTACCGATGTGTGCCTGAAGCGGAAAATTCGAAAGTTTGTGGAAATTGTCAATGGAAATCGATCTCCTTATGAGATTTACATCAGGGAAAAGGCGATATTGAATCAGACACATCAAAGGGCACATGAAGCTGTTGGAGTAAAAGAGGCCAACAATGATAAGAAACGAAAAGGATCAGCTTCGGATGTGGAAAAGGCACGGGCTTGGATGTGCGCCAACTTTTTTGATGTCCGAACCTTCGGCGCTGTCATGTCATTAGGGATTAACTGCGGCCAGGTTCGTGGCCCAGTCCAGATTAATTTTGCCAGGAGCATCGAAGCCATTGTTCCGCTGGAAATCAGTATTACACGTATGGCCGTGGCAACGGAAAAGGAGGCCGAACAGCAGAGAGGCGACAATCGGACAATGGGACGCAAACATATCGTCCCTTATGCCCTTTACAGAGCTGAGGGCTATATTTCTGCCCACTTGGCAGCTCAAACTGGATTCTCGGAAGAAGATCTCGGATTGCTCTGGGATTCACTGATCAATATGTTTGATCATGACCATTCTGCAGCACGAGGCAAAATGAACGCTAGGAAATTGATCGTTTTCAAACATGCCTCCATGCTCGGCAATGCCCCTGCCCACAAATTGTTTGAACTTGTTGAGGTAGCGCGTACGGAAAAGACCGACAGGCCTGCCCGCTCCTTCGCTGATTATGAGGTTATTATCAACAGAGCGGCTGTTCCCGCCAATGTGGAACTGATTGAAAAGCTTTAACTGGGCGCACAAAGGATGAACAATGGACAGTGGAATCAAACGTCCCCGCCTTATCCCGGCCCACGGGGGATACCGTGATCTGAGGTCATATCAGATGGCAGAGATTGTGTATGACGCCACGGTTGTGTTTTGCGACAGGTTGATTTCAAGGCGCTCCCGTACCCATGACCAGATGGTTCAGGCGGCCCGCAGTGGTAAACAGAACATTGCCGAGGGATGTATGGCCTCGGGCACTTCCAAGAAGACAGAATTAAAACTGGTTGGAGTGGCCCGGGCCAGCCTGGAGGAGCTTCTGCTTGATTTTGAAGACTATCTGCGGCAGAAGGGCCTCACTCCCTGGAGAAAAGACCACCCTAAGGCCAGGCAAATTCGTGGGCTTTGCTACAGAAAAAATAGGTCCTATATCGAGAGCGGTTCCCCCGAAACTGCCGCCAACACCATGATATGCCTGGTTCACCAGACCAACTACCTGCCTGACCGGCAGTTGAGGAGTTTGGAGAAAGAGTTCCTGGAAGAGGGAGGATTCACAGAAAGACTTTACCGTACACGGGTGAAAATGAGGGGCGGGCGCAGAGACAAATGAATTATACAGAAGACGACCTTCTTCCATTATCAGGTTTGCAGCACTTTGTTTTCTGTGAGCGTCAGTGCGCTTTGATACACGTTGAACAAGTGTGGGCTGAAAACAGATTCACCGCAGAAGGCAGAGTTTTGCATGAAAGGGTTCATAAGGCGGATCGCCAATCAAGGGGAGATATCAGGGTTGAATACAGCATGCCTTTGAGATCTATGCGATTAGGGTTGATCGCCAAGGCTGACGCGGTAGAGTTCCATCGGAAAACCGACCCGTCCGGTGACAAATGGATTCCTTTTCCTGTGGAATATAAGCGGGGAAGGCCAAAAAAGAGCAATGTGGACAAGGTCCAGCTCTGCGCCCAGGCCCTTTGCCTGGAAGAGATGCTGAATGTGGAAGTCCCCGCCGGAGCTCTTTTCTACGGGAGGACAAGGCACCGGCTGGACGTTGATTTCGATGCTCGTCTGAGGTCGGAGACAGAGGAGACGGCCAGGCGGTTTCACGATCTCATTGAAGCAGGTGAAACGCCCAAGCCGGTCTATGACAGGAAGTGCCGGGACTGCTCCATGAAAGGCCTCTGCCTTCCTGAAACCGTTGGAAGGGGTCGGTCAATAGAGAACTATCTTAGAGATTCATTGGGTTGAGCCATGAAAAGACACCTGAACACCCTCTTCGTCACGACGCAGGGCGCTTACCTGGCAAAGGAAGGAGAAACCGTCCTGGTGAGGGTTGAGAAAAAGACCCTGCTGCGTGTCCCCGTTCATACCCTGGGAGGCATTGTCTGCTTTGGAAACGTCACGTGCAGTCCCTTCCTGTTGGGGTTTTGCGCTGAAAGGGGCGTAGGAGTGAGCTTCCTGTCAGAGTACGGTCGGTTCCTGGCACGGGTCCAGGGGCCGGTATCAGGCAATGTGCTTTTGCGAAGGGAGCAGTACCGCCGTGCAGATGATATGGATATATCCGCCCGGATAGCCAGGTCCGTGTTGACAGGGAAGCTTGCCAACTGCCGGACCGTACTGAGGAGGGCCCTGAGGGATCATCCGGAAAAACTTAACGGCTCTGCTGTTGAGGAGTCTGTCACGAAACTAGGACATTCCCTGCAGAGTCTCCAATCCGGGCCGCCGCTCAACACCCTGCGGGGGATTGAGGGGGAGGCGGCCCATACATATTTCAGGGTCTTTGATCACCTGATTGTCTCCCAAAAGAAGGCCTTTGTTTTCAGGGAGAGGAACAGACGTCCACCACTGGACAGGGTTAACTGCCTTTTATCCTTCATCTACACCCTTCTAATGCATGATGTGCGGTCAGCCCTTGAGACGGTAGGGCTGGATCCGACGGTGGGGTTCCTCCATAGAGACCGGCCGGGCCGACCTGGGCTGGCCCTTGACATAATGGAAGAGTTTCGTCCTTTTCTGGCGGATCGTCTTACCCTTTCACTCATAAATCTGAACCAGGTTCAGGAAAAGGGGTTTAATTCCAGCGAATCCGGGGCTGTGCTTATGAACGACGAGACGCTAAAAACCGTGCTTGTTGCCTACCAGAACAGAAAGCAGGATGAGATATTCCATCCTTTTCTGGAGGAGAAAGTGACTATCGGGCTTTTGTTTCACATACAGGCCCTGTTGCTGGCCCGGTTCCTCAGGGGTGATCTGGACGGTTATCCCTGTTTCATCTGGAAATAGAGGTAAGTATGTTAGTCGTGGTAAGCTACGATGTATCCACGGTTGAGCCTGAAGGTAAAAGGCGATTACGGAGAGTAGCCAAGGCATGTCAGGATTTCGGGCAGAGGGTCCAGTTCTCTGTTTTCGAGTGTTCTGTTGATCCGGCCCAATGGACACGTCTCCGGCAGAGGCTGGTTGACGAGATAAAGCCAGAAGAAGACAGCCTCCGCTTCTACTTTCTTGGGGCCAACTGGCGGAGGCGCGTGGAGCATATCGGGGCAAAGAAACCTGAAGACCCTGACGGCCCCATGATTGTGTGAAAGGGGTGCGCGAACCTGATGCTCGCGATTCGGCAAGGGACCGTAACCCCCTGAAAATGAAAGGGATACGCGGGTTTTTCGGGAAACAGTTTCGCAACTAATATTTCAGCAATAAATTCAAAGAGTTACTAACCATGTTTCCGCGATTAAACAAGAAAGGAGGATCGAAAAAGAGACCTTCGCGGAATGTTCTCTATTTTCCTTTTAAGGTTGGCGGCTTAGCCCGCCGCAGTCGCCCCTCGTGCAGGGGCGTGGATTGAAAC
>CAZVGY010000138.1:0-8420 GCA_964627015.1 uncultured Desulfobacteraceae bacterium
CTCCCCCGATTATTATGGTTGTTTTTGACGAGTTCCCCGTTATCTCGTTGATGGAAGAACACAGGCGTATTGACCCTATCCTCTACCCTAATCTTGCAGGACTTGCCCGGGATTCGTACTGGTTTCGTAATATAGCCAGCGTGTCGGGATCAACCACCCACGCCATTCCCGCTATCCTCAGCGGTTCATACCCACACCGCCATGGTATGCCCACTGCGACGGAGTACCCTAATACCCTGTTCACCCTTCTGGGTGGTTCCTACCATATGCGTGTGTACGAATCAGATACGATGCTCTGCCCTGACAGGTTGTGCGGGGATAAAGAAGGACCGGAAGGCGTTTTTAAAAGAATGCGGTCCATGCTGACCGACCTGTCCATTGTCTATCTTCAAATGGTCATGCCGGAAGGTTTTACCTCGCGTCTGCCCGGCGTGACCCAGGTATGGAAGGATTTTCTGGGAACATCCGGCAAAGAGGACAGGCGGGCTAAAGGCTCTGTATCTACGCATGATCGCGCCGAATTATTCATGAAATTTGTCGAATCGATCAGGCCGACAGAAAAGCCGGGTCTCTACTTCATGCATATAGAGCTTCCGCACGTTCCCTGGTCTTATCTTCCCTCTGGTAAAACGTATGGTGAAACGCGGACAGGGGTACCCGGCCTGGATATCAAAAAGGAGATGTGGGGCAGTGACCCCTGGCTTGTGATTCAGGGTTACCAGCGTCACCTGCTGCAGGTAGGGTTTGTTGACAAATTGTTGGGAGTTCTAATATCGAGACTCAAATCTCTCAAGCTTTACGACAGATCAATGATCGTCATTACCGCTGATCATGGCTGTAATTTTTTCCCGGGAAGGTCGCGGAGGGGGGTAGTAAAGGGTCATCGGATGGATCTTCTCGGGGTGCCCTTATTGATCAAGGCTCCCCGCCAGGAAAAGGGGGTCGCCAGCGACTGCAGGATGGAATCCATTGATATCCTCCCTACTATGGCGGAGTTGCTCCGTATCACTTTACCATGGCCGGTCGATGGACGTTCAATCATCAGCTCAGTAGCGAAAAACGCCAGTAAGAGTAGAGCTGATAGTCTTGGATACGGATATAAGAGCCAGTACGAGAGCGTGAAACGAAAGATTGCAATTTTTGGTTCGGGCACAAGCCCCAATGGACTGTTTCACATTAGGCCCTACAACGAACCCGCAGAAGCAGACTTAACCCGACTAACTTTTCCAGATGACGCCAAGGTCCATTTTGAACTTGCTCATCCCGATCTTTACGATAATGTGGATCCTGACTCCTTATTCATACCTGCACGGATTGTGGGAGCTGTTAGAACCGGTGGTGAGGTAGAAAAGGATAAGCTGGGGCTCGCAATTACAATAAACGGTATCTGTCAGGCTTTGACCAGAACTTACAGCAGCAGGGATGGTTTACAGAAGTTCTCAGCAGTCGTGCCGGAAACATCCTTCCGAAAGGGCAAGAACAACATAGAGGTCTTTATTTCATCCGGCACTGGTCAAAGGAGCAGTGGGAGCGTCTTGCTCATGGAGGCCGCAACAGGTGCCGGGCATGGGACAGCGGCTGAACAGATTGTTGCGCTCGACAACATATCAAGCGCTCCTGAATCTGGAAGCATCTTGCAAGGACATCTGGACATAGCCAGAGAGGAAGGTAAAGAGGTGTTGTTCAGCGGATGGGCCGCCGATGTCAACACTGGTCAGCTTCCCGAGGCAATTACTATATCTGTGAACGGTCAGATTGTTTATTCAGGAAAGTGTAACCTGGACCGCCCTGATGTGGGAAAGGCCTTCTCCAATCCGAAGTTGATTAGATCCGGCTTCAGGTATCGCATCCCCATCTCTTCTCTGGAAAAATTTTCTAATTCGGAAATACGCGTATTTGCCACATTCAGGGATGGAAAGGGCATGGAGTTGATCTATCCCAAAGGTTATAAGTGGGGCAAAAAGTAGTAGGTGCGATGGCCTATCGATATTGCTGTAACAGCATGGTTGGCCCCTAACTACCGTAAAGCCCGACAGCATATCGCGCAAGGCTATCGAGATAGCGATTAATTTTTTACCTGGTATTTTTTGACACAGAGAGTCCAATTTTCTTTTTTTGATGCTTATAACGCCCGGGGTAACGTAGTTCACAGGCAACGCCGTCTCTGGAAAGAGCGAAAATGCGTACCGCTTGATCCGTTCCAGAATCGAAAAACGAGATGGGAACCGTGAACTTGAATCCTGACTTTAGCAAGGCAGAATTATCGAAGTGTTTTACAATATCCCTGCGATTTATTTCTGTCTTGCCGGAGAAAAAAAATTTTCCATCCAAAAAGAAAAGAATAGCTTTGGGAGGTTGGGAATTTTTGAGGTCGACGGCCCAGCCGGAAAATACTACATGATCGTTTTCTTGATCAGCCATATCCAAGTGCAGTTCTAAAGCGTTAGGTATTATAGGTACTGATGTCCCGTTAGAAGAAATTATAACCTCAGTCCTGTTCTTTTCTGATTTTGAAAGGGTGTAGGCATTCAGTTTTCGGCCGAGTGCAGGTTCAAAAGTTTTGGAATTTGCTTTGAAAAAATCCTGAATTTTACTCAGGAATCTGCATTGGTCGAAGTGTCTCGCCCTTCCCAGCCAGACCACAACACGTTTATCATCTACAAAAACCGACTCCGGTGTCGGCCAGGGCCGCCGCCCTCTAATAGCTCTCAGATTTTGCCTGGTGAAATTTCCTTTACCTGTCCGACCCTGCTGTAGGGATATTTCGCTGATTCCCGTGGTTTGTGCCAGCTTTATCATTCGATGAGGGTTCCCCGTACCCCAATAAAACTGCGAAAAGCCTAATACTGTTCCGGGATAAGGATGCATCAGGGGGGTAGAAGGGTGTTGGTAGTTTCCCACAAAGGTGACCGGAATGGGCTGTTTTAAGGTGTCAACCCCGGGGATAGAGTGAACTCGTTCGACGATTCTATTCATCATATCACGATCAGCTTTTTGGGTAAGGTGCTGGGAATAAAACATGCTGTTCAAATGAAAAACAAAGACAAAAATAGAAACTATGCCATAGGTCCTGCCGATAATCCGAAGGGTCTTTTTTTCGGATCCTAAGAGTATGAGCAACACACCTGCCCACACGACCCCTACACCCAGAGATGCCCGCGGAGTAAGTCCTCCTGAGTGGAGAAACATTATGCCAAATGGAGAGATGAGGGAAACCAATAGCAACACAGCGGTTAGAATTCGGTGAAAAAATGATTCTTTTTGCAACAAGAAAGCCCCAATAATTGCGCACACAAAAGCCATGGAGAACAACATAACCGGCAGTGAAGGGATGACATTTCCCATGCCGAGCCACAAAGAGGCTATCCTCTCCAATTTCCACGCCAAGTTATTCCAAAATACCAGGTCAAGGCCTACGTGATAACTTCCAGTTGTAGTAAATCCGGTTGCTGATTCTACGATTTTTTGTATCAGCATATAGAGCCCACCGCCAAAGAGACAAACCGCAAAAAACCGGGGTATGCGCGAGAATAATTTACGTCTGACAGGGTTATCCCATCCGTGCAAGAATATGGATATGACCAGTGTCATGGTAAAGCCTGCCCCAAGAATACTGAATCCACCTTGGTACATGGAGAGGGAAGCCGTGAAACAGAGCGCTGCTGCTAGTCCTCGCCGCCAGCCCTCGGCCGATAAACTTAAAATGAGCATCAGGGCCATCAGGAAATGGCTCAGTGAATAGCCTATCTGGTAATAACTGAAGGACATCTGTGCCCCGTAGTAAGGGAAGGTGACAAATAATATTGCTGCTCCAATAAGGGGCGGTGTGTGTTGATGTGATATTTTCCACAGCAAGAATAGAACGAGAATTGTTAGAGCCTGAAAGCCGATGGACAATAACATGGGGACTACTGGAACAATCATTGGACCCGGCAGGATTGCATGCAAGAGGAGCAGACCCCATGACCCTCTTCCTATCAGAAATGGTGCAATCTCGCTGAGCGATTCTGTGGCGTATACATAGTCGTCTACTCCCATTGTTGAATTGGTAATTTCAAAAAAGAAGGCAAGTACCCCAACGCCTGTAGAAACAAAGAAGATGGGCGCAAACCGTCGTGCGGTCCATGTACTGGACGGTGCCAAGACGCTAATAAGGCAATTTACAAATTTCTCCATTACGCTCAGCAAAATAGACTCCTTGGTTGACCTTTGAGAAGCAAATGTTTGAGCTTCCATCATTGAGGGTTCTAACTCTCTTGTGATACTCCCGTTTCCAAGCCTCGTTCGTCTGTCGATGACTGGCTTTCCCATTATGAAATGAACAATAGGGTAAAATGATAAAAACTTCGCTTTTATGGGAATAATATAGACAAGGTTTAGCTTTTCTGTCAAGTGTGAATTAATATCACGATACTCTGGGACTTAGATTTTGCCTGAGATAGCTATGCGGGGTGGACGTCAGATGGGCGGTTCGGTTTTGAAAAAAGCTCTGTCGCGCACCGTTGGCATGGTTTGAATTACATGGCGGGACTGCTGACCCATTGATGTCACCAAAAGTGTTAGCTATACCGCAGGAGCATGATACGCTGCGTTGAACTGGAAAGTGAAGGCGGTTTTGAGATCGGCATGGAGATTGTGCCAAAGGCCGATTTTTCAGGGTTCAGAGTCACCGAGATCCCATGCGTGTGGATGGAAAGGGATAAGGGAAAGTCAAGATTCAAAATAATACAATGGGCGCCCAATTATTTAAGGGTATTTTTATGCCTTGAAAAGGGGTATGCTCAGCAGCCGGAACATATGATATTGGACCTGTAAATGAGGGATGTAGTGTAAGCAACACGATAAACGGGCAGATGTAGTAGGGGATGAAAGAGCCCTGCTTAAAAGTGGTAGCTGCCCCATCAAGAAGTCATATCCCGGCCATATTCCCCCTATGGATGTAAAAATGAGAATAAAAAAAGAACAAAAAATCTCTGAAAAACCATTATCAGATTTGAATATCACTCATAAAAGTGTCATACACAAAAATACCGGCCCTTTTTTGGATGCACTTCACATCTTTGTTCTATTTAGTTTTGCGTTAGCTCAACCTTTATTCGACATTCTGTCCAAGAATGCAGAGTTTTTCGTTGCTCGGAAGTCAGAACCCATAGATATCGCATTTCTTATCTTTATTCTGTGTCTTGTGCTCCCGGGAATTGCCGTTTTGATGGAGGCTGTGAGCGGGATTTTTGGAAGACGTTTTCGCAGGGCTGTGCATTTGTTCCTGGTTGCGACTTTGTTGGCGGTTATTGCCCTTCAGGTCCTCAAAAAAATATTCGAATTACCTGGCCTTTCTCTCATCGTGGTTGCTGCGATATTGGGAGTCGCCGCGACTGTCGCTTATGTTCGTTTTCGTCCCGTAGCGGTTTTTCTGACAGTACTCTGCCCGGTAATACTTATCTTTCCCGCCATATTTGTTTTCAACTCTCCGATTTATAAGGTGGTTTTTCCCGAGAAAGACCCTTCTGCCCTTGAGATGAAAATAGATCATCCCGCTCCGATCATTATGGTGGTCTTCGATGAATTCCCCGTGATTTCTTTGATGGACGAACAAGGCCAAATTGATGCTAGACGCTACCCGAATTTCTCTGGGCTTGCTCGGGATTCCTACTGGTTTCGTAATGCTACCAACGTGGCGGCCGAAACGAACATGCTTATCCCTTCCATTCTGACCGGCAGGTATCCAGACCCGGCACGGCAACCGATCGCGGCTGATTATCCCAACAATTTCTTTACATTGCTGGGAAATTCATACGAGCTAAAGGTTGTTGAGCCTTATACCCAACTGTGCCCAATGGAGCTGACTAAAGAGGACGTAACACGTGGGAGATTAGCGGATCGAATGGATTCACTTTTATGGGATTCGGCAATTGTCTATCTTCACATAATGTTTCCTCCGGACCTGACGGCAGTATTTCCCGTCATTACGCAAGGCTGGAAGGATTTCATACAGGAACATGCTGAGGTAAAAGGACCGGGCACAAACGAAACCTTGGAAAAGGATGTTTTGCAGAAACCCTCGCGGAAGGGGCATCGCAGTGATCCTTACACACAGTTCTTGTACTTCATTGATTCAATTAGCACTAATAGCACTAAGAAACATCCGACCTTATATTTTTTGCATATCCTGTTTCCGCACCGTCCCTGGAAATTTTTGCCAAGCGGAAAACAATATAATACATTGCAAATTAAATACGTTAGGGATGGCGGCGTTGCAAGACGCAATATCTGGGGCGATGACGAATGGTTGCCCGTCCAAGCCTACCAGCGTCATCTCCTTCAGGTTGGCTTTACAGATACGCTACTTGGACAACTTATGGAAAAGCTCAAGGCTGTTGATCTTTACAAGCGTTCACTGGTTATTGTGACGGCCGACCATGGGATCAGTTTCCGGGCCAAAAATCATATAAGGGAAGTTACAAAATCAAATGCAGGGGATATTATGTGTTTTCCACTCTTCATCAAAGCACCTAACCAAGAGCAGGGTGTCATTAGTGATAGCAACGTGAAAACTATTGATATCCTACCAACCATTGCGGATATACTGGGCATCCAGGTTCCATGGGCTATGGATGGCTGTTCGGCATTTGATAAATCTCTGTTAGAGCGCGAAAATGTATCATTTTTAAACCCTAAGAACGAGAAGTTGAAATTTTTGTTAAAATCTATTTATCATAGTAGAGAGGATGCCCTAAAATCCAAGCTGAATTACTTTGGGACCGGAGGAAAGCCTGGTGGGTTATTTAACGTTGGTCCTCACAAAAACCTAATTGGGCGTAATACTAACGATTTTCCTGATGTGGTGGAAGGAAACCTCAGGTTTGAACTCGATCAAGAGACTCTATATGACGATATAGACCTGAATGCAGCATTCATGCCGAGCTGTATCAGTGGTCGCTTATTTACAAAAAGTGATTCTGTAATGGATCTTAACTTGGCTATTAGTGTCAATGGCACAATAAGTGCCGTAACATGGGCCTATGTCAAAAATGGTGTTTCGGAATGGTCAGCAATGGTACCGGAAACGGCCTTTAAGCAGGGTAAGAACGATGTTAAGGTTTTCCTTGTATCTAATGTATCTGGCCGGCCATGCCTTAAAAGTATAAGGAATCAGGCGGGTTTTTCTTATACGCTGTCAGCATCAAAAGATCGGGAAGGTGAAGTGATAATTTCTTCTAATGGGACAATCATACCTGTAATCCCGAATGCTTTAGAGTTACATCTTGATGTGGCTGATCGAAAAAGTGGACGTGTATTATTTTCCGGGTGGGCAGTCGATCTAAAAAACTCTCAGACACCAGAATCAATAGTACTCTTTTTAGATGGCAAGTTTTTTTTCTCAGGCACGACTAAAATAAATCGCCGGGATATTGTCAAACACTTTAATAATCCTACCTTACTCACATCGGGGTTTGAGTTCATGTTCCCAATTTCGCGCCTTAATGGCAGAGCCAATCCAGAAATTCGCATTTTTGCCTTGTCTAAGAATGGTATTGCCTCCGAACTACACTACCCCAAATGGTACAGATGGGCCAAGAAGTAGTACAATCTGGCAGATGCACTTGTTGTTTTTGATAGGGGCATTGAGCTCAAATCCGCTTATTGATGTAATCACGGGACTTTGCAAAATATGAATTGACGAATCATCAGCATGGTTACTTTATGCTTGGTGAACCACTGCTCTGGCCAAGGTTGTCCTGGATGCTTATGATAGGTCAGGCAACCTATCCGATGCTCTTTCCACATTTCAGCAAAAAACGTCGGGCTATAGCCTTCGCGGTCGAAAACAAGAGCAAATCGACAAAAAGATGGGTTTTCGGCCAGTTGCTGTTCGCTGGGTTGATCGGGAACATCATCAAGCAGGCGGGGAACGATATCGTGCCTCAAAGTGCTCAACAATCCCGGATCGATCTCTTTTTCGATCACAAAAAGGACGGCGCATGGCGTCATTGATCCAGTAGCCGGTGATACCCCTGAGGTACAGCCGCTCACGGGATACATAACGACGAGGCAATTTCCGGTGTTGTTAAGCAAGATAATTCCTGACGTCTGGATTTAAAGATTCCGATTCGTCGCGACTCTGTGAGGGGGCGGTAGCGTAATGATGAAAGAAAAGGAAATAATGAATTTATACCAGCAGAGATTCTCTTCAAAAGAATTGAGAAAGAAGAATAGAGTATGGGAGATAGTCTGTAAGCAGGTATTATGTAAATATATCCCCGAGGGGAGTTCCGTCATGGATGTTGGTGCTGGTTATTGTGAATTTATCAACCATATTAAGGCGAAAGAGAAGATCGCTGTTGATAAGAATCCCCAGACGAGACAGTACGCCAGGAATGATGTCAAAATACTAAACGTAGACTGTAAACGAATGACAC
>CAZVGY010000139.1:0-8402 GCA_964627015.1 uncultured Desulfobacteraceae bacterium
GGCAAAAACTCTGCAGTTCAAACCTCAAACCTCATATTTTTATACATGTTCCCTTGTCCTGTTTCTGAATAGCTCTTTGTTCGAATCGTGAGCCGGGGACTTCCGGCGACCCGATTCGCACAAAACTTCGCGTGCTTGGCGCCTTGGCGGTTCAGTTTTTCCCTCCTCCCTCCTCCCTCCTATCCCCTCACACATTGAAACGTCCCCTAAATCCCCCAAACCGACTTTTCATGTCGAGTTATTTATTTACAAATGGACGTCCCCTAAATTGGGTTCAATTTTGTTTATCTTCTTTTTCGGCATGAAATACGAAAAAGTCTTGACTAATTCGGAATAAAGGGCTAAATAGTCGTCATGGATCGATATCTGACAGAGTATATCCTGGACGATTTAAAGAAAAAGATTGTCCTGATAACTGGCCCCCGACAGTCCGGCAAGACAACCCTTGCCAAAATGCTGAGCAAAAATTTTGATTATCTCAATTTTGATAACCCGGATCACCGATTAGGTCTTATTGAAAGATCATGGGACAGGGCAAAAGATCTAATTATATTCGATGAACTTCATAAGCTTAAAAATTGGAAATCATGGCTCAAAGGAATTTATGATACAGAAGGCGTCCAGCCGCGGATAATTGTTACAGGCAGCGCCAAGCTGGATACATACAGGAAGGTAGGCGATTCTCTTGCCGGACGTTTTTTTCAGTTTAGACTTCATCCCCTTGACCTGAAGGAGATCAAAAAAATAAATAACCCTGATAACCTTGAAGCTGCCCTGGATCGTCTGCTTGATACAGGAGGCTTTCCCGAACCTTATCTGGAAGGAAGTACAAGATTCTATAACCGGTGGAAACATGTTCACATGGACATAATTCTTAAGCAGGACATGATTGACTTGGAGAATGTCCGCCAGATTGCATCTATTGAGACCCTTATCCAGTTATTACGCAAAAGAGTGGGCAGCCCTGTTTCATATAACTCCCTTGCACAGGATCTCCACTGTTCCGATAAGACAATAAAGAGATGGCTGATGATACTTGAAAATATGTATGTCATCTTTAGTGTCCGGCCGTTTCACCGGAATATCGCACGCTCTATTCTTAAAGCACCCAAATATTATTTTTACGATACAGGCCAGGTTATCGGGGACTCAGGTACAAAATTAGAAAACCTGACTGCTTGTGCCCTATTAAAAGAAATTCATTATATGGAAGATTGTCACGGGGAGACAGCACAACTCTATTACCTCAAAACAAAAGATGGCAGGGAAATTGATTTTTTTATCACCAGAAATGAAAGGCCTTTTATGATGGTGGAGGTAAAATGGGCGGACAGCAACCCAAGCAGAAATTTTTCGGTTTTTGGCAACAGCTTTCCCGGGATAAAAAAAGTACAGATCGTCAAAGAGCTTGACAGAGAGAAAACATATCCGGAAGGAACAGAGATACGGATAGCGCATAACTGGCTAGCTGGCTTCTCATTTTTTGAGGGGCCTTAGACTTATCATTATTTCATAAAAAACTAGATCGAGGGAATAGATGCAGGCGATTTTTGTAACCCCTCACCCCTCACTCCTCACCCCTAACCTCTTACCCCTTACCTTTCTCTTCGTTTTCCCCTTTTCTTTCCCGCCTAACGCATTTACCACGACGGCTGCACATCTATCAGAAAAAATGAGCGCAAAGCAGATAAAGCCGGGTGCCTGTTGTTGATTTCTTCAAACGCATTACCGGAAATCCGCCATAAGGCATATTCCAGAAGACTTCCCCAGAATTTCAGCATCTCATTGTATATCAGCTTGGCCAGGGTGGTTCTATAACCTTTCGGAGGCCGGGTGTCTTTATCAGCAGCAGAAACCTTGTAGTTGCCGATGGTAACCCCCTTACCCGCCAGAAACAGATTTAGCAGGAGCAAGGAGCGGGGCATATGATAATTGGATGTTACTAGTGTAACTGATCGCAAATTCCGGACTTTGATCAATTGAGCTGTGTAATAGGCATTTTCCAGGGTGGTACGGGCGGAGGGCTCCGCCAGATGCTTAACCTCCGGTGGCAGGCGTAATTTCCGACCAAGTTTATCCATCTGGGCATCGGTTGCAGGTGAAAGAACAATCCTAGGCGCTGCTCCAGAGGCGGCAAGGGCATAGCCTGTCTTAATGCGTTTTTCCGACCCCCTGAAAATTACAATCGCATGAGAAGGCTTTGTGTCGTTTCCCATGAGCATGACAACAGCAAAATACATACCCTGTAATAGGAAGACGGCCAACACGGAGGTCAGCAGAGCCTTAAGTATCCATTTCTTTTTGGAAAGCTTTGAATTTTTCATAAAACCGAAATAGGGCTCTTCCATTTACAGTTCAGAAATTATTCAATCATTTGAAGATCGTTATCTTTAACGATTTTCTCTCCCTTTTTTACTGCATATGCAACTCCAGGCTGGCTCATGTTTAAGCGTTTCGCCATCAGAGTCCCTTCCAGCCCCAACTCCCTTACCCCCCAATAGCAAAAGACACTCCTGGCTTCGGCTAGAACTTTTTGCCTGCTTTTTGAGTACAGGGCCTCTTTTTCTAACTCATAAAGATCTAACACTCTTTGTTCAAGCTTTTCAATAGTATATCCAAGGCTCTTCAGCTCATAACGGCGATCCATCCGTTCATCCGCTTCAGATAGGATATCCATTACAAATTCGCTATCACCCAGTATCCGCTCATCACCCTTGATGCGATCTTGACCCTTTAATCTCAGGTTTTTGATTTCAGACCAGCCCCCAAGGCTACGTATCAAGCCGCCTCCAACCAACTCAGGGCGTCTTCCCTGGCTTATACCTTCTTTGATATAGGAATAATAATTCTGTCTTCCTTTTGATATGCTTTTGCCAAAACAGGAAAGTACATATTTTGTGTCCTGCCAATCACAATTTCTTGTTCCCATAAGAACACTGTGCCCGCAATACTTATAGCTGTTTAAACCCCTAATATCAGAGACAATTCGAGCCCTTAACGGATTCAGATGAATGTAACGAACTAATTCCTTTAGATATGTGTCCTCCTGGCAGATGATAGATTTGTAACGATTTTGAAAAAGCTGACCATGCCGCTTGTGCCTTCGATTAAACCTTATCGCATATCCTGTTAACAGCCTCCGCATTAGAGTGGAAAGCCCTTGGCTTCCTGAGCGGAAGAGAAAATGCGAATGGTTGGATAAAAGTGCCCATGCGTAGCAGGCTGTATGTGTGGCAGGCAAAAGATAAGAGAGGCGATCTAACATATCCTTTAGATCTTCATTATCCCGAAATATCTTTCTGCGTTCTATACCACGAATAATAACGTGATGTATAACCCCGGGGGCATCTAGTCGGGCTAATCTTGGCATAAGAGATAAATATCAAACCGATGGTTTCAAGTCCAGTTATTTATTTACAAATGGACGTCCCTTATATCCTTTACCGTTATCGAGCTGCTCAAAGCAGGGGACCGGATTAATGTATGAAAACGAGCCTGTTTGTTTTCAGATATTAGATTCGGATCCTGTTACTGCGCCAGAAGAGGGCCGCTGTAAGCGGACTTTGAGCGTGTCTTTCTTCGATTCGTACAAACCTTCGCGTGCTTTGCGCCTTGGCGGTTCAGTTTCTGTTTCAATTTTTGTCTTTAAAGAGACCTTTTTGGACACGCTGAAAGCGGACTTTAAGCGCCTGTTAAATATCCGTGACATCCGTGCCAAAAAACTTTGCAGTTCTGATCTCTGACCTCTGAGGCTTTCTATGTTCGCAGTTCATGGCTTTTTTGTCCGAATCATGAGCCGGAGACTTCCGGCGACCCGATTCGCACAAAACTTTGCGTGCTTGGCGCCTTGGCGGTTCAATCCTTTTTCCTAAACAGCCTGTGAAGGTCTGACCCTTCTCGCGCTGTGTACATACCTTTCCGTTTTGAAATTTGGTGCTTGGTGCTTGGAATTTATTTTTGCGGTAGAATAGTATCAATATATTTATTTGACATACCCTATTATTAAGCGTACGATATAGCGTACCACAATAAGGAGGTATAAAAATGCCTACTATTACAGCAACCGAGGCGAGAAAACGACTCTATAATCTTGTTGACGATGTAGCCGAATCCCATGAGGCAGTACAAATTGTGGGTAAAAGGAATTCGGCTGTTCTCGTCTCCGAGGAAGACTGGAGAGCAATCCAGGAAACATTATATCTGACGTCGATCCCAGAAATGAGGGAATCCATTTGCGAGGGATTAAACACTCGTATTGAAGAATGTGAGGAGGAGCTTGACTGGTGAGTTGGCGTGTAGTTTATACAAAACAAGCCAAAAAAGACGCGAAAAAACTCTCCCGCTCCGGTTTAAAGCCCCAAGCAGAGAAACTTCTAGACATTCTCAAAGAGGATCCCTATCGCACACCGCCCCCATATGAGAAATTGGTAGGCGATCTATCCGGAGCCTGTTCCAGAAGGATTAATATCCAGCACCGAATTATTTATCAAATCTTCGATGATATCAAAACCGTTAAGGTCATTCGTATGTGGACCCATTATGAATAATTAATACCTCAAGAACCGTGATACAGAGGTTCTTCAGGGCTAGACGCACCTTATATCCAATCATTACAGTCCGTTCGCGTTCTCTACCTGCCACATGAAATACCCAAAGGGGTCAGCGAAGCGTATTTTACTGGGAATGCTTCCCGGTTCCGGTTCTTTTTTAAAAAGGTCTTAGGTCGCTCAAAGCTGGACCCGGATTAATGGATAAACATAAGCTCGCTTATTTTTATACATATTCCCTTGTCCTGTTTCTGAATAGCTCTTTGTTCGAATCGTGAGCCCCGCTTTAGCGGGACGACCCGATTCGTACAAACCTTCGCGTGCTTCGCCTTGCCCCGTGAAATATCCAACGGATCAGCGAAGCGTATTTCACTGGGGCGTCTTGGCGGTTCGGTTTTTTATCTAAAATTCGCGGCAAAAAGAGTTCTCAACGCTCTTAACGAACACAACGAACTCACCATTCCAAACAAAAAAGGCCTTACATCATCATGTGACGTAAGGCCTTGCTTTTATGGTGAACTGCCGGGGCTTGACCCCCGAACCTATTGATCAAGACTCAACAACAGACCTAACCACATGACAAGTCATAATTTCATGGCCCCCCCCTGGTCTCAGACCCCTTAGACTATGAGGCGTTGAACAGAGAACTTATATCTTGTAAATTAGATTATTTTTTGCAAAAATTAAATCATGTGTATCTTGTATATTTTATAATACTTTTTAAGGAAGAGACATGGAAAATACAGCAGGATATTTAGAAACCCTCATTCGCGAGACCCGAAAACCTGAATCCGAGGTCATGACCAAGGCATTTCAAATCGGCCTGCGGCAACTGTGGCGAGAACACATTCTGGGGCGTTACCTGCGCCATGAAATTTCTCGTGACGAAGCCGTTGAATCAGTAGGTATTGACTGGGTGAACTTGGCTGAACGTCAAAAAGATGCGATGATGGAGGACATGGCATGGGCCGCGGAAGATTAGTCGCTGTTACTGATGCCGGCCCCCTTATTCACCTGACAGAGATCGATTGCCTTCACATCCTATCCATCTTTGCGAATCTGCATATACCGGACGCTGTTTGGGCGGAGACAGTGGAATACGGCAGAACCCCCGGTGAGGATCTCTTGAAATTATCAAAAATCGAACGCCACAGCATCCCACAGAGTGATGTCACAGGGTTTGTTGAAAGGAACGATTTAAAGGATCTGCATTCAGGAGAGTGTGAATGCCTGTATCTTTCCAAACAAATAGATGTCCCGATTCTGTTGACCGACGATTTAGCCGTCCGTGAAGCGGCCAAACGCCTGAAACTGGTTCCCGTCGGATCCTTGGGTATCGTAGCCAGGGCTTACCATCTGGGAAAGATTTCAATAGCTGATGCTCAGCACCACATCCTTAACCTTTATGAGGTTAGCAGTCTCTTCGTTACCAGGGTCATAGTGGAAATGGCCATTGACCAGTTACAGAATCCCTTATCTTTATAATCCTCATTTTCTTGATCGCTTCCACACATTTTTTGTTCAATTCGTAAGCCGCTCAAAGCGGACTTTGAGCGTGTCTTTCTTGACGTGCTTTGCCTGCCCCGTGAAATATACCCCGCAGGGGTCAGCGAAGCGTATTTCTCTGGGGGCGTCTTCGCGGTTCAATCTTTTCCTGATCTTTCTCTTTTAAAATAACTGTGCTTTTATTTTTCCTTCCAGAGCATCAAATATGATCATCGATGTAAAAACCGCCTGTTTCAGAATAGTTCTTTGTCCGAATCGTGAGCCGAAGCTTTTCGGCGACCCGATTCGCACAAAACTTGGCGTCCTAGGCGTCTTAGCGGTTTTATCCTTTCTTCTGTGTCATCCGTGGCAAAAAACTCCGTAGCTCAACCTCAAGGCATATATTCATAGACGTCGCCTTGTCTCCCCGGGTCATGGGATCGGGTATGCGGTAAGAAGGGGTGAACTGATTGCAAAGGAAGGAAGTTTAGCCTTTTAGACTGAGTTGATGAGTTATTGATGGACGTTTAAAGTCCCCTTAAATTTCAGACGTCGTCAGAAACTTGTCATAATCAGCTGGCGTGATTACGTGTATTTTTGCTTTTGGATATGCTCGTGTGAAGGTTTTGGGCAAGCTGATCTTCTTCCGGTTTGGATTAGACTTGAACTCACAGGCCAAAAGTTCCTGCCCCTGCTCTTCAATATAGTCAATTTCTTGCTGCTGGGTCGTACGCCAGAAAAAACCGGAGGCATTCTTTCCTTTGTTGTTCAGCATCTTAAACCGTTCTGAAATCATGTAATTTTCCCACAAGGCCCCTTTGTCGGTACGATTGGAGACAGGGAGAAAATTACCGATGACGGCATTGCGGATTCCATTATCTATAAAATAGATTTTTTTGCCTTTCTTGATTTCATTACGAACGTTGCGGCTATAAGCTGGCAGGGTGAAAACAACAAATGCCTTTTCCAGCAGATCAATATAACGCTCCACCGTATGGCTGTCCGCCCCTGTAAGCTGCCCGAGCTCGTGATAGGAAACCTCGCTGCCGAGCTGCAAGGACAGGGACCTGATGAGCTTTTCAAGAAGTGCCGGCTTCTTGATACCCTCCAGAATCAACAAGTCTTTAAACAGATAGCTCCCCGCTAAAAGTTTTATCAATTCCTGTTCCCGGCCCGCAGAAGTGACGATCTCAGGATAGCTGCCATATATTAACCGGTGTTCAAGGAAACGGCGTTCCTCAAGGAGGCCGTGGTGTGCTGCCAATTCATTGAAGGAGAGAGGATAGAGGATAAATTCGAATTTTCTGCCGGTGAGAGGCTCGGCAATGTTGGAATTGAGGTCTAGGGACGAAGATCCGGTGGCAACCGCCTGGATTTCAGGAAGCTGGTCGGTCAATAACTTCAACGTGAGGCCGATATTTTCAATCCGTTGTGCCTCGTCAATACAGACAATACGGTTCTCTCCGATAATCGTCCGCAACCTGGTCGATGTAACTTCCCGTAAAAGTTCCCTCACATCAGGCTCGTCGGCGTTGAGCATAAGATATTTTTCATTTGATTGATCCAGAATAGCCTTGATAAGTGTGGTTTTTCCGGATTGCCTGGGACCGAGTATGATGATTGCCTTACCTTGAAAAAGACGATCCTGTATCCGGGAAATCAACTCCCTTGGTATAATTATATTGGATTTCATTCCTGTTTTAATATAACTTTTTTGGAATTAATACAAGGAAAAAAGCTATTTTTGGGTGCTGATTTTTATAAGGTCTCTGCTCAATAATAAATTCTGACTTCTGTAATTTCCAAAACCTTGAACGCCAGATACATTTTCAGTGTTCTGAAACTGTTTTACGCTCCTCTGTGCTTTTATTTCTGAATTGATCTACATCTTCTGATAAAGGATTAAACTCTTTGTCCGAATCATTAGCAGGGGTCCTTTACAGGCTTTATTACTCCGGATCTCGTATTTTACGCTTGTACTTTACCGTTATCGAGCTGCTCAAAGCAGGGGACCGGATTAATGTATGAAAACGAGCCTGTTTGTTTTCAGATATTAGATTCGGATCCTGTTACTGCGCCAGAAGAGGGCCGCTGTAAGCGGACTTTGAGCGTGTCTTTCTTCGATTCGTACAAACCTTCGCGCCCTTTGCCTTGCCCCGTGAAATATCCAACGGATCAGCGAAGCGTATTCCACTGGGGCGTCTTCGCGGTTCAATCTTTCTCTCTCACCGTGTAATCCGCGTCATCCGTGGCAAAAACTCTGCAGTTCAAACCTCAAACCTCATATTTTTATACATGTTCCCTTGTCCTGTTTCTGAATAGCTCTTTGTTCGAATCGTGAGCCCCGCTTTAGCGGGACGACCCGATTCG
>CAZVGY010000140.1:0-8384 GCA_964627015.1 uncultured Desulfobacteraceae bacterium
TAACTATGCTTAGAAAAAAGCCAATTTAATTTTTTGCTTCCTAAGCCCCTTATTTAAATAGTTACGACACGAAATCAAAACAAATGAGGCATAAGTCTTCACTTCTGAGGTTTATTTGTGATTTTGAAAATACCATCACGGACTCCGATCCTGCACCTCCAGCCTGCTCTATCATCTGCAAGATGTGATCAACTAAGGACACTGGCTTATCTTTCTTCTCGAAGTCTCTGTATATACCGCGTAGTTCCTTGATCTGCACTGCCATCTTTGGCTCATTTAAAAACCTAATCGCCGCGATCGCTTTTTGTCGGTCTATATCGGGGTGGTTGATATAATTTTGTATGGTGGCGGCAATCGTTTGCTGTATGGGATCAAGGGTTCTTGGGACCTTTTCCAATGCCAGTTGTTTACCAAAGGATTTTAAAATATCCGCTATCACCTTTTCCTGAACATCGAAGACCTTATCGAACATATCCGGGTCGACAACGCGAGGCGTATGCTTATCACATGCTATTAGATTGGCGATTATAAATCGGTTATCGATTATTTCTTTTGTTTTCATATCATAGTATTTCCAGAAGTGTATTTTTTCTTCTCCTTCCGGGCGGCCTTGAAAATAAAAGAAAATGCCGCGGTTCCCGGCCTTTACCAAACCGGAATGGATGCCGTCGGGCAGTCCTTCCAGCATTTCTCTACCTTCCGTGTTTAAAAGGCCTTGCAGACTCTGCAATAGAAATTCATTACTGACCAGCTCGGTGAATTGCTCCTCTTCCTCGATAACCGTCCCGTCCTCTTCTCTAATCCGGCGTAGTGTATTAAAATTGCGAGGATTAACCGTCTCTCCAAGGATGCTGGAATCAAGGAAACCGGTCTGATTGATATCATCGATCTTCCTGGAAAGGCTCTCAACAAGCCCAAGTAATTTTTCTAGGCCCTCATCAGGAAACATATTATAGATCCAGAGAGTTTCAAAATCAGTGCCTATCCGGTCAATACGTCCGGCCCTCTGGACCATTCGCGTGGGATTCCAGTGCAGGTCATAGTTCAATAAATGCCCACAATCCTGAAGATTCTGTCCTTCGGAAAGGACATCTGTTGAAATCAGGATATCTATCTCATGATCCGTATCCACCCATTGCGGTTTTTTATTTGATTTAGGCGCGAAGCCCTGAACTATTCTCAGACGTTCCCTTGGATCTGCATCCGAATCCATACGCCTTATATTTATTCCCCCGAGAGATTCCTTGAAATTTCTGGCCTCCTCATAATCCGGGTGCCCGATATTTCGGTAAAGATATCTTGCCGTGTCCTTATAATAAGTGAAAATAATGAGCTTCTTATCACTAAATTCACTCTTTAACAGATCTCTCAGCCTGACCAGTTTAGCATCCTGATTCGGCCCGATATCTTTTACAATACCCCAAATGCCAGAAAGAATTTCAACGTCATGTCTGACATCCTGGTTTAATTTTCTCAGGTTATAGTCGGCAGGTTCTATCCTTTCCAATTCATCAAGCAGGATTCGAGCTTCTTCGCTTGCATCCATATCCTCAGCAAGTGATCCAGGTTTGGCATCGTCCTCCTCATCCCGTTCAAGATAACGTAATGCCTTATGAAAATCACTGCTGCACATTAACCTGCCATCAAGAAGGTAGTCCTCAAAGGTTTGAATAAACGCGAGAGCGCGCCTTACACTTATACGAAACGCCTCGATACTGGATTCAAACCTTTTCAGATATCTCGATTTAAAAATACCAACCAATGCCTGCTGACGTCCTTTTTCCATCTCATCAATCTCGACGCCTTCTTTTTTATAGGTTTCCAGATTATAGGGCGCCAGCTTGAGCTGAGTAATGCCATTGACCACCTGCAAATAAATGTCTTGATATGTTGCCTCTAAATCATAATGAACTGTTTTAAGCTTTCTTTGGGGGAATCTGATTTTGCGGCCATTCACTGTGGCCATAGGATATGCCTTTTTTATATAGTTTCGAGTGCGGCGAATAACTATCTCTTCGAGCAGGTTAAAAATATCAGTTCCCAGGATCATGCCCGAATGGGACTCCCTCCGCGCCTTCAAAAAATACTTGTACAGATCGCCAATACCCGCCGCGGAAAAATATGCCCGGTCCCCCTGCGTGAAAAGGTTGATTTGATGGTAAAGATCCAGGAGGTCATTATTGATGGGAGTTGCGGTCAAAAGCATTAACTTTTTAGGCGCACTCAGCTTGCCCCTTCCTCTGTTGCCCCCGATGATACGTTCCAGGTTCGCGTAACGATGGGAATTCTTGTTGCGAAAGTTGTGGGACTCATCAACAAGGATCACATCACAATCGGTATAGGGTTCGAAGTCAAAGGTATCGCGCCCCAGTTCCTCCTGAGAGAGATAATCCGCGTGAATGGCCGCCTGGCCAAGCTCCCTTTTCCACATATCCCTGAGACCGGCAGGACATATAACCAGCGCCTTTTGCCGCATGTGGTAAGCGTAATCCTCAAGGAGTTTTTTACCGATCCAGGTTTTTCCAAGTCCTACCGAATCCGAGATGATCACCCCGTTATAACGGGAGAGTATCTTGCGCGCCTTTTTTACGGCGTCCTCCTGGAACTGAGCCAGTTCAACGGCAGAGCGAACAACATGAGAAACTTCGTCGGAGTCAATATCATCGAGAAACTGTTCATACAGGGCCTTCATATATACCTGATAGGGCGTGTATTCCTCCTGTCCGAACTTGGATCGATTGAGCAGGTCAATCAACTCCGTCTTAAAATCAACTGCATCAGCCCATTGTTGTGAAAACCAGTTCTCCAGTTCGATGATTGCCCTTGCACCAACCTCGCTCTTGATCAACTGGCGATTCGTTTCTGTGATCCTGGTGCTCGGTTTATCTTCGGTGAGCCATTGGACTGCGTGAGCGGCGTCTTCATCAGTCGCCTCTGCCGGGTCCAGCAATACCTTGTGTGTGAGATTCAATTCGTTATTGGATGTCAGGCCCGCTGAGGTAAAATTTGATGAGCCGACAATGGCAAATACCGGTTTAAAACGGTCAAAAAGCATCTGCTGGCCCGGACGCTCGGAATAGAAGAGCCAGCACTTGGCATGTAGAAATCCTTTGTCATAAACCC
This sequence comes from uncultured Desulfobacteraceae bacterium, assembly GCA_964627015.1. GTDB lineage: Bacteria > Desulfobacterota > DSM-4660 > Desulfatiglandales > Desulfatiglandaceae > CAZVGY01. The sequence continues at coordinate 3,124 of CAZVGY010000140.1, forward strand.
GCACCTGTATCTTGTCCTGAAAAAGATATGTGATCAGGTCCTCTACCAGCCTGAGCATATCTTCGTTGAAAGGTACGGCATTGAGGTCTTTTACAAGCCGGTCAAACACAAGGTTTTTCTGCGGCTTAAGTCCGATCCGCTCCGCGCCTTCCGGCGCTTCCCCAAGCAACAACCGAAAGCTTCCCAGTGCCTGAAGACCCTCTTTAATCAATCCGAAGCCGCCAACATTGAAGTAGGCAGTGGCAGTATCCAGAGACTGATTCACATTATTTTTCAATAGTTCATTAAGCACATCTGCAAGGGTGATGGAGGCGTTATCTATTACGTAGGGTATCTGCATTTTTTTAAATAAAATTAGAGCATTTCTTTAAGTCGATTATTTATATACATTGCCTCTTCGTTATTCATTCCATAACAATGAAAAAGCACTTCATCTATTATATTTTGTAATCGCTGAGATTCATTATCTAGATTTGACCTATCCGAACGATTTCTTATTTTCCTTTTCTGTTCAATAATCATAATTCTTTTGCATAATGATATTAAGGAATCCATAACCTGAATAGGCATTATTCCAGAACCATCACATGCATTTTTTAAAGAAATTAAGAGTCCCTCCCAATCTTCATTTTCTAACAACGATTTAAAATTGTTATTAATTTCTACTTTTTGTACAGACGGCGCAATAAGATTGTATATTTGATAGTGACTAACAGCATTATTAGTACTGCCTAATCTGAAATACCAATCACTAATATTACTATTTAATAATATCAATAACATCTCCAGCGGGAGATCACATTCGTTTTCTGGGATATAGTTAATTTTGTGATTACAAAATTCTCCTTTCGGTATCTTTGCGCTAATTATCCTACGAAAATTATTTTGTGCTGAACTTTCTTGCCAACCCACTCTATCATATTTATGGTGTTTAGCTTTCTCACTATCTTTTTTCTTTGCGAGATATTTATCTCTTTTAAGATATATATTTTCTCCCTGTGATTGATCACGGAGGATATATAGTGTAATTGCCGATCCTCTTAATATTTGCGGACCATCTTTAGGGTTTTTTGACACAAGGCCAAGCTTACTATCGGTAGTTTCATTTATTTCACCTTGATAGGCTTTGCAATAATCTCTGATATATTTTGTATTAGGAAGTTTGAGTAACTTAGCTACAATATCCCAATCCTTTTTTTGGCAACAAGGGATAGTGTGATTTTCGTCATCAAATAATAGTATCATGTCTGGAGAGACAATAACTTCACCTGAAAAAATATTTATATCCTTCCCAGGATGTAAGCGAATTATAAATTTATTTCCAACTATACTTTTTCTCGCAACAAAAACTGCAGTTGACAGTTTTGCTTCGAAGAATATTCGACGTCTAGGATCATCCTTCTGAGGAAAGACTTCTATATTTATTAAACCACTTTGCTCTAACAAAACACGACGAACTTCACTAGAATGACTATCACCAAGCAACGCCATAGGAGTAATAAAAGAAAATAAGCCATCATTGGAAGCAATATCTAAACCTCGACAAACAAATAATTTATACAGATTATTTTTTCCTTTTATAGATGGATAGAATATCGCATTACTCTTATAATATTCTATCTCATCAGAAATAACATATCCCAATTCTTTTTCAGCTAAAACATCATACGGCGGATTCCCCACAACCGCATCAAATCCCGCGCCTTCCAGACGATCAATATACCGCTCGGTTCCAGGTTTCGGACCGTAGAATACTTCGGGGAATTCGAGTTCCCAGTGAAAGAAACGTTTTTTAGCGGCAGCGCGGGCGGCGGTTTCGGCAACCTTTCGGCCCCACTCGGAAAGCTTCGCGCCTTCAGGATCTTGATACCATGCCTCCACTTCCTGGCTTCGCAGAAATTCCTTTGCCGGGTCGTGTACCCTTTTCTTTGCTCCCTTTCCTGATGAGTAGGTCTCGTTTCCAAACCAACGACTTGTATACATGTCAAGGATACGTTTAAAGGGCACGAGTTCAACCGTAGCCTTTTTATATTTTCTGCGTGATTCGGAAACGTCCTTGCTGGTGACGTCAGGTAACTCGCCAATCTCACGCATTAAACCGATAGCCATCTTAAGCCCGGTAAATCGTGTACCGAAAAGGCTCTGCTGGCCCCCTTCAATAGCCTCACGAACCTCTTCAACCGTGACGCCGATCAAAGAATTGCCGCAACGAAGGTGATGATCGAGAAATGAAAGTGGGGCTCCCAGGGTAAAACAGTCCAGCCACAATGACACCTTTGCCAGCTCAACCGCCATGGGATTAAGATCAACACCGTAGATACAACGTTTCAGGACATGTCTCTTCAAGAGATTGACATCCGTCAACCGGCTCGCGTCAATGGTTATTCCCTGGTCATCCATCTCTTTCAGGATGGTCACGCGTGTCTTTTCCAGGAAATCCCGGACAGGGTTTACCGGAAAGGAATTGAGAAAATCGAGCATGCTGTCGGTAATGTAATCAACGGCATGGACAAGGAAATGGCCTGAACCCATAGCCGGATCAAGTACCCTGATGTTAAACAGCTCATCAACCAGTTCCCTGCCGATCAATTTCTTTTTTTCTTCCGATTCCGGCTTCAGGCCGCCCTTGATAAGAGCTTTCTGCCTGTCTTCAAATGCCTTTCTTTTTCTTTCAACTTCTCTGAGTTTTGGCCTGAATAGTTCCAGCTTTTCCTTGAGCACTGGGCCTACTGCATGCTCTATTATATATTTCACTATATGCTCGGGCGTATAATACGAACCGGTCGCCTTTCGCTCACGCTTATCGTTTTCAAGATATACGGTTCCCTTTGGAATCGTCCGTTCTTTTGCGATCTTTCCCCTTCCATCCGTCAGTATTTTATGGTTCTTTGCTTTTGCTTCTTTATAAGGGAGGATCTCTTCTGTTTTTTTTCCTCTGACGATGGCCATCTTCTCCGGAGCAATCCTCAGTCGAAACTCGAGTAGCCCTTCATACATGGAGCCTAACTGACGAACCCCCAGGCTTTTATAATCAATAAAGACCAGATCCTGCCGTTTATCATCCACATCCCGGGCAAGCAGATCGATCGCCTGAGCAAGATAGCGATCAGGTACCGCGTGATCGCGAATAAAGCGGGCATTGACAGCCTCGGCAGAGTTGTCATCATCCGCCGGGATAGTCATAAAAAGCCCTCCATTATAGACCGGCACGTTCAGTCTTTCATTTCCCGTGTCAACTATTTCAAACAAATGCATCAGGCGTTGATATAATGTATACTCATCTAAAGGATAATGCCTTGAGAGCTTTTCGTGAGAGTCGTCTTCGATCTTTCCGGCATTCTGGGCGATTTCCTCTTTAAGCTTCTTGAGGCTGGCCTCGAAATAGCCTCGCTCTTCTCTTGCGGGGAGCAGATCGCGTGACTCGGAATAAAGGAGAAACAGAAGGCGATAGAGAAGAGTTAATGTACCATGGAATATACTGTCCAACCTATCCTGATGCAGTTCAATATCCTTGCCCTCTTTTGACCTGATATCAGCGATAAAACCTTCGGCCAAATTCTGGAAGATCCGGTCAAAGATGCGTTCTTTTAGGCGTTCACCGAGTTCTTTCGCGTATTCCTCACTCCCGAGCAGAACCTGATCCAGAAAAGAGTGTTCAAGTTCTCTCCCCTCATGGATTTTTTTCTTCTTCTCAAAGGCCTCACTCCGAAAAAACAGCCAGTAATAGCGGAAGGCCAGGGCCGGATCGGTATGGGCCGGGCTACCCAAAGATAAGGCCTCAGTAAGGTCAATCTCATAATAGTTCGTCGCGCGGGAGTGGGTCTTCTGAGAATAAAGGCGCCATATCCTGCCGTTTGTTACTATTGCCCATGGAGCCTTATCAGCCTCCAGGAGACTGATGACTGCCGCTCCGGGATTTTCTTCCGGCGTGTCTTTGTCACGCTGGTCATCTTTTCCGTCCAGTGAGCGGCCCCATGGATAGATTAATGCAACCGCAATTGGCTTATGATCTTTATGGTTATGGTTTGTTGAATAGAGATAATAATCAGGCTGCCCATAGGAGGGATCAGCAGCACCTTTGCCGGCTTTCATTTGAAAGCCCAGCTCTTTAAAAACAGGTTCAAACAGGTTAAGGCGTATTCCTGATTCACGCTCAGAAATATATTCGGAAACGTTATCTTTACATATCTCTCTCAGCTTTTTATATGCCGGTTTTGGGTCTTCGCGCCATTCAGGTCGCGTTGGCAGCCGATTTATGAGAAAGTAATCGGAAAATAGCGCCCGGTTATTAAAATATTCCTCAGACCATTCAGCGATAGAATAAGCCGAGAGTAGTTTTTCGTACTGGTAGAAAGGGTCGGATTCCGTGTAAGTAAATCTCCGGAGAACTCGAATCGCGACAAGTCCGGGGTCCCTGCGGTCCACAGTAATTATCCGCGGCCGCACTCCTGAATGCCGGGTCCCTATCAGTCCGGAATCCCCGTTTGGAACTATCCGCTCAATAAGAACAAAATCAAGTTTGTCATATCCGCTGGTAAGGATAAAAAGGTAGTTGCCGGCCTTATTTCGAAACGCACGTGACAACTCGCGTACACTGGTCATGCTGACCGTTTTAAGTTCGAAGAGGTAAACCTGCAGAAAAGTTTGCTCATCCGATATGAGCCAGATTTTGTTTACCGGCCGCTTGGCACCATCTGATGTAATTCCAAGGTTATCGACAGTTTGTTCAATCTGCACATCGGTCGAGTAACCGAGTCGAGCGAAAAAGGCGGTAACCTCTTCTGCGTTTGAAAGCTGTTGTATATCTCTTCGACCCAGATCGAAATCATACTTATGCATCAGCGTACCTGCCGGACTTTTGTTCTGATTTTAATGTTGTTCCATGGCATTGTGGGTCAATGCCAAATAATCAAATTATAGAAAATCATGGAATAAAAAAATCCCGTTCTGTAATTAAGAATCGGGATTCTTTGAAAATTGATCCATGTGCCCTACCGTTAAGAGGTTAAAGCCATTATTTTGAAAACTTAGAAAAACTTATCTAAAATTTGCATGTTCGTCAAGGATTTTACCCGGCTATTTGAGCACTTAGTGTTTCGATTCGTAAATATAGCGACGTATTCTGATTATTTAACATGCCGAAATTTTGGTGTGTACTGCTTAGTTGACAAATTTGAATAACTGAGTGCGGCTGAAAGGAAAGGCTTGGTGCAGTCAAGTTTCTTGTGTAAATTTTTTATCTTCCAATGCTTTGAGGAAAG
>CAZVGY010000141.1:0-8120 GCA_964627015.1 uncultured Desulfobacteraceae bacterium
CATGCCGGGTGTTGTGGGGGCTGGGGGGTTAAAACCCCCGGCTACCCGATTAACCTTACTCATCGATTTGTCTCTTCCTTGGCTCTCATCATGATATCATCCAGCCAGTCAAGAATTCGCGCATTCGATATAAGAATGGCCCCCATCTGACAGTGCTCTTCGGCCCCTTCCTCCCTTGTAAACAGCAGAAAATCTTTCCGGGGAGACGTAATGGAACTGTAAAGCATTCGTGCCTGCCCCGGCATATCCTTGTCCTCTTCCGAATCCACAACAAGGATATGACACGCAATCTTTGCTGCAATATCTTTCATGGTATAAGGCCTTGTCATTCTAAGCCATTCACTTGGAGATCTGGCATGAAAGGTAAACATACCATTGGCCATAACCCATCTCAAGGAAGGATTTATTTTCATTTTAGCATATATATCCTGATCTATTTGTTCGGCACCTTCAGGGGTGTCAAGGTACTTTTCTAAATCCTGCGTCAGGTGAGCAGTCATGTGAAAATCGTATACACCGCCGTTGGCAATGCATGCCTTAATCCTTTTTTCAAACGCGACGGCTCGAGGGGCGAGATACCCGCCAAAGCTTATACCCATCAGGGCAATTCTTTCGTCATCAACCTCATTTCGACTGATGGCGTAATTCACCACAGGTGTTACAACCGTTTCCCAGTCAGGTCGAAATGGCAGTTTTTGTATTCGAATCACTTCTCCTTGCCCCGGCCCTTCAAAGAGGAGAACATTATAGCCGTGTTTGACTGCAAAATAAGCAGTTTCAAAATAGAGTTCCTCTTTTGTGCCGTCAAAACCTGTCTGAACAATAAGTAACGGCCTTTTTGCGCCGGATGCGTCAGCGAGGCACATGTATCCCGGCAACGTCGTTCCTTCGAAGGGGATTGAGACAGGTATGATGGGGTGATCGGCCAGCTTCGCACCCTTCAGGAAACTGTCGCGGCTTCTCTTCCAAACCGACACAATGCGCGGATCGTCCGGATTGGTATGGAGGAAAAATTCGCTCGTTCGGTAATAGTTGGAGGCTTTGAAGAACTCCTGCCTCGCACTGATTGTTTTGCCTCGCGCAAGAAATTCATCTCCAGTTTTCTCGCAATGTTCCGCAGTTTTCAACCATTCCCTATACCAGCTTTCATCGTCTCCTTCCTTGATCGCGTAAACCGTCTTGAGCACTTCACCTATGTCTGCACCTCCACTTACGGCATAACCCATTGCCCGGAGCGTCTGGAATGAATACTGTGTATCCTTGAAAATAAGTTCCGCCGAAAACACATTCCCGTCCCAAAATAGACATAACGCGAACAGCCATGCCAGACAATTAATAACACATGAGCATTGTTTCATAAGTAATCCCTTTTTTGGGACGGTTGCCATATTTCAACGCCGAACTTTCAAGCTCTGCCGTGCCTTTTCGGCGTCGGAAGGAGCGCCTTGTTAGCCACCGGTTTTAATTATCACGATCAATGGCAAGGGGTCACCATCCATCGGTAGCTCCGTGAACTGCTCTGCAACTATTTGTCAGAAGCCTCAAAAATATTGATCGGCCCCCATTCATAGGTGCCGCCTCTATTAACAATCGTAAAGCCTGTAAAATTATCCTTATAAAAAACGTCTACGGTGGAAAGGATCTCTTTACCGTCCACCAGTACTTTTATATTACCCTGCAGATCCCGAATCCATTGGATTTTGTGGAGATTACCGTCATCGAGTAAAGGGTATTTGGTTGCCTCATCAATGAGGTAACTTCTTAGACCACGTTCCCTGAAGAATTGGATAGGGCGGTCCGGTGAAGGTGAAGCATTATAAACCAGGCGATAATATGGTACACGCTTTTTTCCTCCCAGCAGGACCAGTTCCATTGAGCCCCATTTTGAGTTGGAAATCATACTGATATCCAACTCAAAAACAGGGCCAATTTCTACATTAGTATGGATAGAGGCCTCTTTAATTTTAGCTGGAGAGCTCTTCTCTTCTTGAATATCGGACGAGGGCTTAAGTACTTCTTTAAGCAGCATTCCGAAAAGGTCCTTTTTCTCCTCTGTGGCAGGCTTTTCTACGGGGCGTTCAGAGACCACGCTGCTCCGAAGCCTTTTTGAAGGGGTAATTTCGAATTGGCCTGAGACCACATCCCATTTTGGATTTTTAATGTAGTCACCGTCAGAAAAATTCTCTTTCAGAAAAACGGTGCGAAATTTGCCCCGATATTTTTCAATGAGGCCTCGAAGTTCTTTTATGAAATTGGGGTGGGCGACCATCTTTTTATCGGCGCTGTTGACTGCGCTCTCAAGCTCATTAATAAGATTAATAAGGGTTTCCTTGTTAGGGTCCTCACTGCCGGAATAGGAAAGTGTAGGAGTGATTATGTATACGGATATAAACAATACCGCGAATAAAATGGATCGTTGGATTTTCATAGCTTTCCCCCTAATTTTTAGGGTTAATAAATGAAATCCAGGGTATGTATTGTAAAATGTAATTTAATATAATCAGTAAACATATTCAAGAGCAGACATTTTTGAGTTCAGAGAAACATGTGTGCAGAGGCTGCCCTGTCTTTGTTAAAGAATTATTTTTGACGCTTTTTATCATCATTGTTTACTCACTTGATTTTCTTGACGATTTAGATTGATTTTACCTATAGTTAATCATTAAAAATCCAAATTATTGGCCCACGTTACCGCAGTAATTCTTGTTTCCACCACAACCCTTAAAAAAACGGGTATGCCGGAATGGCGATATCAATAGTTAATCAGAGAAGAATCTTAAGAGAGCTGGGGGCTGATGAAGTCCAAAGAATAGATGCCTTTCGCCGAGAGAAAGATACCTCTGTGCTCGTCGTAGTATTTACAGACCTAAAGGGCTCAACAGAGATAGCCGAATTTCGAGGAGAGATATATGCAAATGACATGAGGAAAAGACATAATGATATTCTGTTGGAAATTATCGAGCGAAATAGGCAGGGTCTCTATATTAAAAATATTGGTGATTCTATTATGGCTGTCTTTTCAGAACCATCAGTAGCGGTAGAACGGGCTTTGGAAATCCAAAAAGCCCTGCACGACTACAACAAACAAAATCCAGAAGAAGAACCAATAATTGTCAGGATTGGTATGCACATGGGCCAGGTTGCGGTAGAAGACAGCACTTCACTGGATGTTTTTGGTAGACATGTCAACAGAGCAGCTCGCGTGGAATCACTTGCCGATGGAGGACATATCTATCTTACCTATTCTATTTATGACAGTGCCAGGGGCTGGATAAAAAACCAAAATTGCCACTTTGAAAAACATGGCGATTATGCTGTTAAAGGCATCCCTGAACCGATACAGATTTATGAGGTTTATGAAGAGGGCGTTACTAAGCCAAAGCCGCCATCAATACCGTCAATAAAACAGAGAAAATCAGGAAGATCAATACTGAGGTTGGTTATTATCTTTGCTACTCTCCTTGTAATAGGCTTAATTATCTATGTTACCCTCATAATACCCTATAAAAATGACCTTGCCCCATTGACTCCACAGCAGCGTGCTGAGGAAGGTGATGCCGATCGGGCTGTTGGAAAGACTTCTCCGCAGATAGTAATTGATGAGATATCTGAATCAACAAATCAAAGCGAAGTTAAGAGTGAAGGTCCTGCGTTTATTACTGAAAAGGATGAAAGGGAATTATTAGAGAAGGACCGAGAAAGGGCCAGAAAGAAGTTAGAAATAGACAGAGAAAAATTGAAAAAACAAGAGGAGAAAGAAAGAGAAAAGGACAAAAGAGAAGCAGAAAAGGAGAGAGAAAGGATAAAAAAAGAGGCCGAGAAGAAAAGGGAAAGGCTAAAGAGGGAACTTGAGAGATAGCGCCAGCCTTATGGATAGAAGCCCTGTGGACTGGCTTTAAAATTGAGAGTCGCGGTCCGTATAACACAACCTGCAAAGACACTACTTCGGAGAGTAGCCATTAAACTTCTTTGGAACACCGAGATAAAAAAAGCGATTTACAGAGGCGTCTTATGAGGACAGAAATAGAAAACTCCGCATTTTATTCGGATGCATCTATTCTAACCATTGTTCAAAGTATAGATTATACCAAAGTTGACAAATCCACCTCATAAATATTTTATGATATCAATAACATTATGAAATATATTCTTGCCAATAAACCACTACGGATCATGCGAGTGTGTTTGAAACTGCCACCAATGACGAAACCGTGATATAAAGGGAACCATATAAAAACTATCGAGGATAAAAACCGATGAGGATAGCTTGATGGAAGATTATCAACTTTTAATAGACCTTTATAAAAATGCAAACCGGCAAGGTCCAGGGGGGGATGCAGAGTCGGAGAAAGCTCTCAGCCTGGCGATGATAGACCGAGCTGCGCCATTAAAGATTGCCGATATCGGCTGCGGTACGGGGGCTTCCACCCTATTACTTGCTCGCTTATTGGAAGCTCAGATTGCGGCAGTTGATTTGTTTCAAGATTTTCTTGAAGTACTTGAAGACAGGGCTGAAAACATGGGGCATTCTGAAAAAATAACGACCCTTTGCTGTTCAATGGACGACCTGCCGTTTGCAGAAGAGGAATATGATGTTATATGGTCCGAGGGTGCGATATATAACATCGGTTTTGAAAGAGGCATAACAGACTGGAGTCGCTTTCTGAAAGCGGGTGGTCTGCTGGTAGTCTCTGAGATTACCTGGATTACAGCTTACCGTCCTTCGGAACTCCAGGAATATTGGGAGGGCCAATATCCCGAAATAGACACGGCCTCTTCAAAAATTCACATACTGGAGAAAAACAGCTATTCTCCGATTGGCTATTTTATTTTACCGGAGCATTGCTGGCTGGAGAATTTTTATATGCCTGTGCAGAATAGCTTCAAAGATTTTCTTAACCGGCACGGAAATAGTGAAAAAGCACGAGCAATAGTAGAAGCGGAAAATCGAGAGATTAAACTGTATGAGAAATATAAGGCCCACTACAGCTATGGTGTTTATATCGCCAGAAAGCTGGGTTAGCGAAAGCCTCCGACAACCCCATCAACTCAGACTGTCAATTCCGCGCCGCTCATTTATTAGCCGGTTATGCCGACAGCTGAACCCAAGGGTTATTATCCTATTTGCCTCCGGTGACGGCTTTCAAGATCTTAAGGATACTATTCGAAATTCATAATTCATGGAACAAAGAATACGACCATTGTTCTCGTCTGATCCTCTTGTATTTATTTATAATTCTAATTTGCTGTCAGGTTCCCGGACAATCACAATATTCCTTGCTTTTCCAGGGTCACGTCTTAAAAAGCCCTTGTGGATAATTTGATTGACTTGACCGTGGACACCGGTGTGAGATATCCCGAGAATGTCAGCGAGTTCTTTGATTGTCGGGGAAAATCCGTGTCCCACGATAAAAAGCTGAATTTCATGTAAGGTTCGAAGTTGTGGGCCGGTTATTTCCTGGATAGGTCGCCTACCCCGTCTGCAGTTCATGCAAATCCATCTCCATCGAACCGTCAAATAATGGTAAAGCTAAGGCTGTTCACCCGTGCCATCAAAAAGAAGTCTCCATGGTATTACCTCAGAATCTCCGAGGCACAAAAATCACAGAATGTCCTGATTCAAAACTAGGCTGTATAGAGTGATCATGCCGACGATCTCCCCCCTGTCATCGACCGGCGCACGGCGAATACCTATGCGCTGCATCAGGCGTATCACGTAGCGAATATCCATTTGCGCTGGAACGGTTATGACCGGTTTGGTCATAATTTCATACACAAAGACGTTTTCAGCGTCATGGCCGGGTACGATCACACTTTTTACCAGGTCCATTATGGTGATGATGCCCCAGGCATCATCATCGTTACGCTTAGCTACCAGCAACTCAGTGGCCTGGGAAGAACGCATCATTGTGGCAGCTTCTTTGGCGGACGCCATTCCGTCTATAGTCAGCACTTCCTTGTCCATAACATCTCTTGCCCTTACGCTCGGTGCAGACATAACCCCTCCCTGTCACAAAAAATATAAATTAATTATAGATATTTCTCTCGAACTTCTTCCTTAAACTTTTCCATCTGGCTTTCAAGGCCGAGAACCTCCTCCACGGGCAGCACAAACGCTATGCCTGTTCCTGGTTTGTTAAAATCACCCGCGGTTTTAATAGCTTCTAAAACCTGTTTTACAATGTGTTCTTCAATGAGGAACATGACTATATCCGTCTGGTCTTCCAGTGTCAGGCCAAAAAATGTCTTGGCCTCATGCATGCCGGTACCACGCGCCGGTATAATAGTTGCACCTGTTGCGCCAGCCTTTTTAGCCGCATCCACAATAGAATCCGTTTTGTGTGTTTTTACCGGTGCGAAAACAATTTTAAACTTCATCAGTTTTCTCCTTTTAAGCGATTCTTTTTAGCCTTATGGCTCACAATCCAGTGTGTCAACTGGGCGTATCCCAGGACGCTAATGATCGGAAAAACGCTTGCAAAAGCAATTAGTCCGAAGCCATCCAGTGCCGGATTACGACCGGGAACAGCCTCGGACAACCCTAAGCCCAGGGCGGTAACCAATGGCACCGTAACCGTCGATGTGGTCACGCCTCCTGAATCATAGGCAAGTGCTACCAGTTTTTTGGGCGTCGTAACTGTCTGCAAGACGACAATAATGTATCCGGCAAGGATGTACAGATATAATGGAGTCCCTGTAACTATACGAAATGTACCTAACGCAATACCGATGGCAACCCCTATCGCCACAGTGATCCGCAGGCCCCAGGGGCTTATAACACCGCTTGAGACCTCACCAGCTTTAAGGGCCACAGCCAGAAGGGCAGGCTCGGCGATAGTTGTAGAGAATCCGATCAGAGCGGCAAATATATAAATCCATACATAGACAATCCATCCGTTTTGAACGGTAGATCCTCCCCTTCTCAGGAAAGCAGGATCGCAAAGCTGAGCGGCCATAGCCTTCCCAACCGGAAATAAGGCTTTTTCTAAACCGATGAGGAACACGGTCAAACCGATAACTACATACACACCACCGATAATAAGACGACGAAGATGTGGAATGGGCTGACGCAAAACAAGTAGCTGGAATAAGATAATCAGAGCAAGAATTGGCAGGATATCACGAAAAGTTGCCAGCAATACTGCACCTGAATCAAATATAAATGTCATGCCTTACTATCCTGTTCTCATTTGAAAACGATCATTCCGTAGACCATTACAAAAATCATGGGGAGCAGCGATGCAAAAGCGATAAGCCCGAAACCATCCACTAAAGGACTACGGCCCTTAATTATAGAAGCCAGCCCTACACCTAATGCCGCTACCAGAGGAACAGTAACCGTAGACGTTGTTACTCCGCCAGCATCATAAGCTATACCAATAATCTCTTTGGGAGCGATCAATGTTATGAGCATGACCCCCACATAACCACCAATAATAAGATAGTGGATAGGCCACCCTCGGAGAATACGCAACACGCCGATTAGAATTGCGACACCTACCGAAAAGGCCACAGACAGACGCAGTCCGAGGGCGTAGCTTTTCATAGATTCCTTTGATGTTGAAATAAGCTCACTTCCTGCAGCTATTTCGGCTGCTTCATTCGACACAGCAATCAAAGCGGGTTCTGCAACCGTTGTGGAAAAACCGAGCGAGAAGGCAAATATCAATAACCAGAACAGACTGCCCTTTCGGGCCAGTTCATGGGCCATCGTTTCGCCGATTGGAAACAAACCCATCTCCAGACCCTGAACAAACAACATCAAGCCCAAAATAACAAGAACACTGCCGATTAATACTTCGACCAAATTGGGCAGGGGTTTTCTGAGCACAACGATCTGAAAGAAAGCAATCACCAGAATGATAGGCACCAGGTCCTTGAACGACATCCACAAGCTTTTCAAAACAGCCAGCAAAATAACAGGTGCGAAAGTTTTACCCTCCATAATTTTTAATATATTCCTTAATTTTGGTTTTAGAAGTGTACGGCTACCCCTTAATGCCGAATCCAGCCGGATCAAACAAAGACGATTAAATAGTATAGCCTGACATATATCAGGTCAATATTAAAAAAAGGGTCTTGACTAGAACAGGGGGTTTTCCCTGAACATTTTTAGTAAC
>CAZVGY010000142.1:0-7954 GCA_964627015.1 uncultured Desulfobacteraceae bacterium
TTACTAAAAATGTTCAGGGAAAACCCCCTGTTCTAGTCAAGACCCTAAAACAATAATCTCAATTTTATAATATTGGCCTGATATATGCCAGGTTATATTACTTAATCCACTTAAGGAATTACTGACTATGGACGGAATGAGGTCCACCAAATAAGCTGCTGCAATGATGCATTCTTCCCAGGCCACCGAGTCGATGGTAGGCAAGCGTAACAATGATCATGCCCGGGGCATGATAACCATAATGGAACTGGTAAAAAGTGTGATCGTACCCGGCCATGACGCTGAAAACGTCCTTGTGTTCAAAATTATGATAAAACCGGTCAATAACCGTTCCAGCACAAATGGATGTTCGCTACGTGATACGTCTTATGCAGTGCGTCGGCGTTCGCTGAGCGCCGGTCGAGAACAAAAGGGAGGAGATCGCAGGGATGGTTACTTTACAAAATCAAGTCTACTGTTGACTCATGGCGATTTTATCGGCGATATCTTGTATTCTATTTTTGGGCTTTTTCTCTACTTTCATCTCACATTTCACTCTTTCCACGATGCTGCTCACGGTACTATACTTCTCAATACCATGGCTCTTGCCCTAGAGGAACAATTACAGATGGATGACATAGAAGCCCTTTCCTTTATATCAGAATACCCGGAATTTTTCAGGAACTGCATATTGCCAAGGGTGATGGTCGCTATTGAAAACTCCTAAAAAATTTTGCTAAAACAGAACTCTTATTTGTTTGATGGCTGGGGCCTGACCGGAATGACAGATGAGAGTCGGCACGACCTTATAGGAGATCCCAGCCTGGCTGATGCCATTTTGGGTAGTCTTGTACATTCTGCATTTGAAATAAGGGTCTATCAGAAAAACAAAATCTGTTGACAAAATAAGCGCCTTAGGTACATATTTTTACGTCAGCGCCGTATGGCTTCTACTCGGCCTTCTTTTATGGCATCAACATCCGCTTTAACGTGGAGTTGCCACCCTCTTTCTAATAATACAGTGCTCACCGGGATTCCGTGGAATATACATCGCAGAAATTTCATCGAATCAAATAATGCATGAAAGGGATTCATCGTGATAGACGGGGAAACAGATCAACTGCTGAGGAACCTCACTAAAATTGAATCCGGTATAGCGAAAATTTATAACCACTTTTCTAAAAAAGAAGAATTTACCGCCCCGGTTAAGAAATTCTGGCGAAACATTGCGCTGGAGGAGGAGCTTCATGCGGATATCTTCGATGAGATACGCCAGGAAATGAATAATAAAGGAATCCCGGTCGTTATTAATATTAATATAGAAGAATTGAAAGAATTTGTACATAAACTCAATGACGTGATAAAAAAAGTGACTGCCGAAAAATGCTCGGAATCAGAGGCCTACTCCTTTGGAGCTGTTATCGAAGTTGAGCTTGATGAGGCGGAGTTTGTGAAAAAAGTTGAGACTACGGATAAGAGATTTATTCAAATGCTCAAGAGAATCGAGAATGATACTAAAAAACATAGAGTTATGCTGGTGAACTATTCGAGGGGTATTAAATAATAATAATACTGTTCAGGTAACTTCACCTCTGTCCCTCATAAATCTACCAAAATGTTTATCCTCCTTGCACGTATGATTAACAAGCCAGTCCACCACTAATATTCGAATACGGAACATGAGGTATGTCCTGCTCTCTTTCATTTCCTTTAATTCACTTTGCACGTTTTTGAAATATTTTATAAAATTTTCATGTTGCTCTTTTTGAAAGGATAAAAAGGGATAATCATATTCTTGCATAATTTTTTCCTCATCCCTGAAATGATTCTCTATATACTCATTTAAAAAAGAGATAACCTCTTCAACTTCATTCTGGTCTCTTCTTTCCTTAATAGCGTTGATTAACACATTTGAGTGCTCGAATAGTTCCTCGTGCTGCTCGTCGATCTCCTTGACGCCAACTTTAAGGCTTTCATCCCATACTATATTGGCATAAATCTCACCACTCCCTTCATGTACGCCACTTTCTTGAAATCTTTTGCACCGGTCCATATAAAATTGTGCCGGGGCATCTTTGGGATTGGCATCAAGACATTTTTGCAACAAATTTTGGGCCTTATCCACTCGCTTTAAATGATAGTTGGCGAGGGCTTCCTCAAATATTTTAATTGTTTTACTCTTTGCTTCTCTTATAGAAACTTCATCAGCATTGAAAACTTCATAGACCGACTGAGGTTGAGTCTTTCCCTTGACTAAAACACGATCAATGAATCTGATATGGTATTCTTTGACATTATTAAGGTGGTAATAGGTATATTCGCTAATAAGAAGACTTGCACCATAAAGTTTAGTCATACCTTCAATGCGAGAAGCCAGATTAACAGCATCACTGATTACGGTTCCCTCCATGCGGTGATTCCCTCCTATGGTTCCCAGCATAAGCACCCCTGTATTTAGGCCAATTCCTATTTTTATGCTGTCATATCCCTCCTTTTTCATTCTTCCATTAATAGAATCAAGACTGATTAGCATGGCAATAGAGCATTTCAAGGCATCATCGGCACTATTAGGAAAGAGTACCATTATGGCATCGCCGATATATTTATCTATTATCCCCCCATGATTGCTTATGACCGGTTCCATCTGGCTAAGGTATGAATTGATAAAATCAAAGTTCTTCTGGGGAGACATAGTCTCTGACAAGGAAGTAAAATTCCTGATGTCAGAGAAAAGAATAGTCATGATCCGTTCTACCTGGTCACCCAGCTTTACTTTGGTTATATCTCCTTTCCCTAGAAGTTTGAAAAATTCTTGTGGAACAAAACGATCATAGGCTCTTTTAAATTCTGAGTGGTCTACCTCCGAAACTTTATTATCTTTCATTCTCAAATACCTCTAAAATTATGGTTGAATATCCTTGTTTTTATTCATAGCAATAAAGGCAAATCGGGATATTCTAAGGCTCATTTCAAAAGCAAAAACATAATTATTAAAGTAAATTCATTAATCTTATTTCATAAATTTATCTTCAAATCAAACTGTTATCCTGGTCCGTTCTTCAAAAAATACCAAAAATGATCTCCAGAAATTCGATGTCATCCGCTCAGTCGCTTCTACATTGAAATGAACGGGTTGTTCATAAAATATGCCGGGAGTTAAAGGCGGATTTAAGCCGGTCTGCCAAAATATGGCCATTCAGCCCGTGGTGGATTTGCAGATTAGAATGAAGTGGATATGGCTGGGTTTTTTGCCCGCTGGTAACGTATGGATTCAAGCTTATCGCTTAATTCGAGTCCCCCCTGTTCCGAAACTCTTTGATCTCCCGTACCTCTCTACACATTTATCAGAAACTGTAACCCAATCCTAAAAAAATTCCGTGCGCTTCAAGGCGAGTCCGGGTTTCGGAGATTTCTATCCCTGCGGGCAGGTTGTTCATGTACATCCTGCCTGCCTCCGTGCGCACCCGGCCCGAATCCGAATACCTGTATGCGACATCAAGGAAAAACTTTTTAGAAAGGTCGATCACGGTTCCCACGGTCACCATAAACGCCCTGTCAATATTTTTACCGGAGGGTGTGATACTTATCTTATGTACCTTCAGTCCGGGGAAAAGATAGGTCATCCCATCAATCCGGTTGCAGGCCAGGCCGAGGCCACCACCGAGATATGGCCTGAAACGCCCCGGAGAAAACCCCGCGAGGCGGATCGGCTCAATAAAGATGTTACACATGAGGCTCGCTGAGCTGGCAGTCGCATAGACTGGCTGAGCACCGGGAACACCAGCGAAGTTGGCCTGCCCTGAATATTTTATGTGGGGCCGATAGTTGGGGGACAGATCCATTCGAAGCCAGGGAAGGACATAGGTACCTATGGCGCCTTCGAAGCCGACGAAGCGGCCGAAATCTCCATAGGCCCCTATAGAACGACCATCGCTGCCTGGTGTGGTTCCAAAAAGCGCAGGAGGGTTTGTGGCCGTGGAATCCCGGTCAAAAAAGTCAGCGGACCGGGACCACTCCCCGCTGATGCTGCCACGTATGTACCAGGAGCCTGCATGGCTTAAGGTTGAGAGATTCAACGCGGACCCGAGAATGATAAGCAGGTAGATAATTTTTCTCTTCATTGTGGTGTTTCCAGACGGTTCAAAGCACTTTTTTAGAGTTTCCTGATTACTCTCTATACCTCTTACCATTATGTGCTGAAGGGCACCCGGAGTGTATATTCTGGCCTGACGGTATATGAATAGGGATATCAAAGTCGAGAACCTTATTTCAAGGCATATTTTCATGGATGCCTCCTGATGTCTCGCTGACCGCCCAGGTATTCGGCCAGATGCATTCAATCGAATTTAAACCGTTCCGACGTGAATTCCAGCCATGAATTGGTAAAACACCGATGTAACAGTTTTACGCAAAGGAATACTAAAAGCTCCAAAAGCGTCAAATTCTTTCACCTTCAGCTTCATAATATTCTGAACATCCCCAACAATTTGGCAGGAAAAAAACTCAGATTTTAATTTTACTATAAACAGTTCTCTGGGTCTGGCAAGGGCTTGCCAGTCTCCAAACAGGCAACATTTTGTTCCAACACTGTCAAAAGCACTAAAACCTTAATTCAAATACAGGATGCACCTTATTTACACAAAGATTTCAAATGGGCTAAGGATAGATCGTGGTGATTCGCCAAAGAAAGGGGGATATTATAATGAAACCTAATAAGATGCAGCTAGCGGGTACCAAAATTGGAATATTCGGAAAGGGAGGTTCCGGCAAAAGTACATTCGTTGTACTTTTAGCAGCAGCCCTCCAGAAGCACGGATATTCAGTGTGCGTCCTGGATGCGGACTCGACAAACATCGGTATTGTCCAGGCTCTTGGGATAGATGAGGCTCCTGAATCTTTACTAAAATATTATGGAGGAATGGCATTCAGGGGAGGGAAGGTCACCTGTCCTGTAGATGACCCCACCCCCCTGGATAATGCGCAGCTTGATTTGGCCACACTTCCCAGGAGGTACTGGACCGAAAATCAGGCTGGAATCGCGTTAATGATCGCCGGAAAATTAGGGGAGCAAGGCCCGGGAGCCGGATGTGACGGACCACTGGCAAAGCTAGCCAGGGATATCCGTATAATGAATTCGTCCGGCCTGCATCCGGTAACGATTTTGGATTTCAAAGCCGGGTTGGAAGATTCTGCTAGAGGCGTGATTACAGGTCTGGATTGGGCCGTTGTTGTGGTGGACCCTACGAGCGCAGGTGTTGAAATGGCGATACATTTCAAAGATATATTAGAACAGATGAGAGCGGGAAGCCCTCCAGCGACCGACCACCTGAACCGACCGGAACTGGTTGAAGCGGTCAAAAAACTTTACAGAGAAGCAGAAATCAAAGGCCCCTTGATTGTACTGAACAAGATACCGGACGAGACTACAGAGGAGTATCTAAGGAAGAGGCTGGGAGCGAAAGCTATAGATCCCGTTGGAGTAATTCCGGAGAATAAGTCGATTGCTGCGTCCTGGCTGAAAGCAGAATCGATTAATGCCGACGGGTTGGAGAAGGTCTGTGAACAGATTATAGGGAAGCTGGAAGATTCGAAAACGCAGGCGCTGAATAGCTGATTGGCCAGCTGGTTTAAAAGCGCTATTCAGAAATATGGTAGATAGGAAAGGAGGATGCAAATATGACTATTAAAGCTGATGATGTAATGGTTCCTTTGGACGTTCCCAAGGCTGAAAAGGATTCCTATATAAAGAACTATTTGGATATGACCAGACAAAGCGGGCGGTTGATGCTCTTCGCGGGCGATCAAAAAGTGGAGCATATGAATGATGATTTTTATGGTGAAGGAATACACACCGATGACCAAGACCCGGAACATCTGTTCAAGATCGCCAGCCAGGCACAGATAGGGGTCTTTGCCACGCAGTTTGGGCTAATCGCAAGATATGGAATGGACTATTCCGGGGTGAATTACCTGGTAAAACTGAATTCCAAAACGAACCTTATCAAAACCGCTCAAATCGATCCATTTAGTAAGCAGTGGGTGGGCGTGGACGAGGTGGTGGATTTCCGTAAATCTAGCGGCCTGAATGTAGTGGCCCTTGGTTATACCATTTATCTGGGAAGCGAGTATGAGGCAGAGATGCTCCACCAGGCGGCCGGGATTGTCCATGATGCGCATAAAAATGGGTTGATAACCGTATTGTGGATTTATCCACGAGGTAAGGCGGTGGCAGATGAGAAGGACCCCCATCTAATAGCCGGCGCTACGGGTGTCGCGGCGTGCCTAGGCAGCGATTTTGTTAAAGTCAACTATCCCAAAAAGGAAGGCAAGGAATCAAAGGAATTATTCAAAGAGGCTGTCAGGGCTGCAGGCAGGACCAAGGTGGTTTGTGCAGGCGGTTCGAGTGTGGATGTGGAAGCATTTCTGCAGCAGCTTCATGATCAAATATTTGTCAGCGGGGCTTCAGGCAATGCTACTGGAAGAAACATTCATCAAAAGTCTTTAGACGAGGCGGTAAAAATGTGCAATGCCATCTATGCCATCACCGTAGAAGGGAAAAGTGTCGAGGAGGCTTTGAAAATCTACCAATCTTAAAAAAAACATGGGGCGTCCATGAAATAATGTGCTAATGGGTCTGCTGTCGACTCATGACTTTTTTATCGGCGATACCTTGTATCCTGTGACCCAGGATTTGAGGAAAGGTACCTATTCGTCCCGCCGGACCTACAGGTGCAGGCTTTATGAGAACGGATTTCCCGTTCGGTACATACCTGTCTTGGCGTTCCCTGTCAGGCAGACTATAAACCAAAGGTGAATCAGGGGCACTCTATCAGGGGCACTGTTTTTTGGCCGGAAAATGGGAAGTAGCGCAGTTTATGATACAGTCACTTCTATGAGAAATTATAAACCAGTAGCATACAACTGCGATGTAATGTTTTCAAAAAACAAAAGATATGCTGCAAATTATGCCAGCATCTATCGAAATCAGAACGGTAAAATAATCAAAACTGAAAATTCAATTCATCTTCCCGACCTGGTGCAAGGGGACAAAGGTGTTATAAAACAGGAATCAGTATTATCATAGCCTGGACATCGGCTAAGAAGGCGCCTTTTGATCCAAGGTTTCTGGATAAAGATTATAAGCTTTTTCCATATTCCCTCTCCTGCTCGTATCACTAGGGTGATTGTGGCTCTGACTCCTTTTGCGGGGAAGCCTTTAAATTGGGTCAATGCATTGTAGACATCCTGTCCGGTTACGTTTTCAGTACCAACCGCCCTGGCGGCCTGACGAATCCCTTAAAACATGATGTCATACTGGACTACTCCCCACGAATATTTCATCACAGGATCATACTTCTATTTGAATTACCATCTACCAGGGGTATTTTTCTCTTTTTGCAATAGACTTCAGGGCGACTGAGGTAGCACTTGATATGCTGGCAGTGCTCACAACAGGTTTGTCTTTAGAACTCGCGGCAGTATTAAAGGCAACAAGGCGCTTGGATACATCCATTCCATGGTCATAAACATTCAAGACTATGTTGACAACAGGAATATAATCGGTCTCGGCCGCCCACACTGCAAATTTTTTTATCCCTTTGAGTGCGGTATGGTGAGAAGCTGAATATGGACCGGTTAGATCGAGAAGGGTTAAGGTATGAATATTCATTTTTTACAGATTTCCAAATACTATAGTTTCACTGGAACTAACCAACAAGGAGATTTTGATCCTCGTATAGATACCTGTGATCAGCTTTCTATCGAGATTATTTTCAGGCAATCATCTATTCAATTTACGATTTGCATGCAGCAGACGACCCAGAAAGCTGAGAGCTGTTATAAAATATCAGCGTATTTTTCTGGTTCCAAACCGCAAATCAAGAATCAGAAATGCCGGCCATTCTCTTTGCCAGAGCCTCTGACTTCTCAAAATCGTAGTCTCCATGAATAGCCCTTCTCTGGGCCTCAGGTGACC
>CAZVGY010000143.1:0-7946 GCA_964627015.1 uncultured Desulfobacteraceae bacterium
GCTTTCTGGATAATCGTTCTTAGCATGGTGTCCGTTATTATTAAACCACTTCATTTTTTGCGCTGATAAGCGATATTGCCCCTGTACAGAAAGGCTTCTGGTAATTGTGAACAGGCTTTCCTGTACTCGCTCTCTGCAAGGTCGAGATCGCCCTGGGCTTCATAGGTCATCCCCAGATCCACGTGCTCCCTAGCGGAAAGAGGATCATCAATAACAACTATTTGAGGTATGCTGCATCCCGTTGCTAGTGGCAACAAAATAGTGATTACCAAAATAATTAACGAATGCCTCATAGTAACTAGTTCTTTCTGGGGCCTATCTTGAGAGTCCAATAATCGGAACGCTTCCAGCTCCTTAAAAAAGATTGCCATAAAATGTGGACCTTTTTTTGGGTCCCAGAGTCAGCAAAAATCCCTCTTTGGTCATACCCTGTAATAACCATAAAATGAGGCATTTTGATCGAACCCACGCCGAGATCTACCAATACAATCAATGGGCCGCTATAATCAATCAACCAATTACAGATTAATGCGTTTTTTCTTTTTTGCAAATACGAGCTAACCACCATTTTTGGTCGCTTTTTATTGTATATAGAGACTCATCACCTTGTCTAGATTTCTAACATTCTAAGTAATACCAAACTCATTGACCTCACAATGATACTATATTGACTTAACAGCAAAAAGTATGCCTGAAAGGATATCACATAATTTTAACTACTTACATGTCTAAATAATGTGGCACGTACATTTATTGGATCACTGTGTGCACTTTTTGTGTATTTTAACGCCACAGGAAGGATGTTCTTAGCCCTATGCTTATAGTCACTTTAGCCGAATTAATATAATCGGATTCATGAACTCTTGACTTATGTCAAGGTAACCTTTCAATAATACGGTATGATGTGTTCAACTTTTATTTTTCAGAAAGGACAGGTTCATGGAATGGACTAAAGAAGCCCTGGACGCGGTATCCAAAGTCCCCTTTTTTGTCAGGAAAAGGGTAAAGAAGAGGGTTGAGGAGGAAGCTGTTCGTTCAGGAGCCCACGAGGTGAAGCCGGAACATGTCCACGTGTGTCAGAAACAGTTCTTGAATAAAATGGATGATGAGGTCAAGGGCTTTCAACTTGAGACCTGTTTCGGCCAAACCGGGTGTCCAAACCGGGCCGTTAATTCCGATGGCTTGCACGAAAGGCTTGAAAAGAATCTCTCTGAAAGAAAACTAAAAGCATTTTTGAAAGAGCGGGTCGGAGGTCCCCTGAAAATACACCATGAATTTCGTATTTCGATTTCCGATTGCCCAAACGCCTGCTCCCGGCCCCAGATCGTCGACATAGGGCTTATCGGTTCTTGCAAACCTGAAGTATCCAATGAAATCTGTACGCAGTGTAGTGCCTGTGTAGAAGCATGTAATGAACGCGCCATTTTTATGGGGCATGATCTACCAGTTATAGATGGTTCAAAGTGCCTTTACTGTGGGCAGTGTATACGCGTATGCCCTACAGGCACATTACAGGAGGGTCGAAAGGGCTACAGGATTCTAATCGGTGGAAAATTGGGAAGGCATCCCAGACTGGGTACTGAACTTCCAGGGATTTATGAGAACACACAGGCCGAAGAAATCGTTGACCGTTGCCTCAATTATTATCAGAACCATTGCCATAAAGGAGAGCGTTTCGGACTGATTCTGGACAGGGAAAAACCGGAGCATTTCTTTAAAAAATTGAAAAAAGAAAAAATCGTAGAATTTTGACCTGGGTCAAGGAAAGCACCAACACCTTAGTATAACCTGGTAACAAAAACAGATTGAAAATAGTGATCAAGTCTAAATTTTAAAATCACGAAACCTAAGTGAAAAGGAGAAAAACCATGTTCTGTTTTCAATGTCAGGAAACAGCCAAAAACACCGGCTGCACCGTCAAAGGGGTGTGTGGAAAGCCCGAGGAAACCGCAGATCTCCAGGATCTGCTAATTTATGTCTGCAAGGGCATTTCGATCTACGGAGAAAAATTAAAGGAGAAAGGTACTGTGGACAAAGGTGCGGCGCGCTTCATATGTGAAGCTCTTTTCACCACCATTACCAATGTAGCCTGGGACGATGACGTGCTTATAGACAGAATTAGACAAGCACTCAGGGTTCGGGAAGCGGTCAAAAAAAATCTTGAGATGGATATATCCGGCACACTGCCAGATTGCGCCACCTGGACTTCAGATGATAAGCAGGAAATCATGGCAAAGGCCATGTCAGATGAAGTCCGTATCACGGCAGCTCAAGACGAGGATGTGCGCTCCCTGAGAGAGCTGCTGATCATTGGGTGCAAGGGAATCGCTGCCTATGCAGATCATGCAACTATTCTCGGTCATGAAAAAGACGATATCTATAGTTTTTTGATGGAGGCCCTGGCATCAACAACCAGGGAACTTTCCACGGATGAGATGATTGCCATGGTCATGAAGGCTGGAGAGACGGCAGTAAACACCATGGCTCTTCTGGACGAAGCCAATACCTCGGCGTATGGAAACCCTGAAATCACCGAGGTCAACATAGGTGCGGGGAAAAACCCAGGTATCCTGATTTCCGGTCACGACCTGAAAGACATGGAAGATCTGCTCAGACAGACTGAAGGAACAGGCGTGGATGTTTACACCCATGGAGAGATGCTGCCTGCCAATTACTATCCGGCTTTCAAAAAATACAACCATTTTTTCGGCAACTACGGCGGCTCATGGTGGCACCAGAACAGGGAGTTTGAATCCTTTAACGGTCCTATTGTTCTTACCACCAACTGTCTGATTCCTATAAAAAAGGATAACACCTATCTGGACAGGCTTTTTACCACTGGCGTGGTCAACTATCCAGGCGCTGTTCACATTGCAGACCGGCCTGAAGGAGGGGCAAAAGATTTTTCCCCGGTCATGGAAATTGCAAAAAAGTGTGCACCGCCTGAAGAGATTGAGTCCGGCAAAATTATAGGCGGTTTCGCCCATAACCAGGTGCTGGCCCTGGCTGATAAAGTAATCGACGCCGTCAAATCGGGCGCTATCAAGCGATTTGTAGTAATGGCAGGTTGCGATGGACGTCAGAAGGCCCGGAACTATTTTACCGAAGTTGCCGAAAACCTCCCAAATGATACCGTAATCCTTACGGCAGGTTGCGCCAAATACCGTTACAACAAACTGGACCTGGGTGACATCGGCGGTATTCCCCGAGTGTTGGACGCCGGTCAGTGTAACGATTGCTATTCTCTGGCAGTGATCGCTCTGAAACTTAAGGAAGCATTCGGCTTGAACGACATCAATGAATTACCTATTTCTTATGACATCGCCTGGTACGAGCAAAAAGCCGTTGCCGTGCTGCTTGCTCTGCTGTTCCTCGGTGTCAAGGGTATTCGCTTGGGACCCACTCTCCCAGGCTTTCTCTCTCCGAATGTGGTCAACGTTCTGGTTGAAAAATTCGACATTAAGCCCATCGGGACTGTCGAGGAGGACATCGCAGCCATAATGGCTGGAAAATAGGGTTTGAAAATTGAAACTCGGAACTTAAAATCTAAGAGAGCAGTATATTAAGTTTCGAGTTTCATAATTATCAATCACGAATCACAAATTCACCTCTTTAATTGACTTCTCTTTTCTATTTCAAAGGGGTGAAGATTGAAAGGGGAAAGGCAATGAAATGTCCTGGACAGGAAAGCCAATTCTGGAAACCCGGGGCCATATTCGAGGTAAAGTGTCCGAAATGCGGAAATGAGGTGGAGTTCTTCAAAGACGACCCTACCCGAAAATGCCCCAAGTGCGGCCACCGTTTTTTAAATCCCAGCCTCGATTTCGGCTGTGCCTCCTACTGTCCGTATGCCGAGCAATGCATAGGCAAACTTCCGCCCGAACTCCTTGCACAGAAAGAGGATCTCTTAAAGGACAGGGTTGCCCTTGAAATGAAGCATTTTTTTAAGAAGGATTTCAAGAGGGTTGGTCACGCCGTTCGTGTAGCCAGATACGCAGAGCAGATCGGGAGGGAGGAAGGCGGCAACCTGGCGGTTATTCTCTGCGCTGCCTATCTGCATGATATCGGGATAAAGGAGGCGGAGCGTAAACACAACAGCACGGCCGCCAAATACCAGGAAGAAGAGGGCCCTACTATCGCGAGGGAAATCCTGGAGAGGCTCGGGGCAAAGGAGGATTTGGTCAATGAGGTCTGTGAGATTGTCGGTCATCACCATCACCCGAAGCAGGAAGAGACAATAAATTTCAAGTCACTTTACGACGCGGATCTAATTGCGAACCTTGAGGAAAGGCGCAAGAAAAATCTCATCGATCTTGAAGAATTAAAAGATATTCTTGGAAAATCTTTTCTGACCGAAAGTGGCAGAAGCCTGGCTGAAAAAATATTGTTAACCCAGAATACTGACTAAAATGAATAAACAAAGATTTATTCATGCAAGTCTTTTTCAATATTGACTTAAATGAAAATCAGAGAGGATGTCTTATGAAAGTCATGCGAAAAATAATAAATATAGATGAAGAACTCTGTGACGGATGCGGCCAGTGTGTTCCTGGCTGCGCCGAGGGGGCTATTGAAATCATAGACGGTAAGGCCCGGCTGGTGTCAGAGAATTACTGTGACGGATTGGGAGCCTGCCTTGGCGAATGCCCCAGAGGAGCCATCACACTGGAAAAAAGGGAGGCGGAGGATTTTGACGAGGAGGCTGCTGAAGCGCACCTCAAAAAGAAAGAAAAGGCTGAAGACACTGTCGAACTCCCGCTGGCCTGCGGCTGCCCGTCTGCAAATGTCCAGACTTTTATTCCTAAAGCTGTGCATAAAAGGGAAAACAGAGAAACCTCAGAGTCTAAAACATCCTCAACCCTTTCACACTGGCCGGTCCAGATAAACCTGGTACCACCTACAGCGCCATTTTTAAATGGAGCAAATCTTTTGATTGCTGCGGATTGTACTCCCCTGGCCTACCCTGATTTTCATAAGGATTTTCTGGCGGGCAAGGTCGTTATGATTGGGTGTCCCAAATTTGATGATATTGAGGAGTATATCTTAAAGTTTCAGGAAATATTTGAGCACGCCGATATCAAGAGCATTACGGTTCTTATCATGGAAGTCCCCTGCTGCTCGGGTCTTCCTGTGATTATAAAAAAAGCAATGGACGCCGCGGGAAAAAAAATCCCCATGGAACAGATAGTGATCAGCACCAGAGGTGACATTCTGAAGAGTCATAAGATCGTTACGCCCTAGATTTTCCACTGTGAAACCGGAACCCGCGGAGCCACCCGAACCTGTTTCAGTGAAAAAAGTACTTCACACAGAATTCTTGCCTTTGATGTCCATATCCACTTCCAATCGAGGCCAGAGCAGATGCTACAGGTTTTCTTCGTCACACTATGTGTTGTCTGGTCTATACTCTCGGACCATGTTTAACTTGTTTTAACAAACAGGAAGATTTTTTTGTTACTTGGCTATACCTAAAGCTGGGAAAATAACTGCATACTTAGCCGGAAGACCAGGCCTCGCTCAATCCGGTTCAAGTATGTCGTTTTTACGCGAAAAGAGGATAGTAAAAGAGTTGAATCTTAAGTTAATTGAATAACAAAATTTATAATTTCATAGACGTCTTACTTCACGATACTTAATCAAATTCAAGGCCATCATGGTCACCACGATTTTCTTGTCCTGATTCAACATCTCACAAAAAGAAAATAGTACCCCCCGATCGGGTTTACTTCTGGAAGGCTTCACTTTGTCTACAGTGATGCGTATCCAAAGTTTATCTCCCGGGCGCACCGGGGTATGCCAGCGCAGTTCATCCACCCCTGGACTTCCCAGGCTGGCTTGACCCGGCAGGTAGTTTTCAACAAACAGCCGCATGAACAGACTGCAAGTGTGCCAACCACTGGCGATGAGACCGCCATATACGGTTCCCTTCGCTCCATTCGGGTCCGTATGAAAAAGTTGTGGATCAAACTTCCTGCCAAACTGGATGATCTCATTTTCTGTGACGGTAGTTGGCCCGAATTCATATATTGCACCTTCCACGTAGTCTTCCAGGTACCGTTCTTGCGGTGTAGTGCTGAATTTGCGTCTACCCATTTGTTTTACTTCCCCCGAACTTAACCGCTCCTTAATTTTCCTGATGGAAATTAACTACACGTCAACTCCACCGGCACCCTGCATTAAAATCCTTTGGACAATGAATATTGATGAACCTGTCAAATAATAATAAAGCCTGAACCGCGCCTATATCGTAGATTAAAGTAAGCAGAAAATCTGCCGATAATAAGAGTGTTTAGGGTCTCTGTTTCGGGAATTTAAATTCATAAACAATCTAGGTGCGCACTGAGCCGTTTATCAGTAATGTAGCTACAGTCGCTCAACAACATTTCCTGAAAATTATGCAAATCTATGTTGCCCGTCAACCTATTTTCAATAAAAGCAAGGAGACAATCGCTTATGAACTCCTCTTTAGAGATAGTATGTCAAATGCCTTTCCTGACGTAGATGGGGAGACTGCAACATCCAAGGTGCTGTCTAACAGCTTTTTTACAATCGGTATTGAACAGTTGAGCGGGGGGAAAAAATCCTTCATAAATTTTACAGGCGACCTGTTATTGAAAAAGATTCCAACGATGTTTCCCCGCGACAGAGTTACAGTGGAGATCCTCGAGAACATAGAACCTACTGAAGAAATAGTAAACGCCTGCAGAGAGATTGCTCAAAATGGCTATGAAATTGCCCTGGATGATTTCTCTTACAGATCCGACTTAGACCCACTGATTAAACTTGCGGAAATTATCAAAATAGATTTCAGGTTGACGCCACTTGAAGAAATCATGGAAATTGTTGCTGATCTTTCACCTTATGGAGTCAAATTTTTGGCCGAAAAAGTGGAAACACACGAAGAGTTTAAAAAGGCCCTTGAATTGGGTTTTGAGTATTTTCAGGGATACTTCTTCAGCAAACCCGAAATATTAAAAAGTGAAGATATCGCCCCGGCCAAGATAAACCTTCTTCAGATCATTTCCGAAGCCAATAAGGATAATTTCAAATTCAGTAATCTAGAAAAACTCATCCAACGAGACCTTTCTATTTCTTACAAGCTCATGCGGTACATCAATTCCGCCTATTTCAGGAGAGTTCGGGGAATTTCTTCTATAAGACAGGCTATTACTCTTCTGGGGGAGATAGACATCAGGCGTTTTATATCTTTGATAAGTATGGCAAATTTGGCTGTCGATAAACCTGACGAACTGACAAGAATGTCCATAATAAGGGCTAGGCTATGCGAACTTATTGGGAAAAATAGTAAAAGCGGCGCAGACCAATCGGAATTCTTTACTCTAGGGCTCTTTTCACTTATTGATGCCATTATGGATGAGGACATCGAAAGGCTCATGGATGGGCTACCTCTTTCGGAAGGAATTAAAATGGCGCTAGTAGAAAAAAAAGGTGAGCTAGCTGACTATTTATCCGTGGTCTTAGCCTATGAATTAGGTGACTGGGAGCGCTTTTGTGAAACTTCGTTAAAGATAGCTCTGGATAGCCAAATTGTTCCTGCGCTTTATATGGATTCAGTGAGCTGGGCGGACAATTTGGGAAATCTGTAGTTGGAAAGGGAGAATTACCTTAGATACTAATCCGGCCCTTCAAAAATACACTCGAATTAATTAAAATATTCCCAAAGAATTGCGGAGGACTATGGGGAACGTCCAGGCGCAGGATTCTCGTCTTTTTTAGGATCCATAATACCCCCTCCCCGTCAAGCCAAAATAGATACTCCAAGTGCTCTTCATTTAATAATGATAAGATGTATATAGTGCAGGCTAGGTAAGTCGGGTTCACGGTACATTGGAACAGTCGAAGAGATAAATCTGAAGGCAAGTGAATAAAAAAATTGGGTCTTGACTAGAACAGGACTTAAATTTTAGTCTAAGTTCTCGTCATGA
>CAZVGY010000144.1:0-7717 GCA_964627015.1 uncultured Desulfobacteraceae bacterium
TATCTCCATAATTCTTTTCATTCTTCTTAAGGATAACATTACTGTCCCTTTTTTACAGGGTGCCATAGCCCCATATCCGATGTTTCTACCTGTGGAAGACACCCATAAAGGCACTTTGTATTTATCGCAAACTTTGATGATCTCAATCACCT
Source organism: uncultured Desulfobacteraceae bacterium (assembly GCA_964627015.1). Taxonomy (GTDB): domain Bacteria; phylum Desulfobacterota; class DSM-4660; order Desulfatiglandales; family Desulfatiglandaceae; genus CAZVGY01. Next base: position 153 of record CAZVGY010000144.1, read on the forward strand.
GTTCGGCCCTTTCCGGAAATATCGCAGCCGGAGGCATATGATCTTTGATATTTGCTGAGATGAGAAAGCCGGCAAATTTTCTCACCTTCTTTTCAGCAGTATAAACATGTTCATGCCCCAAAATTCTTTTAAACTCGGATATGATCCGATCAAATGTTTCATTACTAAATTTTTCAGGGAGAGACACGTAACTCATGGTAATCATCCTTTCGACCCCTTCTTTTTGGGATCTGAGTTATATAGGGCATAAGGCGATGGGGGTGTAGAAAGTCCTTCGTATGTGGGTGAAATGCTTATCCTGGGGCTTTTAATCCGGCTGATTTCGGAATGTTAATAGAATTTCACGGCCTGAGTTAATGGTCAAGAACTTTCCGCATCAGCGTCCCCCAATCCGCATGCTGAGAAATTTTTTCAAAAAAGACTTGACATTAGTTTGATGTCCAACTATATTGTAAATATGGAAACGGAACATCTCATAGCATTGGTTTCGGCTATTAGGGACAAAGCCAACAGATTCATTTTTGAGCAAATGAAGGCTCGTGGCATTAAAGACATTGCGCCCGCACACGGTGGAGTATTTTTTCACCTGTTTAGAAATTCCGAGCTTACTATGGGAGAACTCGCCCAATTAATTGACAGAGACAAGTCTACGGTGACTTCACTGGTGGAGAAGCTTGCGGGCTTAGGTTATATTACGCGGGAAATGGATGCTGTTGATCGTCGTGTAACGAAGATCAGGCTAACAGAAAAGGGGAGGTTGTTGGAAGCCGATTTCGCAGATATTTCCCGGAGTCTGTTGTCAAAGGCTTATGTGGGTTTTTCTGACAGGGAGATGGAAGTGATCGTCGAGCTGCTTACACGGGTGAATAACAACTTCTAATTTTTTTGCCTAATTAGTTTGATGTCAAACTAAATGAAGAACTAAGAGGAGAGGAAAAATGGCCAAAAAAGGAATATCAACATGGTCGAATACTGCTCCGGATACAGGTTCCCCATCATTCAAATGCCTTAAGGATTTGAACGAATGTAATGTTGAGTTTATCCGTCACAAAGACAAAGGGAACCCCAAAGTTGTGGGAATCATAAACTGTTTTGGCTGTCAGCCCGAAGAAGCGCTTGAAAAATGTTTTGGTTCCATGAGTTCCATTATGGAAGCAGGGGTTGACACTATCCTCTTGTCGGCCTGTATGATACCCGTTTGTCGGTTCAAAAAGGAATTAATGGAAACAATGAAGGAGAAGTTAGCGGGAATTGAAACCGGAAAGGGGACACATGGCAAGCCATTGAGAGTGCCGGGAGAATTGTTTATGCATACCATGAGACGTGTATTCACCCAGTTAGCAATCCATCGCACCTATTCTGCACGATAATGGTTTAGATCGCTCATTGGGTTTTCAAAACATTCAATTAGCTAAACTCAGATTCCCGATAAGGGATTAAAGTATTCTCCAATCTGTCCGAGAACGATCTTGGGGATATCTTCATTCCCCCGGACAAAAAAAATATTGATATTCTTACGTGCCTTCATGGATTGCTTGAATCTCTCAGCCTGATCACTTTTCCCGATATGAACCGCCGTAACGCGATTTTCGAGCCCATTGAGATAATGGATAAAGTCAGTCAGGTTTGTGATTTTCATGTCGGTGATAATAAAGATATCAGGGATAGAAGGGTCCTGAAGGATATCGATATCCTCCATGTCAAGCCGGGTTCCTCCACCAAAATAGTGGCAAAGATTCTGGTAGATGCCGGTCCTTTGGCGGGTATAGGGAAGAAATTCCCGCTGACCTGCGTTCGCATCGCTGAAGTTGTAAACAGCCACCATGGCGTCGTTTCTAAGGTAAGCATCCGCGGCGCATGCAGCTCCGAGCACGGCCTGGGAGAGGTATTCTTTTGGGTTCACCATGCTTCCTGATGAATCGATCATGATGATGCAGTTCGGTGTGCCCTCTTCATTTCCAAATATATCCCCCTCGCGTCTCTCCCAGGTTTGGGTGAGTCCCGGCATGATCTTGCCAAGGCTTGTCCAGGGATCAATATCCATAAATGGCTTTCCCACTTCCCAAGGGGAATGGCTGAAGGGATAAAGGGCGCCACTTTTCTCCACGGGCACTTTATTTAATGGAAGCGAGTAGTTTTCCGCCAGCCGCATATAGAAAAGGGTATTGGCATCTTCGGGTCGCTGACCAAAGGAGATGCCCATTCCCCCCTCAAAATCCTGGTTTTCAAGGAGTTCGTCGGGGAAGTCTTCAACCAGCTCCTGGAACTCCTGCGGGTCTCTTGATCGCATGATAAATTCGTTGAGACCGCTTTCTATCTCAACCCGAGAATAATTTCCGAAACTGGAGCGGCCCATGGGAATCAGCAGGATATTGCCACTGGATTTGAGGAGGCCACGAACTGTTTTTGAAAAGCGATGAATACTTTGTGGCCACAGCTTCTTATCAAGATAGGGGATCTGGGAGAGCCTTGTGGTAACTTCATCATACCCCTTGATTTTCAGGTCAATCCCCCATATTTTCTGGTACAGGGCGTGGATGACCTCATCCAGAATATTCTTCTTTTCCATGTGGCGGTAAAGGTCGGAAAGGGGAGTATCCTTCTCCCTGAAACAGTGGGTATCCACCACCACGTCCATGAAATATGACGTTGCAGTTAGGGCCATGCCCTTATCATTAAGGACATCCCGGGCGCTCATGTAAAGGATCAAGTAAGTATAGAGATCCCAGGGGCAGATCGTGTAGTGGGCTACGCTATGGTCCAAGAGGGCCTCCATTACTCTCTCCACCGGAAGGGAAGCGGAATTCTCTTTTAAGAAATGATAGTTGAGCGTGGTTTTCTTACTTTTGATATCAAGGGCAACATCACCCATAGATCTGGATATCTCCGGTTTTGGCAGTTCCGGGAAGAAATGTTTTTCCCGAACCCTAAGCCACGTCTTATCCAGCAAGTCATTGTATTCTTTGTTTTGTTCTTCAGCCATATTTTTTCAATTGCCCGGCCTGGAAAATATATCCACCATTGAGATGTGTTCCAAGGCTGCCGATAGCGCCCTCTACGTGGATCTCGCCGCCTCTCTTCCACTCCCCTGTGTGAAGTCCTGCCTGGTGGGAAATAAATAGCCTGCCTGCTCCCATTGCTGCCCCGGCCCGGTTCCCGGCTGAGCCTTCCACAAAGAGGTCACCTCCACATAGCTCTGCTCCGACAAAACTCCCCACGTCACCTTCCAGTTCAAGAATCTTGCCCTCAGGAAGTCTGTAACCAAGAAAATCAATTTTCTGCTTAATGCTCCGCAGACTTAAATGTATCTTTTCATCCTTAACATTATTGAAAAGAGCAGAGAGATAGATACCGGTCAATCCGGAGATCGACCGGGAGATCATCCCCCCGTCTCCCTTGTCCAATTCCATGCAAAATTCTTCAATATCATCAACGTCATAATCAAGGGCCCTGAGGGTTTGTTCAGCAACTGAATAGGCCTCGATGATTTCGCCTTTTTCCAACTCACTAACCAGGCTCCGGTCATCTGTTTGCAGGCACCTTGCATATCCTTCTATGATCTGATCCATTACTTTTCTCTTAGGTTCAACCATATAATCTAAGGGGATCTCTTTTTTTTCATAGGGATGGTCCCGGAAATCATTGAAATGCGTTGCTGTGCATCTGTCCCCCTCCATATCTCTCTTTATCTCTTCATAGATGGGATGGTCCCCATGCATTGATGCTATTTTATTGCCCGATAGGCTTTGATAGGCAACAGCAAGGCTGGATTTAATATGGCTGCTCTGCTCGTTGTAACGCCGATAAATCTCATTAACCATTTCCTTGCCTACATGGATTTGAAAGGAGTCTTTTCGCATATGCAACTGTTTATGTGAGACATATTCATCTCTCCATTGGACCCTGTGCGCTAATGTATAAGGCATAACGGTCTTGAGGTGTTCAATATTCACTTCCTTATCTCCCATCAGCCAGGCAAGGGATCGAGCATAGCTCCAGGCTGAAATGGGGAAACGGTTGGAGACGCAATTTTTGATCTGATGGCACATATAGTTCGTATAATGACAGCCATCCTCGCATTGTTCGTTCGTTCGTCTTTGGCCATATTTGTGGCAAAATGAGAGCTCTGAGATCACGGTCCTCAGGAAGGCTTTGGCATCCAAATCTAGCGGAATTTCCTGAATGGAGTTCCTAATATCAATCCTTTCATTGCGGCTCAGCATTTTTAGATGAAATTCCCGCTCCATCTGATCGCCAAATTGGTTGCAGAGATCCTCCATTCGGTTCATTTTCTTTCTATAACCTTCATGTTCGATCAGGACCTCATTGAATTTACTCTCATATTCAGGATTTCTGAGGAGATTATTGTACCTGTCTTTCATTGAGATCGTTAAGGCAATGTTGGGGCCTGGGTGTTTGGATTCCACCATAACATCGAATCGATCGACCATCGGTGCAATCAGTGTATTGGTGCCTCTATCCTGATAATTTGCCGTTGCGAAGAGACAGTATTCCTCGTTGATAATCACATGGTTCATGTACTCCCACTTGCCGCGGTCCACACCATCCAAGATTATGCTCTGCTTGGTCTCGGGAAGGCGATTGATTTCGTCCACGATCTTTACGGGAAGCTGGGAGAAATGGGACCAGATTACAACCTCTTCACCCTGGTTCAGCCTGCCAAGATCTGGTCTCCCGATGATCTTTTCTTCTGTTTGTTCAGGATGTCCGGAGACCACCGCTGCCCAGATAAGGCCTAAGGGAAATCGATAAATCATTGCGCAGATATACTCGGCAGAAGTGGTCTTTCCAAGCCCCGGTTCTCCCATGATGATTTCTTTGCCCTGGTTAATAGCCGTGAGAAGGCTGAACAGGAGGGCCGAGTTGAATCTATTCTCACCAATCTGCATGTCCGGTCGATTCAGATAGAGATTCTCCTGAATAAACTGATATATACTCCAAACCTTGTGCCTAATGTCCTTGTTTCTCATATACACGCCTCATCCTTTTACGGGATGTTATCCCCGCAAGGGGTTTACAAATTGAGGATAGCATGACGGGGAATTGTTGACAACCAAATGTTTCTTGAAGGAATCTCTGAGAAGGGATGGGTTTAATGGTCGATACGCATTTGGTGTATTTCGTACTCTTTAAAGGACTGCATGTAGTGTCTTTTCTTGATCGCCACGTTGAATGGGGGCTTTTTCGCTGAGGAGGAATCCTTCTGGATGTATTCCTCGATGGCAAGGCCCAGGGTCCGGTCACAGATCCAGGCGATATCAGACCCCACAAAGCCCTCTGTGAGGCGGGCCAGTTCGTCGAAGTCCACATCATCGCTGACCCGTCTTTTCCGGTATGAATATGCAGGACCTTTCTTCTCAAGAGTAGTAACCTAAATCCTGTCGCCGGGGTGGGGTATTTTGGCCCGGCCACAGGTGGGGTATTTTGAAGTGGCCATCGGGGTCTGCGGTATTACCAGGGAATACATCCCACTTGAAGGGATACCCCTCATCATTAATCAACACCCCAAGTAAAACCTGTTGCCTACCGTGACATTCAATCTTGCCTTTCCCGAAGGCTGAAAGTTTGCACTTGTAACCGACAAAACAGGTGGTAGCCAGATCGTAGTTCACATAATCAAATGCGTCGGGATTAGCACTATAAATCCACTGGAAAAGGTAATCCTCAATAGACACTTTGTTGTTGTGGATCTTGTCCAGTTCATAATAGATCTTGTCGTCGTTCAGGCCTGAAAGATCAATGCCAAGCACCGCCGCTAAAGCGGTCTTTCTTGCCCACATAGGGACGGAATAGTGAGAACAAGGATCGGTACATCGGTTAATAGTCAGAATCCTCGCCATGGTGTGCGTAGGAAGCGCACTGTCAGTCACGCCATAACTGAACGCCCTGTCAAGTTGCCACTCATCCCAAAGTGCGTTGACCACAGCGATGTCCAGATAGGACCTGCTTTCCCGGACTACAATGTCCCTGAGTCTGGTGACGACTTGCTCTTTGTTCTGAACTACCTGTAAGATTAATCTAATCTACCAAGCCTGCTGGTCCGTAAGCTTACCAAGTCGCCAAATAGCCCGTTTTCTAACTCTTTTACCATCCCGATAGGATTCAGCGATGGCATAAGATTTGTATGTCTGTCCCTTATACTTGGAGGTGCTGTAGCCCAGATGCATGATAACCCCTCAAATGTTTCTGTGACTACAATGTTAAACAAGGCCACGAAAACCCCATAAAATCAGGCAGTTCGCCTAAACCTTTCGGGAATAGGGATTATAAAAGAAAGTAACCAAAAGATACGATTCCGGTTGCTGAGCTCATATTGAGGGATGGGTACCTATTTTAATGGTATTGGAGTGTCTAAAATTAAAGAATCTATACAGGGTCTATAAAATTTACTTGACTCAAAAATATTTTTGGTATCGTATATATTTGTCCCGAAACAGTCAAGTTATAAAATGAGCGTGTAAGTCTGTATAATTTCCGGTAATCAGTATGGTCTGAGGGCCTGGCTCAAAAAAGGAATTTCCTAAGCAATCAAGTTGTCTTCTTCTGATTCTCTCAAATCTTTTCACGTATCATAAATTAATTACGCTCCGTAAGTTTTTAGATACCGTAAATTCGACATATAAAGATTTTCACCCTACGTTCACTTCCAATAGCCAACTACTATCTGTAAGCAGACAAATTGTAATACATTGAGAGAGTGAGCCTTAATTGTTGTTCACATCTATAGAGTAAGAACCGTTGGGCATATGGGGAATTAAAATAGGCGCTGATCCTCCTCCTGTAGGATCAAGACCTTTAAAGGCCGGTGAAGCAAGCAGTAGCTCACCGGCCTTTTTTATGTCAGAATTGATATATGCCAGATCCAGACGCTAAATGAAAGAGTTACACCATGATCTCCAACACGGAATTCACCCCCGACTCAGACCTAGTATTGAAGACAGGATAATTGGATTGAGCTCTTTAAAAGTGCAAGCATCAATTTCTTGGGGAAATTAGTATGCAAAAGGCTTTAGCACAGAGAACGGATTTTTACGATGTTTGGCATAAGTTCATCACCTCCGGAGACACCGAGGGTGTCCCGGAAAATGTGAGGGAGTCGTGGAAACGCTGCAGGAACAAGGGGATTGACCCGATAAAAGAACCTTCGCCCCCCACAATTGATGAGAAGGGCCTTGCGAAACGTATAGATGCGAATCTGGACCTGCATCATCTCTTGGAGCGTCATTATAAAGAGATTAAGGGGCAATTCGATTTCACCCCATTTGTGATCCTTTTCACAGATTCTGAGGGTTATGTTCTATCAATCCAGGGTGATGACTCCATATTAAGAATGTTTGAAAAGTCGAGTATTAAGGGTGGGTTAAGCATAAGGGAATGTGACATGGGTACCACTGCTCCCGGTATAAGCCTCCTCGAAGGAAGGGCCACCACGGTCCTTGCAGAAGAGCATTATCACAAGGGACTCCACTGGGCAAGCTGTTTCTCGATTCCAATCTGGGACCACAAAAAAAATATATTGGGCTGTCTTGATTTTACAAGCACCC
>CAZVGY010000145.1:0-7619 GCA_964627015.1 uncultured Desulfobacteraceae bacterium
TAAAATGTTACTAAAAATGTTCAGGGAAAACCCCCTGTTCTAGTCAAGACCCATTATTAAATAGTGGAACGCCACGTATACAAAAACCAATCCGAACAAAATCTTTAAAAGGGGCGAAGAAACTTTGCCATTTAATGCTGCTCCCAGTTGTGACCCAATAAGAGTTCCGGTACACACCGGGATAAGGACATTTAATTTAACAAACCCCTGGGATATCTTTATTACTGAACTGACTAAAGCATTGAGACTGAAACATGCCAGTGACGAGCCGACAGCGATTTTAATTGGGGCGTTCAAAACAAAGGCAAAAGCAGGAACTAGAATTGCTCCGGTACCGATTCCCAAAAGCCCGGGGAAAACCCCTGCTACTCCCCCTACAGAGAGCTTGGTAAGGACTGACCCCCGAATGCCTTCCTTAGTATTTATTTCTGATATGTTATTTTGATAATCCCTCAGCCCTTCCAAAACCATGCGTACGGCCAAAAATGAAAAAACAATTCCAGTAGCAGTATCCAGAAAAAAGTCTTTTTTTGTAATGTAAATAAAAACAAATGAAAACAATAGACTTGAGACTATGCCTGCTATAATAACGGGTAAAATAGACCGGAAATCAATATGTCCAAGCCTGAAATGCTTAAAACCGCCACCAAGGGTAGTAAAAAATACAGCCACTATACATGTCCCGGCCGCATAAGCCGGCTCAAGGCCCACTCCAAAGCGAAGGATAGGTATTAGCAGAATGCCCCCGCCAATCCCTAGCAGTCCCCCCATTATTCCGGCAATAATTCCACCTAGAGCAAGCAACCCTGAAGTTATCATAGTTATACCCTGGTCATTCTCTGCAAAAGTGAATTTTATTATATAGAAAGAGTAATCTGCCTACAAGATATTGTATTTTTGGAGGCATGTACCCTCCGCCTCTTGTCATAGATGTATGTATTCTCAGCTTCCTGTCACAAACTTTGACAACCTGTGGAAATTACTTTATAAAAAAACTTGCTGGCAATTGCGGCCTTTGATTTCGGGTCAGTGTTCCAAAAGAGGCCCACAGATATATTCGAAAGTTGTGTTTAACAGCTTAGGTGCTGTATTTTTATAGGGTATGACCTTTGGAATATAGTAGCTGAAATTCCTATAGAGCAGCTAAGAAAAGGGCAGGTAGCAAGTGATGCCTGTTCAAAACATTAGAAAAAAATCCAGATAAAGAAAAACCTCATTCATTTCATTCCGGCTTATAGATCAACTGTCATAAGAGGAGAAAAAATTGCAATATCAATTACTAATGACTGTTTTCACAGCAGTTTTCATAGCTGAACTGGGTGATAAAACACAGTTGGCGACACTCTTATTTGCTTCGGATAAAGAGGCGAGCAAGCTCACTGTATTTGTAGCCGCCTCTCTGGCCTTGATTGTTGCCTCTGGTATTGGCGTATTGGCTGGTAGCTTAATTTCCCATTACATTAGTGAAAAGCATTTAAATTATATTGCCGGCATTGGTTTTATCGGTATAGGCATATGGACGCTATTTAGAGCATATACTTAGAAGGAGTGATTACCAATGCCGTTATTATTCTTACCAGAGAGTCTACTGCGGTGACCAGCGCGGTGTTTATTTTTCGTCATAATTTTATGAAATGCGTCTATTCGGACCTCTCAGTAACGCTGTTGTCACCCGGTTTACCAGCCCCCATATGCCTGCGGCTGTGAAATATTTTTCAATAGACCGGTCAAATAATACTGAAATTCGAGTTTCGAATTCGTCGTCTCCCTTCCAGAAAAGATAATAAAGAGGTATTCTTGGGAAAGGTGACAGTTTATATGCATAATCAGCCATTTCAAGGCTTACACCCTCTAAATATTCTGCTGCCCGTTTGAATCCATCTATATCGTCTTCATACCGCTCCATTAAAGGCTCGAGGTTGAAGTCATGGCTGCCTACAAAAAAATGGGACTCCTTTAGCTCATTTTTACTGATCAGTTCTTTAGCAAGAGGGTGAAACGATTTTACGTCGCCAAGATAGAGCAGAATCATCAATTCCAAAAGAGGATCGTCTGTTTTTTCCCATTCTTTTTCCCGCAACCGGCAGATACATTTGTTCTTTATATCCACCAGTATGTCTTCATTTAAAAAGCGCAGCATTATTCCGTGAGAACCATGCGGAATACCAAGGGTGAAGTTGCATAAAGTGTTGAGATCTTTGCTGCGCAGCCTGTCCCAGTATTCTTGTGGAACATCGACACGCTGACCGTGAGGATCCAAAGCTGGAGGAATTTCTTGAAGCCTTCTGGCCTGCATTGTCAAAAAACTACGGCTGAAGGGGTAGCCTCCCTGAGTGTAATTTTCGCAGGGAAAAGATTCGCAGTCCCTCATACAGTATGAAATTTGGTTCAGGGATGCGCACGCCAGTATCGCGCAATTACCTCCGAAGATCCTGCTCTGGGCCTGGAGTTTTCTTTTAGCTTCCAGGCTCTTACCCGAACCGCACGAGGAACAGGTCCCCAGGAGTCTTAATTTACACACATCGCAGTTTATTCCGCAGGCTCCTGTTGGCATGAATGCTCCTTGTTTGCAAGAAAAAGAAAAGTTGACTGCGTAATCATCAATAAATAAAATTCTATGATGATATAAAATGCTTTGCAATTACAAAATTCAGTCTTGTTTTAAGACATGCAACCAATAAGCTCAGGGGGCAAGACATGTAAGCGGTCAGGATGATATCTCCTGGTATCCTGTTATCATTTCCCTGATAGCCTGATTGAATTGGTCTGCCGCATCAATGTTCACGGCATGCCCTCCATCTAAAAGCAATACTTCAAGTGTTGGAATGCGTTCTTCAGCTATTTTGATAAAAGGGATAAAGAGTTTTTCAAACCGTCCAGCAATCAATAATGTGGGGACTCTTGTCTTCGAAAGAACCTCATGCACCCTCATGTTTTGAGCTGTGTACAACATAGTGTTCTTGAAGCCTAACAAGCTTACCAGTTTGAGGTCCTCTATGATGGCTTGTCTGATATGGACAGGCAAACGGGGGTTTCTGGCCGGGTGATAAGGAAAGTTTTCTATAACCTTTCTTCCCTCCTTTTTGATGAGATCCGGAACAGTCCTGGCATATGTATCCAGAGTGATATCGGATAGTGCTGAACGCGAATTGGTGAAGGCCTGGGCCAGAATCGATTCCGGATACATGATTGAGTAAAGAAGTGTCAAAGCACCCCCCAGGGATTGCCCGCAGATAAACCATCGTTTTGCACCTACCTCTTTACGGATCCTTTCAAATTCAATGGCATAGTTTTCAGGAGTATAGGTTTCGTGAGTTTCGGGCGATGGTGAACGACCATGTCCGAAAAGCTCTACCACTACCGGACGGCAAAATTCCTTTAAGGCCTCCAGGTTGGAAAGCCATTGCGCCCTGCTGGATAGGAGCCCGTGGACCAGTAGAAGGTGAGGGCCTCTACCTCTATTAACTTCATAATACAGGCTGGGTCTGTCCATAGCTATTACTCATCTGATCCCGTGTGGTAAAGATAACAGCTTGATTGCTTTGCTCCTGTTAAATCTATCGCCCGTGTATTCGGAAAGTCAAATTTTTTTCATTTTTTTAGTGTGGATTGTAGGTTTTTTGGTGCCAACATGCAAAAATATGAAGAAAATGAAATCTAGAATAACGGGATATTTGATTTTGAAAAACGGTAAGCTCATTTTAAGATATAATGACAATTAGCAGGTAAAATCATAAATAAGAGGGTATCCTGCTGGTGTGGACTTATTTTAACAGGTTGAAATAAAACCAGGGTTTTATATGAATATTTTTGAGGTAAAAATTATAAGCAGATAAAAAAGTCATGTTTCCGTTTCTAAAAACGATAATTTCGTTAAAGCAGGCGAAGCTCTTCAGTTTGATGCTTTTATGCGCTTTGACAGCTATTTTAGTTGTTGCTGGAGCTGTCACCGGGCTCACCTGGATCGCTGACAGGCTTGTCATAATTGAAAGAGGCTGGCTTGACACTATTGTACGCTGGGCGGTTGGTATTGTTACAGGTATAGGGGGCTGGTTCATGCTTCCTGTAGTGACGGTACTTATAGGAGGATTTTTTCAGGAGATCGTTATTAAGCGGGTGGAACAAAATATTTATTCTGATTCTGTTCGGCCTGGACACCTGAAGTTTTGGCCTGAAATCTGGCACGACATTAAATTCACAGTCCTGGCCTTGTTTCTAAATCTTTTTGTGCTGCCACTCGCCTTTATAGGGATAGGTTTAATTGTGGCTACTCTACTAAACAGCTATCTTCTGGGGCGGGAGTTTTTTGAAAGTGCGGCAGGGTATTATATTGGAAAACCCCAGGCCAGGGAGATGGAGAAGGAGCATAGAAAGGCCGTTTATGGAGGCGGATTTATCATAACTATCATGACACTGATACCTGTTGTGAACCTCTTTATACCTATTATCGCAATAGTTTGGATGGTTCACGTCTATCATTATTTATCCAGGGTATAATCTTTTCTGGTTTTCATCTTCCTATTTTAAAATAGTAAATTTGTGTGGTTTTATAGCCCTTTAAATAAGCAGGAGGAAAATAATTGGTGGATTGAATTTGTCTTTATCAGCAGATGTTGTATTATTTAGCGGAAGTACTCATGTTTGAAGCCTGAAAAGGCGATTATTTTTAGCCAATGTAGCATGACTGCGATAAGGAGGGTGTACTTATGGAACTAAAAGAAGCGATTCTCGGCCGACGAAGCATCCGCTCATTTCTCCCCGATCCCGTACCCCGTGAGACGATAACGAAGCTAGTTGAAGCGGCACGATGTGCGCCATCGTGGGGTAATACCCAGCCCTGGGAGATCGTAGTTGCTGACGGTGCTAGGGCCAGTGAACTGGGAAAAGCGTTCATCGAGGAAGTAAAAAACGGGCAAGCTCCCAGGCCAGACGTTCCAATGCCTCTGGATTTTCCCGAACCCCACAAAATCCGGTATAGGGATATTGGGAAAGGTCTTTTCAAGGCGATGGGAATCCAGAGAGACGATAAGGAAGCACGGAAGCGTCATTACCTGAATATGTATCAATTCTTCGGCGCGCCCGCATGCATCTATTTGACCATCGACGGTGGCCTCAATGTGCCCTACGCATGCCTGGACATCGGCTCTATCGGAACCACTATATGCTACATGGCCTTTCAGGAAGGGCTGGGAACAATATTCCTTGCTGCATCTGTCCATTACCCGGATATTATAAGAAAGGTTTTGAGCCTCCCTGAGCATAAAAAGGTCGTCATAGGAATAGCTATAGGAACCCCGAATAGCACTGATCCAGCAGGCGTGTTCAGAAGTGACCGGGAGCCAGTTGAGAATATCCTCAGATTTGCATAGTGAAGCGTGATGGATAAGCTCAGCTCACCATCAAGGTCCCAAAGCAGGGTTAACTCATAATTCTTTGCCTTTATTTTAAAAATGTATCTTTTGCATGACTGCTTTTTAATCAAAGGATTTAGCCTTGCGCCCAAAAGGAATATTGAGTTTTCTCATTCTCTTTCGTAGAGTTGACGGATTGATATGAAGTAACTCGGCTGCTCCTGCTTCTCCTCCAATCCTGCCTCCTGTCATCTTTAAGACCTTACGAATGTGCAGGGATACAATTTCATCAAGAGCGAATATATTCTCCGTGCTGAATTCTAATGTGCTTTCAGCTTTTACCCCAATTTTTTCTGAGATAGGGGCTTGAAGATCACCAAACGTGATTGACTCACCTCTACTTAAAATCAAAGCTCTCTCAACTGCGTTTTCAAGTTCCCTTATATTACCAGGCCATGAATAAGTCATAATTTTGTCAAGGGCGCTGTTCGCCATAGAAGGCACCTCCCTAATGCCCATCTCCTGCGATTTTTTTCGGATGAAATAATGGACTAATGATGGGATATCTCCCATCCTCTCCCTTAAGGGAGGAAGGGTAATAGGGAAGACATTTAGACGGAAATAGAGATCGTCCCGAAATGTCCCTTCAGTTATCATGGCCTTAAGGTCACGATGGGTCGCGGCAATTATCCTTATGTCTACCTTGATGGGCTCAGTTCCTCCCACCCTCTCGATTTCTTTTTCCTGGAGAAGCCTTAAAAGCTTTACCTGGGCCTCGGGATGTAGCTCTCCCACCTCGTCTAAAAAAATTGTGCCTCCGTGGGCCCTTTCGAAACGACCTCGCTTTTTTGTGAGTGCGCCTGTAAAGGCTCCCTTTTCATGACCGAAAAGTTCGCTGTCCATGAGATTCTCCGGTATAGCGCCGCAGTTGATTTTAATGAGTGGGCCGTCCTTTCTGGTAGAGAGATTATGAATCGCTCCGGCAATAACTTCCTTTCCTGTGCCGGTCTCTCCGAAGAGCAATACCGGGCTTGAAAGTGGTGCAACCTGGCGGACCATCTCCATCACTCCCCTCAACCCGAAGTCAGCACCGATAATATTTTCCCCTGCTATTTGGCGAAGCTCGCTATGGAGAAAACGGTTGTCCTCTACAAGCAGCTCCTTTAGTTTGAGCAGTTCCTGATAGGTGACGCTGTTGGAAAGGGCTATGGCAAAAGGCTCTCTTAGCTGTGAAACAAGGTCAGCGTGTTCACGGGTGAAGGCGCTACTTCGTTCAGAGCTGAATATGACACCTCCTATCAAGTCCTTCCCAAGTATAAGGCGAAGTACTAGTAGTGAAGTATCTTTTTCCAGAAGTCCGCTGGATATCCAGGGTCTGGCCGTGGGATGGATTTCTGCCCTATCAATGACAGGGGTTTCTTTGTTCAAACGCTCCACATAGGTGCGTATGTCAGGAGGGATTTTGACTTTAATGTTGAGCAGGGAACTGCCTTCGGCCGATGCACTGGCAAGGGCGACGTGTTCAGCTTCTTTTGGACGATAATGCGTCAAAAACATTCTGTCCGCCGGAAGGTATTCCCGAAGGTAAAGGAAACTTTTGTGTAGAAAGGTTTGAACATCAAGGCTCCCGCATATTCGAAGCGTGGCTTCACGAAAAAATTCTCTCTCGTCTATCTTCATATCTTCCCTCAAAATTAATGTTTGTTCCGGCTCGATAGGATAATATATTCGATGTGCGATTTATGTCCCATAGGACAATTTGCATATAAAATGTCCCATAGTCAACTCAAAAAATGCACCATGGGACACATTCAGTCTGCGCAGGGAATAACATATTGTAATTCATACAGTATCTGTTCTGGCACGGTTAATGCTGTGTACATGGGAAAGTGAACTTACAGGAGAGAAAAATGAGGTGGATTGAAACAATTAGGGTTCAGTCGGCAACCGGCAAGGAGCAAAACACTCTAGGTGGACTGAGTTTTTTAGAAAGTGAGATCATAAAAGACCCAGGTTATGAGGGATTGCGTGATGTTATGGTTTCGAGCCAGGCCTCAATACAAGGATGTTTTGCCCTGATCTTGTTTTGGGATACCAACGATCCCCAGCAAAAGGGAAGCTTTTTGGGAATGAGTCTCGCACAGAGCCTGAAGATCTTTGGCCTGATAGACCACTTCGTATGGATCGAAAATCTTAAAAAGGAGAAAAAAAATGAAGGGTCTTGACTAGAACAGGGGGTTTTCCCTGAACATTTTTAGTAACATTTTA
>CAZVGY010000146.1:0-7473 GCA_964627015.1 uncultured Desulfobacteraceae bacterium
GCCACTGAACTCTGACCTGGTCCAAAGGACCAGGGTTTCTATGCTGGACTAAATACTAGATGTAATAATTGGCTTTAGCAAAGGCTAAAAGCATTAACTCTTATGTCCTTAAATGTCAATATAATTTTGGCAAAATCAGGATTAGTCCTTTAATAGCAGCTTAACTCAGCCGCATGGAAACCAATAAATCCAAACTGGCCTACATATTCTTCCTATCCCTTACCTGTTCTCCCCTATTTTAAATGTTATATAACCCTATTGGAAAGCCAGTCGCATTTGGTCCATCTGTATATCAACCGAGGTGGAGTCCATTTGATGATCCCGATGTTGTGTATACCCATTATTATGACTGGCCCTAATTTTCGACTTTACTTCAAGCTACATACCTGATGATGAAAAGCTGGCTGTTAAAGATCTTTTTTGGATTGGAAACTATCTCAGTAATATAGTGTATTTCATAGCCCCGTATTCAAATAAAAAAACGGGCCTAAGCTTCAAAGAAAGCAGGCCCGTTTTTTATTCATCTGCAGAACCAGATCCTGGGGTATATCCAACACAAAGTCCCCAGACAGACTCTTTTGCTGAAATAAAAGATATTTTATTTTACATGCAAAGACATCGGATCAAAAACCTCCTTCTTAATCGATGTCCAAGCTATGGCAGTATTGATTCCTATTTTATAACATCTTTGCCTCCGGGCACCAGGTCAGGAAGATAAACTGATTTTTCAATTTTGATTATTTTCCCGTTCTGATTTTGGTAGATGCTGGCATAATTGGCAGCATATCTTTTTGTTTTTGAAAACGTTACATCGCTGTTGTATGCCATTGGTTTATAATTTCTCATACATGTGACTATATCATAAACAATCTCGCCGGTTACATTTTCTGCCCCAACCTTTTTTGCCCCACGTCTGATGATTTCAGCATACACGTCAAACCACGCTTGTGGCAAAGAATATCCGAATGAAAAATTTTCATGCATTCCTGTCTTTATAAACATTTCTTTAAAAACAGGATTCCACTCATCCATATCCGGTTGATTGCTTGTGAGTATCATCGATTCGTTGGAGATCTCGGGTATATAATTTTTGAGCTGAATTATATTATCGGCCGAGAAGGCCATATCCTGGAACTTATTCCTCACACCAAGCCGTACGGCGTCTTTGAGTATGAAAGCATGAGATTCAGCCAGCAGGCCGAAATAGATCATGTCCACACCTGCTTTAACCATTCTCAATATCTGTGGAGTTGTATCTGTAGGATTCCATGGTATATACTCCGGATTGACCCAATCTACTCCGATTTTTCGTATATAGTCCCTCACCTCTTTTTGATCAAAAGACCTTCCAAAGGCATTATCCCAACCTATGATAGCGAATCGGGGTTTTCGTTCCCTGTTTTCTTCATAGCGCTTTCTGATAAGTTTGTGTGGAGTATCCTCGCGCCAGTTGTCTTTTAGAAACTGTGCTGCGCCTGCTACCAGGCCCTCGTAACAGGGCTGCATACTGAATGCCCAGCCCCGCGGATACATAATAGGACGGGCTGACGAACCATCAATGCACGGTATTTTACTCCTCTCAGCAAGCGGCTTGATACCAAGAATTGTATGAGCTGCATTTCCCCCCATTGTCAGTATTGGTTTGGGGGTTTTAGTGGTAGCCATCTGCCATGCTGCTACGGCCTTGCCAAGGTCAGCACCGGTGTCATAAATTTCGTATTGGATTTGCACCTCCGCGGGTAGATAACCGGGCTCTTCATTGGCCCAGTTAACAAAATCTTTTGTTGCTCTCACAAAAGTCTGATGTAACGCTGCATAAGGACCTGTTAAATCGAACATACCAATTATTCTCATATCTACCTGGCTTGAGGCACTAGCAGGCGCAGCCCAAACTAATATCATACAAAAAAATAGAAACGTAAAACTGCCTTTAGTCATCGCTTTTCGTCTTAACTTTCTTTCTTCGATCATATACGTCTCCTTTCCTCTTGAGGTACTCCCAATCTTTCAGACAGAAAATAGTGATCCTAATAGAACCGCCCGCTAAATCATATTTGATCTATAACCCGCCTAACGAAGAACGTCAAGGCAAGTACATAAAGGCCAGGAAATCTTTTTTCATAAGACAAAGGGTCAAGTCTGCCTTTGACTTTTGGGCTTATTTTTGATAAACGGCGACCATGTACAGACCTCTAAGAATTCAATATCGGCATGCTTGGTATCACTAGAATTAGGGGACATCTTGAAATTCAATTTTTTTCCTGTATGGTTTAAATTATCAATCTCAATCCATTCCTTACCTGCACCTTAACTAATTACATTTCCTTAAAAACAAGAGGTACTTCTTGGATACACTAAGAATTGGGTATGATCAGTATTGTTAAAATGCCCAGTGTTTTCAATGATGCAAGAAAAGTTGAATGCCCTGCCGTTCATTTTAGGTTCGTTTGCTGGGACGGGCGACGATTTTCGGAAAATCGAAGAATTCATCGACAATAAAAATGTGAAAATCACGATGATTTATACCTATATACTAAACAAGCTAGCCATCAGGGGGTGAGAAGCCCTGTGGATGAACTTTGAAAATGAGTTTCTGTCGATCCGCATAGCACTACATACACAAACACCAATGCGGAGATCCCCCTTAACCTTCTTTGGGTTAACTAAAGAATGAAACGAATTACAGAGGCATCTTATACGGAGAGAAACAAACAACTTCACATTTTATGCGGATACATGTAATTATTGCTCGGAGCAAAGGAAAGCAGCTAATGAAAGGTGCAAGAGAGGAAATTAGTATGGAGCAAAGTAATTGTTGTAAACTCATTACAAGATTTTCGATAAGGTTGCCCATCTGTTTTGTCTTCCTTTTTTTAACTTTGGGAGCGATGCAGGCTCAAGCAGAATGGCCGCGGGTTGTCCTTTCCAAAGATGGCACCCCGATTTCTCATGAGATCTATGGCGCTGGAGAGCCGACACTCGTGTTCGTACATGGTTGGAGCTGTGATGCCCGCTACTGGCGTGCCCAACTTTCATACTTTTCTAAAAATCACCGCGTGGTCGTACTTGACCTTGCAGGCCACGGCCACTCAGGTACGACACGTTCGAAGTACACAATGAGGGCGTTTGGAGAAGATGTACGAGCCGTGACAGCAGCAACCGGCAGTCGTAGCGTTATTCTGATAGGCCATTCTATGGGCGGCACGGTTATTGCGGAGGCTGCTCGGCTCATGCCAAATAGTGTTATCGGGCTAATCGGTATAGATACACTTGAGAATATAGAATACCCGATGACTCAAGAGGAGCTTAAAAACATGATCGGCCCGCTCGAAATGGATTTTCGAACCGGAAGTAGGCAATTCGTAGCGGAGATGATTTCAACTCAAACCGATTCACAGCTTCGCGAGTGGATTCTCGCAGATATGTCTGCCGCACCACCTGCTGTTGCCATTAGTGCGATGAACGAAATGATGTCACAGTACATTACAGGTGACGCGGCTAAAATATTTGATGAAATCCGCATTCCCGTCATAACCGTGAACGGAGATCTGTGGCCCATTAACTATGAAGCAAACCGGCGACATATGTTTTCCTTCGATGCCATTGTTCTTAAAGAGGCGGACCATTTCTTAATGATGAATCGTTCAAAAGATTTTAACAGTGCATTAGAGAAAGCAATCAATACGATTTCAAGAAAACCAGTTAAGTAAAAATATTGTACAGCACTTTGAAATTAAAGGGGGAGCCATGTACGTCCCCCAACCAGGGCATTCGCCAGATCCCAAAAGCCAATGGCTTTTGATCCAGGTGATGCCAGCCGTTGGGCCGCTGAAAAAAACATCAAAAAAAATCAAATCCATGAAACTGGAAAAGGAATCGAGATTCACCGAAAACTTTATCAAAGCAAATGGGTTGCGTGACAGTGAATTTAATGAATGGTTATTAATTCCTGGAATGTTGTTTAAAGCAACAAATACTTGGTGGGGAAACCAAAATATAAGAAAGTCACAGCACGAAGGAATAGATTTGGGATTTTATAGTAACCGGAATCAAAAAGTAATTGGATTTGATAAAAATACTAGGATACCGGCAATATTTACTGGTGTAGTCGCTGGGATCTTTAACGATTTTCTTGGAAAATCCGTATTTATGAGACATGAGATAACCGATATTGAAAACAGAGAATTATGTTCGATTTTTGGTCATATAAAACCCGGTAGTGATATTTGTCCCGGTAGGATATTGAAAGAGGGTGAGATAATAGGAAACATTGCAGATGCAGGGAAATCAAGCGTAAAGCCACATTTGCATATTACAATGGGATGGGTAGTAAAAGAAATAACTGATGATGTACTTGATTGGAATGTAATTGGTAAATCAGAAGTATTGAAACTGATAGACCCAATAGAAATCATGGGAAGATATTCTATAGTTCCAGCTTCAACAATATTGCCCAATAAGGTCACTAAAGAATGAAGATGCGGCTAGACCAGTAATTCAATCGGACGGCTGCGCCGCCGCTGAATTCCGCGGCCAGCAATAATTGTCCCAAGTAGAACCTTTCAACCTAAGAAATATTTTAGTATATTTATAGTATTGGAAATCGTTTTCATTTCATGGCCGTTTAAAGATGATGCAAGTATCTGGTATGCCCGAACTTGAAATATTCTCTGACTTTAATTGTATCTGGTGTTATTTTGATAAACCATCAATTAAAAAGCTCGAAGTAGAATATGAGGTAAAGATTCGCTGGCGTGCATTTCCATTACGCCCTGATATTCCAGAAGGTGGAATGCCAATTGAGGATCTTTTCGGGCACAATTTCCCTTTAATGACCGAAACAATGCAGCAGATGGAGATCAAAGCTTCATCTTTGGGATTGCCGTTCACAAAACGTACCGCGATTTCAGATAGCCGTCTTTCGCAAGAACTTGCTAAATGGGCAGAAACCAAAGGTAAATTGAAAGAATATCAAAATGCAATCTATAAAGCATATTTTTCAGACGGTTTAGACATTGCAGATCATTCTGTCCTTTTAGGAATTGCAGAAGCATGTGGCCTTTTCAAAGAGGAGGCTCAGCAAATAATTGAAACACGAGCGTTTAGTCAAGCAGTTGATAAAGATTGGGATAGATCTGAAGAATTGGGGATAATGATTGTTCCGACATACATAATGAATGGAAGCAAATTATTTGGGTCCCAACCATATGAAAAGCTTGAAGCATTAATGATAGCCTATAACATTCCGAAAAAGCCAGAGACAGAACAAGACTCTTGCAATGGCAGAATAAAGCGTCAAAGACAGGTTCCTGAAATCAGGGACAACAGTCGGTGACCCCTTTTCTTACCTGATATGTAATCCTCCCTTATGTACCATATGGCATTTATCACACTTCCTCGTAGGCCCAGCAACCTGTCTTCTTCTAGACAAAAATTTATGGCAGCCTGTGCATTGTGCGTGAATAGCATCGAAATGATACTTCCGTATCCTTTCCGGGGGGCGTAATTTTTTTCTGTCTCCTTCCGGACTTTTGGGTTCACTATGGCACACCTGACACTTTTCAACTTTATCACCTTTTTTCCAGAAGTTTCTATGGGAATAGACTCTGAGCTCTATGCCTTGTTTCTGCAACGACTTTGCCAAGGTTTCAACATTCGTCCCCGTACCATCAGAAGGCCTGAAATCTCCATATACATGATGGCACTCATTGCAAGCGATGTTTAAATCCTTCGCGTGCCTTTTATGTTGAAACTTAACTGGTGGCATTTCACGATTTTTATAAACAGATGATTTCATCTCTATAACATCCTGGCCTTCATCAACTGAAAGAGCTGTCACCGGCAAAAATAGAAAACTTCCGAGAATAGGGATGGTAAGCAATCCAGCTAAATAAATCTTTCCCCTTTATAACTCCCGTGATTCATAAGTTTAAAAATAACCAATTGATTATTTTACGCACGTTGCATATCTTTTTGGATGAGGGTGATCAGACGCATCAGGCTGCTAAACTCCGGGTACACCAGGGGATCAAACTCATTTCGTCTACAACCTCAAAAGGATTAGTCATTTTAATCAAGTTCAAACAAGACTTCACCTGTTTCATCATTTATCAGCTGAAGAGAATGCAGTTTCAGCATCCTTCTTCATCAAAACTATTTAATTTAAGAAAAACCGCGATAAAGCTGCCACAGGCAATGAGCATTCCGGTGATCCAGAAGCCTGTTGAGAAACTCCGGTAGGCCGCCATCTGCCCGATAAAGGAGGGAATCACGCCTCCACCGAAAAGAAAGCCAATCGGGATGACCCATCCTGTTGCCAGGCTTCTCATGCTCGGAGGTACGATCTGAGACAGGGCCTTGAACCCGGCTGGGAAAAAGCATGAAACAATTGCAGGTTGCAAAAATACCATGACTACAAGCGATCCTTCCGTAACCAGGCCAAGCAAAACGGTTGTCACCCCTGCAAGCAGAAGCGCGAGGTGAATGGTCATCTTCTCCCCCACCTTGTCCGTGAGCCAGCCTGCGAAAAACACCATAAAAAGACCGGATATGCGCGAGAGACCTAGGAGCGTGTTGGCCAGATCTAGGTCCAAACCGCGCTCTTTGACAAGATACAGGGGAAGCATGGTGTAAATCCCCACCCCGCCGGAAAAGGCCAGGCAGAAGAGCAGGATCATTACCCAGAAAAGTTTACTCGAGCCAAGCTTGGCCAGGGCTGAGGGACTGGGCAGCTCCCCGCGAAAACGGCCTTCCTTCTGAAACATCGCAAAGAAGGCCGAGGCGAAAAGGGCCAGAATCCCCAGAAAGACCAAAAGGGTGCGCCAGGAAATCCACTCAAGGAATGCGTGGCAGAGCAGGGGGGCAATGATATAGCTCAGGTTTGGTGCGGTGTTATGGATCCCCATAGCCTTGCCGATGTCCTTGCCGCTGACCAGAGCCGACAGGATGGCGATCCCGGATGGCGTGTAAAAACCAGTTGCAGCTCCCAGCAAGAACATGTTCAATCGGAGAACCGTAAGGTTTTCTTCAACGGAGAAAAGGATAAGCGCGATGCCGAGAAGTCCCGAAGAAAGCACAATGGTGTCGCGGTGCGTCAAACGACTTGATACCAGACCGGAGGCTGTCATAGAAGTAAAGAACCCGAAGGACAGCATGAGAAAAAGGGAGCCAGCCTGTACATGATCGATGCCCATCTCATTTTCTATTGTGGGCATGAGGGGAGAAAAAATGACCCGGGAAACAAAGCTCAGGAAAAAAATTGCCGTGAGAAACAAAATAGGCACGAGTCGCTCGCGCACGGACCTCGGTTCTGGACAGGTATTTGGCTCAATACGCATCTTTCTTAACTTTTCGACTGTTTGCTTTTAGATATGCGAATAACACGATCAGCCGGGAGTGCAACGAGCCGGCTGGATTGGGTTGTGTACGCCCGGCATGGGCGTGAACTTATGGGGTGCAAGTCCCCTGTATGTG
>CAZVGY010000147.1:0-7292 GCA_964627015.1 uncultured Desulfobacteraceae bacterium
AATGTGGAACTAAATGTTACCCTTTTAGGGTCACCTTTTATTCCACCCCTTTTAGAGGTGGTTGTTAAATATGCTTAAGACAGGATCAACCCAGTTAATAAGTAAAAGGCCATATTTGCATGGAGGACCTTATCAGCTCCCATCGGTGATGAAGACCACGAGGTTCCAATATCAGAAATAACACAATCACTCCCCCATAGACAATCAACATCAACGACGAGACAATGGAGCCAGCAATCGAGGGGAAAGTAGCGCCTATAACAGGGCCTACGAACATCACTGTATAACCCAGAAGCTTCAGGAAAATAGCGCCGAAAATAGAGCCGACAATAGTTCCCATTCCGCCGATGATAACGTACCCTATATACCAGAGGTTTTCGGTAAATGGAAACTGTTCAAATGAAATAAACCCCCAATATGTGGCGAACAGAGAACCGGCCACTCCCGCGTAAGCGGAGCAGATGGCAAATGCTATGAGTTTGTAGCCGAATACATTGATACCCATGACCTCTGCAGCCATATCATCGTCTCGTATTGCGATGAAAACCCTTCCCAGCCTCCCCCTGGCAATGCTCTTTGCGACAAAGACAGCCGCAATTAAAAAAACCGCAATTAGATAGAAAAACTGGGTCTGACTTGTTATCTCATACGATCCGATCTTGGGAATGTCCACAGGCAGGCCGTTGATCCCGCCCGTTATATTTCCCCCGTGCATCAAGACCCATAAAAGAATAAAATATGAAGCAAGCGTGGACATTGCTATATAAAAGCCTTTAAGCCTCAGGGCGGGAAGTCCGAAAAAAAGGCCGATAATAGCCGTACCCAAGGCGGAAAGCGGTATTGTTGCCCACCAGGAAAAGCCAAAATGGTTCATAAGAATTCCTGATATATATCCACCTACAGCCACAAAAATAGCGTGCCCCAGACTTATCTGCCCGCAATAACCGGTAAGAAAGTTGATGCCTATCGTAGCGATAAGTGTTATTGCAAGTAAATTCGCTATTGCCAGGGACCCGTCTCCACTCATCAGTGGAAAAACAATGAGATAGCCCACCAGCAGGACCACAAACATGATCCAATGGAAGGGGGTCCTCAAAACACAAATATCCTTTTCATAACTGGTATCAAATGTTCCGCATGGTCTTCTGCTGCTCATACCTTACACCCTCTCAATTCTCTCGTATCCAAATAGTCCGTGAGGTTTTATTAACAGTATTAATAATAACACTATAAAAGGAATAACCTCTGCCAGCCCTCCACCGACAAGCGGATCCAGATAACCCGCTCCCAGCATTTCAAGGACGCCCACAAAAATGGCGGCTATAACCGCACCTGTTATGGATTCCAACCCGCCAAATATGACCACGGCAAAAGTCTTTAAAACAAAGCCAGCCACAGCCATCCTGTCCAACTGGTGGAGATTGGCAATCAGGATCCCACCAATTGAGGCAAGCAGAATACCTATAAACCAGCATACCGCAAATATCCTCGTAACCTGTATACCGCCACTCTGGGCCAGCTGGTGATCTTCTGCAGTACCGCGCATTCCAAGACCTATGGTGGTATGCTGGAACAGGAAATAAAAAGCGATAAGCACGAGTACACATATACTGAAGCTGATCAAAGACTCGAGTGATAAAGCGATGGTGCCGATATGGAAGGTCCCTGATGGAATGATGGGAGGATAAGACCTGCCGGGTCCGGGCCATAGCAGGGTAACAATACCGGCAAATATCTGTCCAAGACCGATAGTTATCATTATTACCGAGAGAATGGGTTGACCGATCATAGGCCTCATTACAAATTTCTCTACAAGCATGGCTATAGCTGCAGCGAACATTATCATGACCACTGCAGAGACCCCTATGCTCAAGTTGGCTTGAACAAGCAGGCACCAGAACAAATAGGCACCCAGCGCGGCCAGATCCCCGTGGGCGAAATTAAATACCTGCGTCCCTTTAACGATCAGGACTATACCCACCGCAACTAATCCGTAAATACCGCCCAGCATTATCCCTGAAAGCAAAAATTGTAGGAACAGTGTCATTTGTTATTCCCTTTCACATCCATTATTCTCAATGTTGCCTTTATCTTTCCTCTTCTACCGTCCCGGTATTTGACCTCTGCCTCCCGAACCACTTCGCTCTTTCCGGAATATGCAGCATCGATGAGTTCCTTGTAATTCTCGGAAATAACATTGCGTTTCAGTTTTCTTGTGCGGGTCATTTCACCTTCATCCGGGTCAAACTCCTTCGGGAGATTAATAAATTTCTCCACCTTAGCGTTCCTTGGAAGGTTCACATTTACTCTTAGCATCTCATTATTTATTAGCTTATAGACTTCGGGCTTCTGTGAAAGATCAATAAACGTAGTATAAGGGATTCTCTTTTTTTCCGACCACCTTCCAACATTATTGAAATCTATCGCAACCAGACCGATGAGAAACTCCTTGGTCTCATCGCCCACAATCATGACGTCCTTTATGTACTGGCTGAACTTGAGACTGTTCTCTATATAGGTTGGAGAATACTTGGCCCCACCTTTGAGTGTAAGAAGGTCTTTAACCCGGTCAAGATAAACTACTTCACCATCATCTCTTATCGCGACTCCGTCACCTGTACTGAACCAGCCATCTTTTGACACCTTTTCGGCTGTCGCTTCAGGATTTTTATAATACCCTCTAAAAAGGGCTGGATGTCTAAAAAGCATCTCACCTTCATCGGTTACCTTTGCCTCGATGCCGTCACACAGATGACCGATGGTACCGACGGTCAGCTTTTTCCCATGTATTGTAACGGGCTGACCTTCAGAGGCGCCGTATGATTCACTCAAGTGGACTCCTATGGCAAGAAACCACTTATAGGTATCAGGCCCCAGAAGAGACCCTCCTGTTAGCCCTATCTTAAGCTTTCGAAGCCCGAGGTAATCCTTAATCGGCCTGAAGCATATGCTATTAGCCAGCAGATATGGCCACCAGATGTAAAATGGCGCCCGCTCCTGGGCCAGCCTGTATTGGACCATCTTGTATCCGATGGGCATACAGAGCTTGTAAACGAGGCGTCTAATAACAGTGGTATCAGAAATCCGTATCTGAACCATAGAAAGGAGATCCTCCCACTGTTTGGGACCGAAGAGAAAATAGGCGGCCCCGATTTCCCGCAGATCCTGCATGACAGTATCGGGTTCTTCCGGAAAATTGACCACAATTCCGAACATAATCCACGTCCCTATGCCAAGCCCCTGCTCCGCGATCCATGCAGGGGAAACAAACGACAGGTACTCGTCATCCTCAACAATGTCACAGGCCTTTGCCATCTCTCTAGCCCCGTAAATAAACATGTCATGGGCCAGCATCACTCCCTTGGGAAGACCGGTTGTACCGGAGGTATAAGAAAAAATCGCCAGGTCATCCATGGTCCCTTCATCAATACGTTTGTCAAAAAAATCAGGGTTTTCTTTCTCAAATTTCGCACCCAATTCCATGACATCCGTAATTTCCATAATCCAGGGATTGTCCTTGTAAGACCACATACCCAAAGTATCCCAGTATACAATCTTTTTCAGCCTGGGCATTTCTTTGCGAATCTCCAGAAACTTATCAACCTGCTCCTGGTCTTTGGCAAACGCAAAAACGCTTTCTGAGTGGTCTGCGATATATTTTATCTCTTCAGGAACGGAATCGATATATATACCAATTGATATTGCACCGACACAGAGGGCCGCCACTTCCGACCAGAACCATTCAGGATCGTTGTCACCGATAATGCATATCTTATCTCCCTTTTCAAGACCCAGTGACACCATCCCCAAGGCCAGGTGCTTTACTTTCTCGTAACACTCCTCCCAGGTAAGCTCATTCCAGATTCCTAAATTCTTCTTCCTCATCGCGATCTTTTTAGGATTCCTTCTGGCCCTGTCCCGGAAGTTTTTAGGGAGAGTATCCAGCTTACCCTCCTTTTTGATCCCTTCCAGCCATTTTTTCGCATCCTCGTAACTGTTAGCCATAGTCTTACCTTTCTTCTTTCTGGGAGCCCAGATATGCCTTGACAACCTTTGGGTTGTTCTTTATTTCATCCGGGGTGCCTTCCGCAATTTTCACACCAAAATCAAGGACTACAATCCTGTCGGCAATATCCATCACAACGCCCATATCGTGCTCAACCAGAACAATCGGAATTCTTTGGAGTTCGGAAATATCAACCACAAATCTCGCGATATCTTCCTTTTCCTCCATGTTCATACCGGCCATGGGCTCATCTAATAAAAGAAGCTTAGGTTCCAGGGCCAAAGCACGCCCCAGATCCACTCTCTTCCGCTGCCCATAAGGGAGAGATCCAACCACCCTCTTTCTGATGCCTTCCATTTCAAGAAAATCGATTATTTCCTCAACCCTCCTCCTCTCCTCGACCTCCTGCCGGCGTGCAGGGCCGAAATGAAACGCCTCCCAGATCAGGCTGCGCTTCATATGAATGTGCCTCGTCGACATAAGGTTGTCCAGAGCAGTAAGGCCAGTGTAAAGCTGCACATTCTGGAAAACTCTGGCAATGCCCAGCTTGGTGATTTTATACGGGGGCAATTTGCTCAGGTTTTCCCCCTTATAAAAAATCTGGCCTTCCTGAGGATGGTAAAAGTTGTTAATACAGTTGAGCAGGGAGCTCTTACCCGCTCCATTCGGGCCTATCAGCGCCAGGATTTCGCCATCTTTGACATCGAAGCTGATATCAGAAAGCGCCGTGACTCCCCCGAACTTCAGCGTGACGTTCTTGACCTCTAATACTGTCTTACCTGTATCCCCCACGAGTTATGCCTCTCCTTGTAAAAAATATGGTCTATTTCAAGAATCCGGGTGTTCAATCCGGCCCGGGCCTTCTATTTACCATAAAAAAACACAAAAAAACCAATCTAGCCCAACCACCTTTTCCTTCTCTTATAATGCTTTACCTCTTTGTAGTTCTTTCTTTTTTCCTGTCCCAAACCCAGATAGAATTCTTTAACATCTTCATTTTCTAAAAGCTTGTCGCTGGGACCATCAAGCACAACCCTTCCGTTTTCCATCACATAACCGAACGATGACACTTCCAACGCAATCTGGGCGTTCTGCTCAACCATAAGCATGGCGATTTTTTCTTCAGCATTGATCTTTAAAAGAGCTTCGAACAGATTGTGAATCAGAATAGGTGCCAACCCCAGTGAGGCCTCATCAATCAGCATTAAACGAGGCTCGCACATTAATCCGCGACCCACTACTAATTGTTGCTGCTCACCACCTGAGAGATAACCGCTGACATTTTCTTTCAAATCTCTCAGCCGGGGAAAATAGCTAAAGACCATCTCCATCCTGGCCCTCTTTCTGGCGTTGCTTCTTGTCAGGTAAGCACCCAGTAAGAGGTTTCCCTCTACATTTAAGTGCGAATATAACCTTCTGCCCTCCAGAATCTGTGTTATTCCCAGCCGAGCAATCTGCTGTGGAGATTTTTTCTCAATTGTTTGGCCGTCCCACTCTATATTGCCGTGGGTAACCTCCCCCAACTCGGTGTGTAGAAGTCCTGATATTGCCTTGAGCGACGTAGTCTTACCAGCCCCGTTGGCACCCAGCAAGGCCACCATCTGACCGTCTTCTACAGCTAAAGACACGCCCCTTAAAGTCAATAAAACGCTGCTGTACACTACCTCTACATTGTTGACCTTTAACATTCCGATGCCCCTTGTCCTCTCTACTTCTTAGGTTTTGAAATATACTGCCTGGATACCAAATACACCCCCTCCCAGAAGAGGGATAATGATTTTATTGGAATTAAAGACCAGCTAGCGCCTCGCTCTAAAATCTAGGTGCAGGAGCGGATACAGTAAATATTTGTTGAGCCCTTCTTCTTGACGCCCCAAAGGATCTCTTGCGACTGCCGAACACGTGTACAACGCTCTAAAACGTTATATTCAGCAGTAGAAAACACTTTTAAAACACAAGCTCGTCAAGACCTAGTTGATACAGGTAAAAGCCCGCGACATCACGATGAATCTTTAAGGCTTTTTTTCAGCTCTTCTTCAAATTCTCTAAAGAAACGGTCCTTTTCTTTCCAATCCGGGCCAAAGCGTTTATTAAAATAACCGCCTAGTTTATCAAAAAGCTTTTGCCAGACCGGCTTGCCTTCACCCAGCACAACATCTTCAAGAAATTGGCTCAGTTCTGAAATTTTCTCTTTCGGAAGGAAAGAAACGGCACCTAGTTTTATGGATTTTTTTAGCGATTCAGGGGAAAGGGCATGGGCTGTAAGCATTACTGTTGGAAATTTTCTAGAAACAGAGGTTTTAAGTAACTCAAACCCGTTTACGCCCATTATATCTAGGATGACAATATCATAAGTATAGCTCAGGAGAAATTGCAATGCAGTATCATAATCACCTGCTTTGTGAACGACGCTAGTCTCAAGCTCTTCATCAACTGTTTCAAGGATATCGGGTTCGTCGTCTACTACAAGTATAACCTTATCTTTCAAGGTATCGTATGAAGTCATTGCTCTGTCTTATCTCCTTTCATACAACGAATATCGCTTTGAAGTAAGATTAGAGTCAAGTAACCGAGGCAACTGATATGCGATGTTGGTTATACTTTATAAAGGACGGTCCATCGCATCCCTAAAATAGCGTTTCCCAAAAACCTTGGAAACAAACTCACCGCAAAAAACGAGCAGAGTATAGGGTAACGCTTTTGACGTGTCAACAGAAAAAGGAACAAGATTCATTTATTTTTTTTTGTGAATCTTTTTTTATGAATAATCAAATTAAAATCTAACTCCATTCTGTCTTTTTTCTTAAATTATCATTCACTTATCTAAGCCACAAAACTCCACGTTTTAAACCCCAAAAGCGGTCCAAAAAAAACCCCCTCGCTCAGCGAGGGGGTTTTTAATTGTAATTCGGCGGCGTCCTACTCTCCCACGCAGTCACCCACGCAGTACCATCGGCGCTAAAGAGCTTAACTTCCGTGTTCGAAATGGGAACGGGTGTCTCCTCTTTGCTATTGCCACCGAAAACTTCAATAAACCGAATATGGGTATCTACAATACAAAGGGCATAAATAGAAAAAGTTTATGGCCAAGCCGCACGACCTATTAGTACCAGTTAGCTAAATACGTTACCGTACTTGCACACCTGGCCTATCAACCTTGTAGTCTACAAGGGGTCTTCAGTCCTGATGTCACCATCAGGAGGGATATCTTATCTTGAGGCTGGCTTCCCGCTTAGATGCTTTCAGCGGTTATCCATTCCGAACGTAGCTACCCAGCTATGCCGCT
>CAZVGY010000148.1:0-7249 GCA_964627015.1 uncultured Desulfobacteraceae bacterium
AGCTGCACCCTTGACGCCTTGGATCTGCAGCACCCTCGACTTTTGCAACGTTAGGTTTGACATCATTAAAACTACGCTGTCTTGATACTTTCGGTCAGTACAAGGGCGATCAGACACGTCTTACAGATGCCTTCACACATGCTGCCGAAATAGGGCAGGGAGCCGTGCTGTGCAAAGATGGTCCCGGGTCCGTTGTCGAATTTGTATCCGTCTAAGCTTTTCACATTTACATCAAACCTGATAGTGAAACCCCACCCCTTTTCAACCAGGGTCTCCAACATTCCCCAGGCATCGGAGAGATGCTCTTCATCCCTCAATCCTCCAAGTTTGACATTGAAATTTTTTTCCACGAGCTCCAGCAGGGGCTTTTCCTCCAAATCCAATATGGCATCTCTGTCCATACCATTCCTTTCTCTATGTTGATAACCTTGTAAAAAGTCGGTCTGCGTCTTCTTAATCGGTGGAGGAGCGCTACCCCTCCCCCGCCATTTGAAGTGAATTCAAACGTTCCCATCCCCACCATAGGCCATGGCTTACCCGCCCTCGGCCTATTGATGGACTTTTTACGAGTCAATTAATTTTAATATAAGCTAAAAAAGGCCTTTTGAGACCTCCTGTCAAGCGCTTCTTTCAATTTATTGTAAATTTCGGATCAAAGCTGCCACCCTTTGGGGAATAAACCTGCTACTGATTCCGGGGGAAACCTGTGGAATTGGCGTCGGGCCAAGCAAATTTATTGATATAAATTAACGTTATTACGGGTTCCCGTATTGTATGCTTTTCTCCCTGTCATGGGTCAATAGTAGATTTGACGCCATTTTCCTTTCAGATTTTTTGCCAGTATTTCAGTATCAATTTAATTACAGGCATCGCCAAAAACAGGCTAAACAGATCGCTTTTTTTATTCCACGTAAATGCTGCGTTTACCCCTGATCCCTGCTCTTTTCTCTTTTCTTCTGTTTCTATCCCCTGACATCCTCTTTCTTGTCAGGCCGTCTTGTCGGGTCGAAACTCGAAGAGCGAAGCCTGAAGCTCTCAGAGCGAAGCCCGAAGCTTACAGAGAAAGCTGATAATCAAGGCTTAAAGTTTGACCCCAATCCAAAGTTTTGACGGACATGAGATCCAATGCTAATTGAGCGGCGCTCCGGGCAACTTCTTCACAAGAGTCCCTGTTTTTCGACCGGGAAACTTTACCCAAAATGTCAATACAATCCGTGCTGCCAAATTGCGATACGAATTTCTTGTAGAACATACCCACACGCAAGCTGGTTTTAAAAGATGGATGAAGATGCTCATTTTGAAAAACCCTGCTCCCTTCTTTCATGGCCACCAGCCCTGCTTTAAAGAACCTGCTGTGCTGTGACCTCCGCAGATCCGTTCCATACATTATGCCCAGCGCCAGAACTCCGCCCATGAAAGCGCCACAAATATCGCCCTGGAATGCGATACCCCCGGAAAATCCCCGGGCAATTCTTGAAATGGGACCTATGTTAAGGTTGAGCCGGGACTCAATGTGTGACAGGACAGTACCGGCACAATGAAACTTCTTTATGTCAAAAGGAGGCCTTAACTGATATGCGCCTTTTGAAGGGAATTTCCTCTCAACCACTTCAACAATGTCAAAGATAGATTCTATTGAGGTGTAGACAAGTCTGAGGCATTTCATTCCTTTTAGCAAAAACCGCCTGATGTCATAGCCTTCTTTAAATTTTATGCCGGTAATATCCCTGCATTTGCTGCTGCCATGGCGTGTGTTGAATCTTCGGTAATACTCAATACAGTCAGACCATAGGCGGTTGCAGTCATTATCCCGGTGATATAAACCCAAAGATAAGATCCCTCCGGTAAGGGCACCGCAGGTATCTCCCTCATGTCCAATACCACCGCCCAGTCCAGTAGCTGCCTTTAGTATCTTC
Organism: uncultured Desulfobacteraceae bacterium; assembly: GCA_964627015.1. Classification (GTDB taxonomy): domain Bacteria; phylum Desulfobacterota; class DSM-4660; order Desulfatiglandales; family Desulfatiglandaceae; genus CAZVGY01. The sequence goes on from CAZVGY010000148.1 coordinate 1,917, forward strand.
CTGTTTTCCAAACCCAGAAACCGCTGGGTTGCCAGAAGGACGGCTTGGGCTCAGGTAGCCCCACCGAAGACATATCTTATGGCTTCGGAAAAGACCTTTTGTGTTCTGAATTCTGCCATGGATTTAGCCTATATTTACTCCATACTCCGGTCAAGGACAGTCGCATCACTGTAGCAATCGGTGCATCACCGCTTCTTGCACAAGACTTCAATTCGAACTACCGTGAATTCCCTTTACATCTTGGTTTAATATAATTTTAAACACATACACAAACTCCTTTTTTCCTGAGGATGGCCCAGAAAGTATGCCGTATAGAAATCTAGGCCCTAACGTTGCAAGGTTAAGGTAGAAATCCTAAAGTTTGAACACTTTTCCCACAATCAACTTATAAACTTATGTCCCCTATTAAGTGACCTCGTACCAATTCAGGCTTTGATCCCATTCACACTATTGAATGCTCTTGGTTGTTATATCGATGACTGTCACCTCCGGTGGCGACAAAAATCGTACCGGCGGCCCCCAGGTCCCTGAACCCCTGCTGACATAGAGCAGCGCATTGCCATTGACTTTTGATAGGCCGGTGTGCATCCGGTAGAAAAGCTTTGTAACCAGATTAAAGGGAAAGATCTGTCCTTTGTGGGTGTGACCTGAAAGCTGGAGGTCAAACATTCCAAGCGATTCACGGTTGATTACCGGCTGGTGCTTCAAAAAGAGAGTGAATTTTTCCCTGGGCATTTTTTCCAGCAGTGCCTTTTCAGAGGCTGCAAGGTCTGGTCTATAACGTTTCCTGGCAGGGTCGTCTACACCCGCGATATTGATAAGATTGGATACGGTTATTCCTTCTCCTCTGAGCATGGTAAAGCCCGCTTTTTTGGTAAATGCCACGGCACGATCAATGCCTGCGTAAATTTCGTGATTACCGGTAATTGCAAATTTCCCATACTTTGTGGGTATGTTCTGAAACATATCTGTGAGTATCTCCAAATCATCCATCTGGCCATCCACGAGATCACCCGTTGATACCAGAATGTCCGGGCGGGCATTCTTGACCTGCCGAAGAATCCGCTTAAGTCGGGATTTCCCGACAATTAGGCCGAGGTGGACATCGGATATCTGCACAACTCGAAATCGCCCGATTTCTTCGGGTATTTTGTTTGTTTTCACGGTCACGTGTTCTGTCCGGATATGAAGCGCCTCGAAATAGCCATAGATCACTACGGCAAAAGAGAATAAAATGGCGAGGGTACAGAAATTCCTGAGGGAAAGCGTAAAATCCGCGAGAGGTCTCTGGGTCAACATCCTCGCCAGAAAATGGAGCAGCCTATAAATGTCAAATAAAAAGGAAGCTGAGATAAAGATAAAAAGAAGCCCCATCCATGTGAACCCGATATACGCCAAACCGCGTGCTAAAGCTTCATGCTCGTGGCGTTCAGAAATGCGTACGACAATGGGTGCAACCACCATCAGAATCATGAATATCGCAAGGATTAAATATACAGGGAACTCCAGGTCAAAACCTCTCTTCAGCTTCAAAAAAGCATACAGGTGTACGCCGCCGTAGATGCTGAAGTATATGAGTAGAAACAGAGTCATTCAGTGTCTATCCAGTGATTACCTTATAGTTGCATAAACAAAACGGTGATGTTTTGGTAAAACAGCTTAAACAAATGCTTTGCCGCAATTTATAGGCTTCGATCAAGACACCACTGTTGGTTATCTCCAGTGATAATGACTTTTTTCAACGTGTTGTTTACCTTCCAGGAAAGCCGATAATACTCCATTTCCTTTGTTGTCAAGTTTTCGCAGTAAATGACTACGGCTTCAACCTTGACGCCGCGGACCTGGAGCATTCTCGACTTTTGCAACGTTAAGGATTACGTTTCTGTTTGTATATGACGACGAATACAAAATACAGCAAAATACTCCCCCAACACAGCAGGCCCTGCTAAAGGGGTGATCCCGAAGGCTAAAAATCTTTGGCAAGGCCATGAACCCTGAACAGAGAACCGAGAACATTTGAACCTGTAAACGCTTACCTATATTTTATACTTCTTTCTTGTCGGGCCGTCTTGTCCCGTCGTCTTGTCGGGTCGTCTTGTCGGTCGAAGCTCTCAAAGCGAAGCTCGAAGATCGAAGTCGGAAGCTTACAGCGAAGGCTGATAATCAAGGATCAGGGTTTGATTCCAGCCCCTATCTGCAACTACTCAATAGCTATGATGAACCTTCTGTTCTTCTTGTGTTCTTCTATCTCAACAAGAGTCCCGCGGATGCCTGATTTCTGAGACAGTTCAACGATCTCATTTAGGTCAATGCCATTCTCCTCCAGCGAAACAGCTATCTGTTTAGGCATGAGTTTCGATGCTATTTTTAGTATTGCAAGAGGAATGGTAATCGTTCTCTCTGGTTCAGCCTCCCCACATTTGAACACTCTGATCTTCACCGTCATAATATTAAGGTGCTCCTTTCTTTAGGTCTTGACGCGTGATCACGTGCTTGAAGCATCAATTATCAAAAAATGGAAGTTTATAACCGAAATCATAAAAAGTACAGATCCCTTATAAATCTCAACATCAATTTAATTACAGATATCACCAAAATTAAGGTTAAACAAATCGTTTTTTTGTAACCGTTCACGGACAATAATCGTTTTAAGTTTAGCCCGACTTTCGCTATTTTCTCAAGCTAAAGTTTTTCGTAAAATTGTACTTTGCAACAATATCAATCAGTTGTGAAATTTCAGTAGTTTTGTTAAAAAGCATAACCTATTATCAGAGGGAAAAGGATTTATTCAGTCTGGAAGACAGTATTTTTCTGTATGATCTAACCAATACTTATTTTGAAGGGGTTTGCGCAAAGAATCCAAAGGCACAGTACAATGGCAATCAAAAGGAAAAGCGAACGGATTGTCCGCAGGTTGTTGTGGCGCTTGTATTGGATGGCGATGGATTTATCCGGCGACATCGAATTTTTAACGAAAAAATGACAGATGTGAAATCATTGGATAAGATTCTCATGGCATTAGAGGATGATTTTAAAGGCAAGCCCATGCCGACAATAATATTTGATAGAGGTATGGTTTCGGATGATAATTTGAAACTTTTGAACAGGTATGACAATTTAAAATATATTCTTATGTGTCGTCCGAATGAAGAATCAATTTTTACAGAAGATTTTCATAATCAGCAATTTAGTTTGTTGGAAGGAAGAGATAGAAAACCAAAAGTAGAGATTTTTTTAAAAGAGGTGGATGATGCGGTTTATCTCTTGTGTAAAAGCGAAGGACGAAAAGCAAAAGAAACGGCTATGCGCAACAAAGCAGAAGAAAAATTAGAAGCTGAATTAACAAATTTATCGAATCAAATTCAAAATGGAAGAGAGAATAACCCCGTTAGTATTGAACGAAGAATAGGCAAGTTGAAGGAGCGTTATAGCAAAGTTGCTAAATATTATGAAATTAAATATCAACACCGAGAATTTTCGTATACGGTTCCTGACGATATAGGGATTGCGAAACGATTCAGTAATTCATTGAAAAAAATGAAAGATAAAGCAGATAAGAATAAGATCAGCTTTCCTGCCCTTGCGAAAAAACTAACTGAGTTTAACCAAAAATATACCTCCGACTATTTGAAAATCAATATTCATTTAAAAAAGCCAAAGCTGACCTGGGGTATAATAGATGAAATACAGGACAAGGGAAAAAAATTAGACGGTAATTATCTTTTGAAAACCAACCGGAAAGGCCTGAAGCAAGCTGAGATTTGGAATCTTTATGTAATGCTGACACGTGTAGAAAATGCGTTCAGGGATTTAAAATCCTATCTTGGATTACGGCCGAACTATCATCAAAAGGAGCAACGCGTGGATGGTCATATTTTCATATCAATTCTTGCATATCATCTACTGCATTCAATTGAATATACATTGCGTCAAAAGGGTAATCATTCAAGATGGGCTACAATAAGACGGCTTGTCAGCACACACAATTATTCAACGATCCAATTGCCAACAACCAAAGGCGCTGTCATCAATGTAAGAAAACCAGGAATACCGGAGGCAGTTCATATAGACGTTTATAACAAATTAGGAATTGATTATAAAAATTTACCGATAAAGAAAAACCTGGCCTAAACAAAACTTGAAGGATGTCTGTAGTGCCTGTAGCCATAACCTGTTGAATATTGGCATGTTTTTTTTTAAATAGCGAAAGTCGGGTTAGATGCCAAATGGGTTGAGGAGCGTTTATCAGGTTCTATTCAACTGCGTTTGATATAGCTGAAAACAATAAAAGCTTTTTCATTTTAGGCAATTTTCCAAATGCATGGATAGCTGTTTTATCTTGCAGAATTATTGCTGTATATTTGTTAATATAAAAAAAATATTCCACGCAGTTAGAGTTTCTCTTAGCAAAATTGCCTGGAAATTGTAAAATACCCTTGTAGGATTATATACATGCGTCAGGGCTGCCAGACCTTGAGTTCCCTTTACAAATTCATGTTAAGATGTTAAGTTAAAATGTTAATTTAATGCAAATACCCTATCGCCGGAATCAAAAAAAGTGCCGGCTGCATACTGTGCGGGGTTAATACCTGAATCTTGAATGAAGATTAATGAGAATCTTCAGGTTAGTTATTTAAACGGGATTTAAATAACATCATGTAATGATACGTTTTACCCAATTGTTATGTAATATGTTGTCCATTCAATTACTAAAAATACATTTACGTGTAATTTGCAAATCTCTTGTTTTTTGCTGTCTGCCGCTATTTCTTTTTTATGGGTGTACGACTGTAACGCCTCCCCCAACACCTCCAGGGCATCCCAAGGCTTACAAAATTGGGAAAAATTGGTACAAACCACTGCCGCACGCACGAGGGTTCAGCCAACGCGGAATAGCTTCCTGGTACGGCAAACAATTTCACGGAAAGAAGACAGCCAACGGCGAAATTTACAACATGTATGCCATGACAGCTGCTCACAAAACCCTCCCCTTTGAAACTTATATCACCGTACGTAATCTAAAAAACAACAGAAAGGTTGATGTCAGAATCAATGACCGGGGTCCCTTTGTCCGAAGCAGGATACTTGACCTTTCTTACACGGCCGCAAAAAAACTTGGGATTGTCGGTCCGGGTACGGCTAAGGTTGAAATCGTAGCACTTGGTAGTATTGCTCAGGTAAAATTACCCGGCAGCACCGGTCGATCTTATATTCCAGGAAATTATTATCAAGGAAAATTTGCCGTTCAAATCGGTGCATTCAGTGAATTGAAAAACGCTCAAAGGCTTAAGCAAAAACTTGCTCAGTTATACAAGAATATTCACATAACAACC
>CAZVGY010000149.1:0-7148 GCA_964627015.1 uncultured Desulfobacteraceae bacterium
GGGCACCTTGCTTTTTTGGTCTCTCTGGTCTATTTTATTCATTTAGTTGGTTTTGTTTCTTTGGTTTGTTTAGTTATTTAGGCATTTTGGATTTTAGGTGTTTGCCTTTTCGCTGTCACTCGCTCAGCATCTTTCTTACTTCGTCTGAGTTTAGGAATTATTTTTGAGACTCTTTTTAGAACTTTCTGCGCATCTTTTCTGTTTTTATGCTTCATGCAACTTTTGGTAAAGTGAAGTACTTCGGTTTCTAATTTATTCAAAATCACTCTGCGCATGTCTTCAGACCAGTTATCATACATTTTCTTAAACGGCTCACCGCGAAATAATTTGAATGCGCGCAAATACTCCTTTTTAGCAAATCCCCACTCACCTGCCCGCTCAAGTACCTTTGCTCTGGTGATGGTTTCTTCATAAAATTGATAATCAGTTGTAATGTATCCTTTGAAATAGAGGAAATCTTGTTTGATGAAGAGGGTATCCGGAGGCAACCTGAGATATTTTCTAAGACCAAATAGAAAGTGGGAAAGCGAACTCCTGGGATCTTTGGCATTGTGCCAGAAGTTATTATATATTGATACCAACTCAAGTTTCCTTTTGCAACTGAGGCGAATCAAGAAACTCGCATACATTGGTGAAGGATAATGACGCAACCGTACACTATTTCGATAGAAACGTGGAGGGCCAAGGAATTTCAGGTGGTACACCGGGATGTTCTTCCGGAAAACTGGCAGGTTCAATAATGCCTTGGGCAATCCTGTGGGTTTTCCCTTGGCGATGAGTTTATTTACAGATTCAGGAAAGCAAAGGACCAGACGATGAAAGAACCCCATAAGTTCTTGAGAAGTTGCATATTCAAATGCCTTTCTGTAATCTTTTGTCTTCAAAGATTCCGATGCCCTACTCAAAAGAACACCAAGTCTAATAATGGGTATCAAAACTGCATCACGAGGCAAGGAATTCTGTCCTAAAAGAACTTTGATAAGAAAAAGCATGTCTCTTATTCTAAATTTTTCAACTATAGAAATTAATCTTTCAAGATAAGATATTGCCTTTCCCCTTTCATTGAGAGCACAGGCACAACACACAAGCGTCAAAACTGAGGCAAGAAAATACCTGAGAATTCCTTGCTTACGTGATGTAGACAAGGCTTTAATAGTATACTGGACAGCATCTTGGATGTTTCCCTTGTTGAGGAAGCAGTGAGCATTTATCATTGCGGTAAGTGGTTGAAATGTTGGGCTATTTGCCTTAACTTCCTTAAGTGCTTTTTTCGCAGCGCGATATTTTCCAGCCATAGCAAGAACGGCTGCCAGATATTCGTAAGATATATCGCGATGTTTGTCTTGAGTACACTCAAGGCTTTTCTTAATCCAGTAACGTGATTTTTTGTAAAACCCGATTGATGAATAAAGTGCAGCGATATTCCTATAGGCTTCTGGTTCTGTTAAATAACGACAGAGGTCTACACATTTTCTGATACAATAAAGAACCCCCCTGGGTCTTCCAAGATGTGCCAGTGCTTTCCCTTTTATAACCAGAAGTGAAAAACATAAGGATGGATTGGCATTACTCGGAAAATTTTTCTTTTCTAACCTTCTCAGTAGTCTCTCAGCAAGAATAAACTGTTTCTCAGAGTTACTCCTTGGCTCCATTGCGAATAGTTCATTAATACCAGCTCGAACAGAGGTATAAAATAGCCTTTTGTTTTCAGCTTTTTCACGCAGAATTTTGGCTTCTCGTGCGGTTTCTCGAAAAGGCCTTTCCCTAAATGTAAGATCAAGTTTTTCAACCCTCCTTGAAAGCGAGAGAAGACTATCAGGAATCTTCTTGAGAATATCCTGACCATCACAGGAAGGTAGGGCATTCAGTATTCGTGCCGCCTTTTTTAGCGCTCTCTTATTAAGCATTTGTTCTGCTTTTCTTAAACCATGTTCGACCTCTAAACTCGTCTCAGTAGCTTCGGCTGACTGAAAATTCTTCCTACGAAAACCAGCCAAATTATACCTCTTCCAAATACTCCAGATTCCATTGATAGATATTTTAATACCCTTTTTATTGAGGGTCTTTTGGGCTTCAAGCAGGGTAAGAGAAGGTTTTCTTTGTTTTAGAATAACAATTTTCTTCTCAATTGAAGGGACAAATCGCGTTGGATGTCTTGTGTATACTTTTTTTCTATAAAGATTCTCCTCACCCCCTTCTTGATACCGTTTTAGCCACCGCCTGAGTGTTTTCGGGGTGATATTGAAAAATGAGGCACAATCTTCTATCGACCCAGATGATAGATATCTTTTTACTGCTTGAATGCGAATTTGATAATTGATATCTGCTCGGGACAATTTCATTAGGAAATTATACACAAGTTATGACATTTTGTCAAGAGAGAAAAACTTCTCCTGAATGCCCTGAAAACTAATGCATTTCACGAAGACAGCACAAAGAAATAATACAGAATATAAAATATAATTATATATGTCAAGAACAGGCAATCAAGGTTCCCTTCAAAGTCCAAACAGAAAGACAGATTATAGTGTCTTCCCTTTCTGAATATTATTTTAGATATGAGTCCTAATATTAGAAAGGGAATCATTAAGAAGGTTTATTGTCTTATGGAATGCATTAGCTTAAAGTATTGGAAATTGAATCCAATACTTGATTACGGAAATGAAGATTGTGGATATGATGGCAGTGATGATCAAGACAAAGAGCATCTCTGTAATCTTTTTTTAATCACCGTAATCATAACCGAACGATAGCGAGGTTATCTTGCTAATGCGTCATTTATTGCAGTTTTCATAAAGGAAGGAGGTGATACAACGAAAAACAGCTCGAGGGTTGGAGTCTGGATCAGTCTATTTCATCCCTCCAATCAAATGATCTCTTAAATTCATGGAGGTAATGATGAAGAGAGTCTATCTTTTGATAGCATTACTATTCATCCCTTTATTTGCGGGAAGAATAAGTAAAACCATAACCTTTTCTCAAAACGATTTTCTCTTTGAAAAGGTTGATAGTGATGATAAGGTAATATATGACAAGGTGACATTAAAAGGAGAAATCCACACCCAAGAAATTGGCAATCCGCTTCTGCCTGTAAAGAGTATTAATTTCCTGATCCCGGCGCATGCCGAGGTTGTCAAGGTTGAAGTAATCAGTAAGGATGAATCTACACTGAGTGGTTCATTTAATATCTATCCTGCACAAAAACCATTCCCTTGTTCACGCCATGAGCTGTGGGAGTTTACACCACCTAATAAAGAGGTTTATGCGAGTGATAAGCCTTATCCGGCAGAATCCTTTAAGTCTTATGCCTCAGGCGTGAAATCGGGTTTTCGTATTGCCGGTATTGATATCTATCCATTGCACTATATCCCAGCGCAACAAAAACTCATCTTAACAAGATCAATAACCATAGAGCTTGAGTATGCAGAGGGCGTTCATGTTGTTCCGTCATTAACCGAGTTGCAGCATACGGTTTTTGCTAAGGAAGTGCGTGCTTTAGTTACCAATCCAGAAAATATTGCCGTGTTTTCGCCGCAGATCAGGCAAGGCATGGATGGCATTGATGAGGTCAATTATGTCATAGTGACCACGAGTGCTTTGGCGTCGAGTTTTCAGGATCTGGCCACGTGGCGGACCAAGCAGGGTTGGAAAACCGAGGTCAAGACGACTAGTTGGATTTATAATAATTATTCGGGTTACGACAATCCTGAGCGAATCAGGAATTTCCTTAAAGACTATTTTGCGAACAAGGGCTTAATTTGGGTATTAATTGGTGGCGATGCTGACGTTGTGCCGGTTCGTTTGGCTGCTTACCCCACTGATTTGTATTACTCAGATTTAGACGGCACCTGGGATGCAAATGGAAATCATCAGTATGGTGAGAGAAGCGATAGTGTGGATGTATACGCTGATGTTTTTGTTGGCAGGCTTCCGTGTGATGATACAACCGATGTAGCGAATTACTTAAGCAAAATAAATACCTACGAGAAGACCCCACCTACTGGCTATTTAAAGAAGATCTTATTGCCATCAGTATGGATATTTGCTTACACTTGGCATGGTCGGGAGGTGAATAATGTGATTGCTGCTTATACACCTTCTGATTGGCTTGATGCGAAACTGGAAGATCCGTCAAGGCACGAGACGCGTGATTCGTTGAATCAAGGCTATCAATTCTGCCATATTGCAGCACATGGTTATACGAACGGCGTAGGCTTCTGCTCCGATTTCGGCGAAACTATTTTCAATACATCTGATGTTTTCGGTTTGACTAACGGCACCAAGTACAATATAATGAATTCATTTGCCTGCGCTGCTGGTAGATTTGACCAATATGATTGTATAGCCGAAGCATTAGTAAACCAGTATCCCGGGGCATGCGTAGCAACTATTATGAACGCAAGATCCGTTTATTCCAACGCTGCTAATTTCAGTATCAGATTTTACGATTTTGTCTTCAGCCCAGACACCCTGGAGATCGGCCAATGTCACGCAAGAACTAAGGATTACTATAGAAATAACATATTGTCATCTAACTATTGGCGCTTAGCTGGCTTCGTACTAACGCTTTTTGGTGACCCGGCTTTACCAATGTGGAAGAATGTACCAACTACAATGTCAGTTAGTTATCCAAGCACTATTCCGACTGGAAATCAAAGTGTTAATATTAGTGTAACTAATAGTGGCAGGCCGGTAAGTAATGCCCTGGTTTGTCTGTACAAACAAGGGCAAGTGCATGAACGGGGTTATACTAATGCTTCAGGTTCAATAACATTAAACGTGTCACCTGTGAGTTCTGGCACTATGTTCATCACGGTTACGGCAAGGGACTGTTATCCATTTGAAGGGACGATTCAGGTTGGTTCTGGTACTTATCCTGAATTAATTTATCAGGGTGTAAGTGTTATTGGTGGCAATGGTAACGGAGTTTTAGAGCCTGGTGAGACCGCAGACTTAGTTGTTACCTTAAAGAATATCGGTAAAACGACTGCATATAATGTCACTTCGACATTGAGCACATCATCATCATATATTACGGTCAATGACGGCTCAGGCAACTTCGGTACGATCAATCCGAACGCCAGCAAGAGCAATTCGGCTGATCCCTACAAGATTACAGCATCTGGTTCAACGCCTGTCGGGGCATCGATTTCGTTCAATATTCACGTCGTTGCCGGCACCTATACCAAGGACCTGCCATTTACCCTGGTGATTGGTGGTTCTTCTGCTAAGAAGGATTATTATCTATGGAATCCTGACATAACGCCCGCTCCGGGTGAGAACATGCATACGATATTGGGTAATTTAGGTTATAATGGTGATTATGGCACGAGCCTTGCTGAGGATTTAACCCAGTATAAATCGGTCCTGGTAAGTGTTGGCATGTATCCAAAGAATTATCTTATTAAGGCAGATAGTCCTGAGGCCGCGCGCCTGGTTGATTACTTAGAGCATCATAATGGCCGGGTTTATCTTGAGGGTGGTGATGTCTGGTATTATGATCCACTCTATCAAGGCGGTTATGATTTTGGTCCTTTGTTTGGGATTAACGCAACCGCTGATGGTTCAAGAGATTTAGGCCCGGTTCTTGGCAAGACTGGCACCTTTACCAAAAATATGGATTTCAATTATGGCGGTGAAAATTGGTGGGTAGATCACATTGATCCAACTGGTACTGGTTTTGTAATCTTGTATGATGGTGATAATGATTATAATTGTGGGGTAGCAAATGATGCTGGTTCTTACAAGACCGTTGGCACCTCGTTCGAGTTAGGTCTGCTTACTGATGCCAATGCGCCTTCGACCCGTGCCGTATTATTGGATTCGATCATGAAGTTTTTTGGTGCTGAAGGTACCACTCCGCCGCCGGCATTCAGCGATGATTTTGATGACGGTAATTGCAATGGCTGGACCATTAGTGGTCTCTGGCACGTGACCTCACACCGATCAAACAGTCCATCATACTCGCTGGCCTACAACAAAGAAAGTGATCATACCTATAACACCGGTGCCAATACTTCGGGCAAAGCAAAGTTTACTGTCGAGCTTCCTGAATCACCAGTATTGGAGTTTTCTCATTGTTATTGGACCGAGAATGGGCGCGTAGACCCTTATGATGTTTGTTGGGTAGTGTTATACGACGGGTCATATCATGTCGTAAAACACTGGGATTCAAGAGATCCTAATGTTACGACCTGGACAGAGGTATCACTTGATCTTTCTGCCTATTCCGGGACTGTAGATATCATGTTTTACTTCAATTCTATCGATAAGCTCTACAATAGCTACGAAGGCTGGTATATTGACGATGTCGTGGTTAAGACTCTTGGTGCGGGTGAGACCGCGGAGGCGCCTGAATCAAGTTCAGAACAGGGTTCTCCCATGCTTGAGTTGCCCGAGGTGTATTCGATGTGCCAGCAGCCCAATCCATTTACCACGGTGACCAGGATCAGTTATGCATTACCGTATACCACGAGTGTGAATCTTGCGATATACAATTCTGTAGGTCAAATAGTAAAACAGCTTGTTAATAAAAAGATGGCGCCGGGATACTATGATGTTGTCTGGGATGGTACTGATAATACTGGTAGAAAGGTCAGTGCCGGCATTTATTTCTGCAGTATCGAGTGTCGTGATGGATTCAAAGACATTAAAAAAATCATCCTGCTGAAATAGCACTTATTTGAGAAAAGGACGGGTTCACTTGAACTGGAATGATACTAATCCTTGAAGTGAACCCGTCTGAGATTGGATAATCAAAAAGAAGAATGGTTAATCCCGCACTGCACCCCCTTATTTTGGACAAAAAGGCAGAAACTTGGACAGAAATTCTCCTGATTAGACTTTGGGGATATTTATCGGTTGCTTGATAGCAAAGCATTTTTGTCTATTGTGTGTATTATTAACTGGATGTTTAGAATTAGCGAATTTCAGCACCTTCAAAAGAGCCTATGATTGAACATCAAATAAAGTGATACTAAAAGAATTATTTTAGGCTTTAAGAATGAGTCTTCTACTCAGCTAAATTCATGTGCCTTCAAAAAAGAATCTACATGGAGATAAGATAGAAATGTTGCTATTCCTCTTTTAAGGTTAAATTGAGGTAGTCACTAATTGTGTTGACAGTTTAGACTCAAAAAAGAGAGTTG
>CAZVGY010000150.1:0-7128 GCA_964627015.1 uncultured Desulfobacteraceae bacterium
GCCACTGAACTCTGACCTGGTCCAAAGGACCAGGGTTTCTATGCTGGACTAAACCATAATTCTGCACCTCTTGATTTTTTTATTGACCTGAAACACCGGGGGATTGTAGCTCAGCCTTGGCGCCGCGCCACACTATAACTAGCCTTTGTTCAAAATATAAAATGCCGCATTTAAATAAGTCGCTAACAAGACCCATACTAAATACGGCCAGAGCAGTACAGATGAAAGCCTAGAAGTCCGCCAAAAGCAAAAAACTATCGTAACCAGGGAAATATCCAGAAACAGAATGTCAATCAATGCTAATCCGGGGGCCTTGAGACCAAAAAAAATACTTGTCCACAAAAAATTGCTGATCAGGTGAAAAACTATCAAGAAATAGATTCCATACCCGCGTTCCTTTTTATATTTTTTTAAAAACAAAAAAACGGAAATCGCTATCATCACATAGAGTATCGTCCATACAGGGCCGAAAACCCAATCTGGCGGAGTTAGTCTAGGTCGTTGTAATGTACTATACCAATCGTTCATTCAATAAACTCTTCCGGCCATGATATTTTATATAACTACGTGGCGAGGATGTGGAAACACAGCCGAAGGCCTCACTCAACCCTGATAACAGCTCCATCAGCCTGGGCCAGGCCACCGCAGATACCTACTGCCCCATAGCCTCCTCCTCGCCTCCTCAATTCATACATAAGTGTCATAAGTATCCTTGCACCGCTTGCCCCGACTGGATGCCCGATAGCAATAGCGCCTCCGTTGACGTTAGTAATGTCCTTTAGCTTTTCCCATTTTTCGAGGTCGTTGTCCGCCAGAATCTTGGTAGAAACAAGGGGCATGGCTGCAAAGGCCTCGTTTATCTCCAATAGATCCATATTCCAAACAGTCATTCCCACTTTTCCCAGGGCCTTTTTTATTACATATCCCGGCGCTTCGGCCAAGAGCCTGGGCTCCATAGCCACGCTCTGGACAGTCAGGATTGTAGCCAGCGGTTCCAGGCCCAGTTCATCCGCTTTGGAACGCCTCATAAAAATTAAAGCGGCAGCTCCAGCGTCAATGCCTGGTGCGTTTCCGGCCGTCACAGTGGGGCTTCCGAAAACCGTCTTCAATTTACTCAGACCCTCTATTGTGGTGTAAGGCTTAGGAAAGGCATCCTCAGAGAAAACAATCGAATCCCCTTTTCTTTGGGGCACGGTGACCGGAACCAACTCATCTTTAAACCTATTTAGCTTTTTGGCCTCCTGGTACCTCTGCTGGCACCTGACCGCCCATAAATCCTGTTCCTTCCTGTCTACGCCATGTTCAACAGCAACCTCACCGGCATCCTTTGACAGGGGATTGTACCCGGTATAAATACCCCCGCCGAGATGATCTTTAAAAAACGGAAGCTGGAGCCTGGTACCCCATCTATGACCGTTCATGACTATCGGAGTATTACTCATATTTTCAGTGCCAACGGCCATAATTATTTCCCCATCTCCAGCGGCAATGGTGCGCATACCCAGCTGCACAGCGGTCAGCGATGAACAACAGGCCCTGTCAATGGTCAATGAAATTGTCTCCGCTGGAAGCCCTGCTCGCAGGAGTGCCTGGCGAGCGTTTACGTTACTCTCAAGGGCAGCCTCCGACTGAATGCACATACCATAGAAAATTTCATCGACCATTTCTCCTGAAAGGTTGACTCTTTTTAATACCTCCTTGATGACGATCGCTCCCAAATCAATGCTGTGCATTTCCCGCAACACACCACCAAACGGACTGAAAGGCGTTCTGAGAGCACTGACTATGACAATATCCTCATCTCTATTCATACCATCTCCTTTTTATTATAAGACAATATAAGCAGACAGGACTGTTTCGGCCTGTTAATCATTATATTTATACCATCCATGCCTGGTTTTGCGGCCCAGCCTGCCAGCCCTAACAATGTTCAACAGCTCCTGCGGGGGTCTGAATCTATCACCGTATACATCTATCATCCCCGGCAGCGCATTGACCTCAATATCCAGGCCGGAAAAATCCGCCAGTTCAAACTGACCCATGGGATGCCCGAAGGCCAGTCGACAGGCCTTGTCGATATCCTCTTTAGTTGCAATACCCTCTTCATAAACTCGATAACACTCCAGGCGTAAAGCGGTCAAAACCCTTGTAGTAACAAAGCCGGCGCAATCGCGGCATACTATGGTTTCTTTATTCATCTTCCTGCATAATTCGGCAATTGTATTTACTGTTTCATCAGAAGTCGCCACACCTCTTACAATTTCAACCAGCTTCATTATCACCGGAGGATTAAACCAGTGCATGCCTATGAAACGATCCGGATTAGAAACTGATGCACCGAGCAGGGATATACTTATTGAGGAAGTATTGGATGCAATAATAGCATCATCAGCCAATAATCCTTCAGTTGCCTTGTACATACCCGTCTTGATCTCAACTACCTCAGGGACTGCTTCTATGAGCAATTCAGCACCGGCAAAATCTTCAGGCTCTGTAGTCCACTTAATTGAATTCATAATCTGTTCTGATTCAGCCTGGTCAATTTTCTGCTTCTCTACAATTTTTTTCATGCTTTTTTCCAGTTTAGAACGACCCATATCTAAAAATTCTTCCTTCAGGTCTCTAACTACAACCTCAAAGCCCGACATGGAGGCAACCTGCGCGATTCCACTTCCCATAATCCCTGAACCTAAGATAGCAATCTTTTTTATTTCCATTTATACCTCCCTATTATTCTGTATTTTTTAAGGAAACTATAATCAATCCGCCAGCAATTTATCCAACTCTTTACAAACTGCTGTGTAATATACTTTCCATAGCAACATTATTGGAGTTCGAAATTCTTTAAAATCCGCATCAATGTAAGCTTCCTCTTCAAGAACCATATCCTTACCCACATTGTCGTAGAACAGTATACCAGGGGTAGCATCAAGACTATACGTTGACGCCAGCATCTTCGTCTTAATTTTGTCAGGTTTTCCCTTCTCTACAACCTTAACGCGCCCGAAAGCCACTTTATTATAGTAATGGGGGGCTATGTATCTAATTAATGTGGCCACACGTTGTGAGGGCCCATCAATATTAGAGTAGAAAAAAACAATCAGCGGTCTATCTCTTCCATGTACCTTGTTCCAGTAGTCCTCGATAGCATATATGTCGACCGGTGAATTTATGAGAATTTCATCTACCGATCGTTCTGCTAATTCACTCACTTCACTCATGTTTATATCTTCGTCAGCTAGTGCCCAAGAACCATAACACGAAAAAATAATAGTCGCACATAACAAAAATAGCCTGCTCATTTTGTCTTCAACTCATTTATGTGTTATGCCGGTCTTGAAAGGTGCTAATAGAACACAAAGGAATTTATACCCGAGTTATTTTTTCTTGTTAGAAGATTTTAAGCATAATATCTTGATGGAATATTTTTGGAAAAAAACGGTCTGTTCGCCTGTCGTTGGCATTCATGGAAAACAACCGGATAAGTGCAAAGGTCCATTCACATTTGCGTCAAAAATAGAAAATGTTTAGACGCCGCAAACAATCCAGTGCATTTGCTAAGCCTCGTATAACCTCTGATTTGTAACTTATGGCTTTATTCCGGTTGCCTTAAAAAAAGTATAACAAAAAACGCCATCAGCTTCGGTTGTCCTGTACAAATCCTTGACGCCTCTATCAAAAACAGCTTTATCAACTATTCCTTCCCTTAGGGCATCATTGCGAATACCTTCAATCATCGCTGTAAACGTGTTTTTTGTAAAACCTTCAACTAGATGGGGTTTGCCTGAATCAACATAGACCATTCTTGGAGAAACGATTACAGACTCGAATCCAGCTTTTTTCAGAAGGGGATAGAGTTCCCTTCCAATCCACGCATTGCCTCCGGCCCTTCTTTGTAATTCGACCTGGCATTGTATTGCTTTTTGTGCGGGTTTACTATCTGGATAAAAATATGCTGAACCGTGGTCACCTTCTATGACAGTGATTGTACCGCCAGCCTTTAAAAGGCGTTTTAATGCGGTTAATGCAGTATCCGGTTGAGAAAGATGCTCTAAGACATGACAAACGAAAATATGGTCAAAACAAGCGGGCTTAAAGTTCAGATCCAGAATGTCTGCCTGCTGAAATTGAACATTTCTAATTCCTGCTGACTCAACAGCCCTTTTGGCTTTTACAATAGAATCTTCGAATATGTCGATTGAAACAAATGAGGCATCAGGACTGTTACGAGCCAGGGTAACAGTTTGAGCGCCTGTTCCACAGCCGGCTTCCAGAACCCGGCTTCCAGGCTCATAAAATGTATCGGAATGTAAGAGTTCTACTAAAATATCGGCCTGATCCTGCAGTCGTCTGCTTTCTCTCGAACCGTATCCATGGACGTATTCTTTATTCATAATATATTCTGATTTTCAAACGCTGTATATCTCTGCAACTTCACATTAAAAAGCATAGGACGCTGGCTGAAATCTTTGAGTACTGAACAGTTTCATGTTCAGTTACCTAAGTCACCTTTTTATCATTACTTTCGTTTCCTTATACAGACTTTACAAAAACGGATCAATTGAGATAACAACCTCCCCTCTTCAAATACATGCATGTTGAATACAAAGTCCATTGAATTATTCGCCATTTACTATTCTGAGTCCTTAACAAAAATTACTTTTCCTGCTCCGTAATCTATAAAATCATCTTTATATTCTTTTTTAAATGTTTCTATAGCTTGACTACCCGTGCAATGAGAGGGGGCTATTTTTCTGACGCCCAATTTTCTGAGCTCCCGAGCCACGGAAACTGGAGGATGATGGAACCCTCCGACACCTAAGTATACTTTTGATTTGGGAAATAGATCTTGCGCCTTACTGACAATATTAACGATTCCAGGATGACCGCATCCAGTCATAACAATCAGACCACTATGCGCCCTTATGATCAGGGATTGCTCTATCGGAGGCCCATAGAGTTCTCCAGTACTGAAAACATTCTCAGATATCCTTGTCGGGGCAGAAACATTTATAAACCTGGCACCCTGGCTGATTATCCCATTCCTGATTGCATCAGGGAATGTAGATGGAATAAACACAGTAACATTATTGTTCTTCTCTAAAAATCCTTTCAGCCCGCCCACATGATCTGCATGAATATGAGAAATAATCACCTTATCAATTGACCGTGGGTCAATTTCCAGTTTTTTCATATTAAAAAGTAGTATTTCAGAATCTCCTCCGGTATCAAATAATAATGTCTCATAAGGGGTTTTTACCACACTTCCGAACCCCCAGCTTGTTTTCAGTTCTTTTACCAATCGGAGGTTGTCATAGACAGAAATCAAGGTAACTTCTTTTAGTTGCCCATTCTCCTTTTGTAAAAAAGTCTTTGATAGAGAATGGACTGGCATAAACGCTGAGGAGACTCCTGTTACCAAGAAAAACAGGATAGAGATGAAAATAGGTTTTCTATAAGGCAATTCCAGATTACCTCCCCCATTTCTTATTTAATACAAACCCATATCCTAACCCTTCATAGATGAAAAACCTTCTGGAGGTTGCCCTTATCCTTCAAGAACATACCTGACATTCGGACATAATCCCTTTATTCGTAAAAAATTCGGATGGCCTTCGTTCGATATAACGTTTTCTCTGAAATCGACTCTCTTCGGAATGTTGGTGAGTTTTTTGTGATTATACCTGTTAACAGGTAATGTAACAAGAGGCAACGGAAGATTTACCTTATATCGGTAATATTCCAAGAGCCAAGGCTGGATTTGTTACTTTTAAATTGTAAGCCTGACCAAGCGAATTTTTGGCTCAGTAACTTTTTTTTCATGCCTATATTTTAAGGAGAACCTTTAGTATAGGCTGACCTGCTGAAGCTGTAATCCTCCATAACCGTCCCTTCATGGGTAATCCCCATGTTAAAGCAGGATTGGGCTGACAAGAGAGCTGAATGGACTGCATAGGACCTAAGAGAACACACAAATACTGAGTTAAGGGTTCAATCTTTAATTTATTCGAGCAGGCATAAGACCTTTAAAATTAAATACGCCTTTTATTTGATACCCTCACTCATGAAATGACAAATTTTATTTTAAAATTTTCAGATATGACGTGACGCTGCGCACACCTTCCACACTTTTGGCATGTTTAATAGCTTTATTAATCTCTCGCGTTTCATCAACCAGCCCTAACAAAATTACATGACACTGCAGAGTCTTCACTTCTATGTTTGTTGATTCGATTTCTTTATCTCCGATGAGCTTGGTCTTCACTTTAGTAGCTATCAAAACATTGTCCGTTGTTCCACACAGATCACCTTTCTTCTCAGGGAGAAAATGAGGAGTAACAGATCGTACACCCTCTACTTCCTTAGCCAGAGCAATAGCCCTTTGCTTTTGATTCATTTTTTTGTATTCACCCACGAGATACACGTCGCCCTTATAGGAATAGGTTGAAATGTCAAAATATTTAACAAGCTCGTCATTCACAAATTTTTTCCGGATAGCCATGGTAATTTGCTCATCCTTTATCTGGGTACCGACATTCCTTTCGTCTTTGGCTGCTTTATAGATCGTTCCACACCCTGAAAGCAAAAATCCCATGACAACCAAGCCGATTAATAACCTCACATACCAAATCATCTGCTCCTCCTCATGCTCACAAAAGGCCTAACAGACCTATTATTCTTTCTGGATCGTCTATGTTTCCTATGACTTTTCTAGGTGGTTCCTGAGAAACCCTGCAGATTATTGTGGGTGTTACCACAATGCTATCTTTTTCCGCCGCACTTGGATTTTCAAAAACATCCAGGATTTCAAACACGTATTGGTTAACCAATCTCCTGTTGACAAATTTTAACAATCTGTCAAACGCTTTCAATTCTTCTTTTCTTCCTGAGGTGTAGAGTCTTATCTTAGTTTCCACAATTACCTCTGCAATATCTGAAATATTGATCCCGATTCTATAATAAATATGCTTGCCCAATTTAAAAGCAATAGTCATGCCTAAAGTCAGATTCAGTGATATCAATAATTTAAATTGCCAACTTCCACAGACTGTATCATTTTTTTTCGCAATATTCATTTTTGGTTCTTCTCCAATTTAGTTGAATAAAGCCTGGTAAATTTTCAGTGTA
>CAZVGY010000151.1:0-7101 GCA_964627015.1 uncultured Desulfobacteraceae bacterium
ATTTCTGACGTAGCGGCAAAAAGCAACAATACTATTTCTGCGAAGGTAAGCCCTGCTTTATACAGTTATCTTTATATTAATATGCCGTTTGACTCTTCAAAGCCGGCATCTATTGTCGCCTTTTCTTCTGAAAAAAAATCAACGCCTGATGCCTCTGCAAATAGAACTGAACCGGACAATGTACCGACCACAAACCTTGGACATGTGCCTCTGAACCTGCAGACTGCTGTAATCTACAGAGCAGGGAAGATCGGAGAAACAGTCCTGATCTCCGGCGGCAAACTCATTTCCGGCGATCATTACAAGGTAGTTGTGCAACCGGAACAGGATTGCTACCTGTACGTCTTCCAACTCGACAGTGGTGGTCGCTTATTTCCCCTGTTTCCAAGATTTGGAGAAAAAAACAAGGTTTCAAATCCGGTCAAAGGAAATGTTGTATATGAATTTCCAGGAGAGCGGGATTACTTTTTCCTGGATGATCGACGAGGGGATGAGCAGATCATTTTTTATTCAACTGCAGAACCAGACTCCTTGATTGAACGAAATCTCCGCCTGCTGGCCACAAAACTGACAGATGAGGAACAACGCACCGTGGAAAAAGAGCTGCTTACTTATTTTACCACTAAAGATGTAGTAATTGAGTCTGACCCGGGTGAAGGTGAAGAAATAGTACTCAACAGCAAAAATGGCCCATCGCAGGTCAGGATGAACAGAGTGCAGAAATTGAGCAGAGACAAACTCTACATCTTTCCCTTTCAGCATCAATAGAGCAGGGAGTAAATCATGTGGCACATACCTCAGCTTCCATGGATCCTGATCCGCACGAAAAAAAATATTACAGGGATTAAAGAAATGCGAATTACACCAACCGTAATAATCATATGTGGCATTTTTTTATGCAGCACCTGGACATGCAGGGGAGTCAACGCTGCTACCACTTCAGAATATATCAGAAATCTTCAACCTCAGGCAGTCGGCACACGTGGTGTTGGTGGAAAGGTTCCGGCACCCGTTATGCAGAAAAGTCCTGAAGTTGCTGTCCGACTCAGGTTTGGGCTTAACAGTGCCACCCTGCGTCCAGATGCCGTGGAAGAACTGAACAGACTGGCAAAGGCTCTGGAGAATGAGTCACTGCGTGACTACAAATATATTATTGAAGGCCATACCTGTGACCGGGGGGCTGCAGACCATAATATGAATCTCTCCATGCGACGCGCTTACGCTGTTGCGGATTTTCTGACCACCAACTCAAACCTTTCACCCGACCAGTTTGATGTCAAGTGGTTCGGAGAGAGTCGCCCTGCAGAGCCCAATACCGATGAAAACGCCAGGAAAAGAAACCGAAGAGTCGTTATCAGGAACACCCTGGAAACAGCAGACGTTTTGTTAAATGGCAGACCGGCGGCACTGCAGATTAATTTTTTTCAAAACGGACAGGAAGCAATTGTTGCAGATGGTGACACCTTGCAATCCGGCGATCATTACTCCATTATCTTTAAAACGACCGCAGAACCTTATGCCTATGTCTGTCAGATCGACTCAAGCGGTCAGGCGGAACTTCTTTTTCCAAATTCTACAACAGATCAACAGTCAAACCCTGTTACGCCGGGATCGACCTACCGGATTCCTGGAACAGATGAGCTTTTTTTCCTGGATGAAGTTACCGGAACTGAACAGTTTATTTTAATAACCCATAAAACTCCTCTACAGGATCCTATCCTTGCCTGCAAAACAGCTGCCACGGGTGATGCTGTCGGGAAGCGTGGTGTCGGAGGCGTTACATCTCTACATAACGGGGAACGTGCAGATTCCATAGAGGATAACATGCAATTATGTGAGGTCATGCCTGGTGGCAAGACCCGGGGGGTTGGCGGGATCGTACAAGTTGACTCGGATCCTGGTCCTGGTAACGATAATGCTGCTCTGCCGGATAATTCATGTCAGGGGTTTTTCCTGAAACGATATTTTTTCCACAAATAAACCGGTCATGTCAATAGTACCGATTTATTTTCAAGAATACCCATCTCTTTGGAGTCAATTTGTTATGAAATATTACGCAATAAAGACACTACTGACTTTACTCATCCTCCTGAGTTTTTATTCCATGATCATGCCAAGATTTCTTGCTGCCGCACTCGACGACCAAGAGGATAAGGAAAAAATTGAAAAAGTGGATGATTGGCAATTTGTCATCACACCTTTGGTAACAAATTCTAATGTTGTTCGTGCTACTGCTTCAAAGCCAATAACTAATATATCTGCTTTGCCAAATTTAATTGCACAGCATAATTCAATACAAAGCAAGTCACTTGGTTTTGCAGTTGGCGGTGCAAAAGATACCTCTAATTTTCTCCTGAACCTGCAAAATGATTACCTCCCTCGCTATGATTCAATCACTTACGAGGGGTTATTCTATGATTATTACTTCGATACAGGAGTGGGTACCGGCGAATGCCAAGATTTATTCTGTCCATCTTACGCCAGGGCGATGAGCAAGGATATCTATTCCGGAGAAAACAATTATTATCTGAGCGTGGGGCTTAATTCAGGTCTTACTAAAGACATTTTTCAGCGAAAAAAACTCAATATTGTAGTCGTGCTCGACATTTCCGGGTCCATGAAAAGCTCTTTTACTAACTATCACTATGACCAAAAAAAAACTGACTCACCTGAATCAGAAAGTAAAAAAAGTAAAATGCAGGTAGCAAAGGAGTCCATTGTTGCAATGATGAAACATCTGACAAACGATGATCGTTTAGGGGTTGTCCTCTTTGATAACAAGGGCTACCTGGCCAAACCTCTTCGTCTCGTCAGTCACACCGACATGGATGCTATTTCCAAACATATCCTGGAGATCCATAGTCAAGGTGGAACCAACTGGAAAGCCGGATATGATGAAGGGGTTAAACTATTTACAACAAAGTCTGAGGCACTAACTGACCAGGAACTATATGAAAACCGAATTATTTTTCTCACCGATGCCATGCCCAATAGCGGTGAGCTGGATAAAGGTGGATTATTTGATATGATCAAAGATGCTGCTGACAACGAAATTTATACCTCTTTTATCGGGATTGGTATCGATTTCAACCCGGAACTGGTAGAGCATGTCACTAAAATACGGGGTGCCAACTACTTTTTTGTCGGCTCAGCATCAGAATTCAAGAAACGGCTGACCGATGAATTTGATTTTATGGTCACCCCTCTGGTCTTTGATCTGACATTACAAATCAAAAGTGACGACTATACAATTGAAGGCGTTTATGGCTCTCCCGAGGCCAATCTTGCCACTGGAAATATCATGGCAATCAACACCCTCTTTCCCAGTGCCATCGAAGAAGAGCAGGTGAAGGGAGGTATGGTTCTTATTAAACTGAAAAAAGTCGGCAAAGAGAATACCCCCATAGGCCTGACAGTCAGCTACAAAGACGGAAATGGCAAGCAGTTCAGGGTTACTGATAGTGCCCGTTTTGATAACAACATACAGGGCTTTGATAATAACGGAATTCGAAAGGCAGTTTTGCTGACTGAGTATGTTTCTCTTATAAAAAACTGGCTGTTAGATTCCCGTAAAGCCTGCAATGATAATGTAGAGGATCCTGTAATACTCCCACTACCCGGGTACGGCATCATCAATCCTGGAACACGTCCGGAAATATCAATGTTGTCAAAATGGGAGAGTAAATCATGTCCTCTTAATATCTCTGCTGGCTACCGTAAATTCTTCTCTTTCTTCAGCAACCATTTCAAAAAAGAAATGCAAGCTATCAACGACAAAACACTGAAGAAAGAATTTGAGGTTCTGACCCTGTTGACAGAAGGGAACCTTGAAAAATAGTTTCCCGGTAAAGAGCTTCTTCAATTGATATCAACTATCAATAAGAGCTGATTTTATGTATACTGTATAACCTGTAATTCTGTTTTCCCCTGTTCATCTGAGCAAAACGGCTCGAATGAACAGGGGAAAAATCAAGAAATCCAAATTGTTTCATATTCTCTCTCCCCATACAAGGAAATTATTATAAAATATAATAACACAACTTACTGTTTTTAAAAGTAAATAACAAAAAAATAATCTTTTGTTTGATGTCGATTTTTTCAAGGACTCCTTTTATTAAAAAGCAAAAGTAGCTGAGATCACATGCACATAATGTGTGAATAAAATTTGACACTACCGGTTCGTTTACCATACAACATTAAATATAAAATAAAGATTCCAAAAGAGAACTCCTGTCAGCAAAGCTATCAACTTGTTGGGAATTAACGTCAAGAGTAATGAATGACAGAATTGAATAGTCATTCATTTTAGAGAAGGAGGTTATTAAGTGAAGCATATCATTACAGTATCAATATCGATTTTAATATTCTTCTGCTGCGCCTGGCAGGTACAATCAACAGAACCCATTGTTTTTGCAATTGATCCTACGAAGCCCCCCATGCAGTTCGTTGATGATAAAGGAACGATTGTGGGATTTGAAATTGATTTACTGAGGGAGATGGGCCGCCAGGCTGGTTTTATCCCGGTTTTCAAACAAGTTGCATGGCAGGGAATATTTCAGGGTCTGGATAATAATACATACGATGCAATTTGTGCCAGTGTCTCCATTACTGATAAGAGAAAAGAGACTATGAATTTTACAATACCCTACTACAAAGTGGCCCAAGCTGTCCTGACTACTGCAAATGCAGAAATCAAGAGTGTAAGTGATTTGTGGGGAAAGAAAATCGGGGTTAAAAAAGAGACAACCAGTCAACAGACAATTCAAAATTTTCAGGGTGTTAATCCAGTGCAGTTTAACAATGTCCCAGAGGCTATCGACGCATTACACGCCGGGAGAATTGATGCGGTAATTTGTGATGGACCTGTTGCCGGCTATTATGCTTTGACAGATAAAAAGAAAGGTCTTGAGATCGCATTGGTTCTTGAACAGGAAAAAGCCGAATTATATGGAATTGCCATAAAAAAAGACAACAAAGTTCTTAAGGACAAGTTAAACAAGGCAATAGCGATTATTCAAAAAGAAAATAAGGATATCTCATTACAACGCAAATGGTTTAAAGGGCTGTTAGAAAAAAGATAACAAACAGAAGAGGAAAATAATGAATTCTACAAGATTTGCTTGCTGTCTTATCATTAGTTTTGTTGCGTTATTGTTCACGATTCCTGATTGCCTGGCTGCTGAAAAACCAACAGTTGCAATCAAACAGGCAAAGGTGGCGGAGAGTGTTTCCAGTTCCACAAAAAAATATTTGAACCTCAATAAATTGCTGGCAGAAATGGAGGCGTCTTTTCTGGCCACACGAAAATTTAATGTTGTAACCAGAAACAAAAGCTCCATGGAAGCGATTCGCGAGGAGCAGCAATTTGCCGAATCGGATCTTGCAGCTGGTGATGCTGCAGAGTCCGGAGGGCTGAAAAATGCTGATTATCTTATCCTGCCCGAAGTACACCGGTTTTCTTTTTATTCTAAAACTCACAAAGTACCGAATCTGCAGAGTAAATATTTCCGACGGGATTACGGAACACTGGAGATCAATGCCCAGATTGTCGACACCAAGACCGGCCAGATAATGACTACTTTTTCTTTAAAAGACAGTTTCTCGACCAAAGAACGAATGGTGAATAAGAGTGGTGGAGTTCCAAATAAAAAATATTACACCAATCTGGCCAAGGGGGTTTCCGCCCAGATGGCGGACCAGTTCCTGGCTCTTGTCTTTCCCGTTGAGATCATCAGTGTCAAGCCCGGAAAAGTTTACTTGAACCGTGGGCAGGACGGTGGGTTCAAGAAAGGTGATGTACTCAATGTCTATATGAAGGGTGAGGTTTTAATCGACCCGCATACCGGGGAGCAACTTGGTTCGGCAGAGGAGTATATCGGAAAAATCAAGG
The DNA here is from genome assembly GCA_964627015.1 of uncultured Desulfobacteraceae bacterium. GTDB lineage: Bacteria > Desulfobacterota > DSM-4660 > Desulfatiglandales > Desulfatiglandaceae > CAZVGY01. Next base: position 5,891 of record CAZVGY010000151.1, read on the forward strand.
TCGCCAGGGTTAATCCGAAATTTACCATTGCAACGATTATCAAGGATAAGCTGGAAGGTGAAATGGCTGTCGGCTGCATTGTGCGCAAGCCATAATTCAGACAGGAGAAAGAGATGAGCAATAAAAATAGATTTCCCCTTGGGCAGTCTTTATTCCTGTCCTTTGTTCTGGTGTTGACGGCTTGCAGTATCCCGTTGCAGGTATTTGCGGAAGAGGCAAAGGCAGATTCGAGCCGGGCCACTATTGCCGTTCTCAGTCATACTGATTTTTTACCTGATGCAACCGGCGTTTATGATCGTCGTTCCTGGCACGGAAGGGATAAAAATCCTGCCTTTGCTGGAAATAACGACATGCGAACCGGTAGTGACCAGGCCTACGACAATGTGGATCGTAAGCATGGATACGCCCCTGAAGCTGTCGGGCTGCCTGAGGTCCTTGCCGATGCAATTCTTGAGCAATTGAGTAAAAGCAAACGATTTATCCCTGTTGAACGAAAAACATTGCGCACCGCTGTCCTCGAACAACGATTCGGCAAGAAGATTGCCGCCAGCTTTATGGATCGTACTCTGGATAAAGCTATCCAGGATATGGACAAGTTTGAGATCGGCGGTGGCCTTGCCATGCCTGCGGCAACTGCCGGGGCAAAATATAATGATCTGCTGCATGACTTCAAAGACCTTGGTACTGCTGTAGGTGCTCAGTACCTGGTGCTTGGCAACTTGCATCAACTGGGGAGCGATGTCAAAGCTCAAAAAGTTCCCCTGAGTGAACGGGGAAGGACGGTGAGCAAGAAAACGGCAGAGGCCAGGCTGCGACTACGAGTGATTGATGCAAAATCAAGCACTGTTCTCGGCGCAGACAGCCTGCACATTAAGGTTTCTTCAATGCTCTTTGAGGGAGGTAAAGAAAGCAAAAATGATTTTGAATTCATGGAGCAGGTTTCCAAAGAGGCTGCCAATAAAATTCTTGATATTGTCTTTCCTGCCAAGGTGGTCAGCGTTGACCCTCTGGTGATATCCCGGGGTAGCAACGATGGTGTTGTGGTAGGTGAGCAATTCACGATCGTCCGGGAAGGTAAAGAGATAAAGGAATCTTCAGGTGCGGTTATTGCTCGTTTGAAATCACCTGTTGGACGGGTAAAAGTCAGCAAAGTACAGGAGACTGTTGCCATTGTCATACCGGAAGAAGGCAGCGGATTTGTCAACGGCGAT
>CAZVGY010000152.1:0-7028 GCA_964627015.1 uncultured Desulfobacteraceae bacterium
ATGACGCGTATAAACAGGCCCTGAGCAAATCGAATCTTTCCGTGCCCCAGAGTCAAGATCACCTGAAACGGGCCATGATTATAGATAAATTTATCGTCCAGAACTTCGTTGATAAGACCACAGTTCCTGAAAAGGATATCAGGACATATTACGACAGCCACTCAGACCTGTTCAAACAGCCTGAACAGGTCCAGGCCAGCCATATCCTCATAAAGGTCAAACCAGAGGCGACTGATAAGGAAAAGGCCGAGGCCCTCAAGAAGATCAAGGAGGTTCAAGAAAAACAGAAAAAGGGGGGGGATTTCACCAAACTGGCCAAGGAGTATTCCCAGGGGCCCAGCAGCGCCAAGGGGGGTGACTTGGGTTATTTCGCCCGTGGACAGATGGTACCCGCCTTTGAGGAGGTGGCCTTCAAGCTCAAAAAGGGCGAGGTAAGCGATATCGTCGAGACCAGGTTCGGATATCACCTGATCAAGGTCACCGGTGCGAAGCCTGAGAGTACGGTGCCCTTTGACGAGATAAAGGTGCGGCTCGGTCAATATCTGAAGCAGGAAAAGATCCAGAAGGAGGTCAAGGAGTACGTGGATAAGCTTCGGAAAGAGGCAAAGGTGGAGGTTTTTCTCAAGGGCAAATCGTGATACCCCGTAAAAATCCCTTTTGCCGGGTCTTTCCGCATCTCCACAATCAACGACACCCTTGACGGCCTGTTTAAACCGATACGCCGGAGGGATGGCCGAGTGGTCGAAGGCGGCGGTCTTGAAAACCGTTGAACGAAAGTTCCGTGGGTTCGAATCCTACTCCCTCCGCCATTGCTAAAATATAAAAGATCCATAAGTTATATCAAAGACTTATGGGTCTTTTTTTTGTTCTTTTCCGAGATGGGGGATGCCGTCTTTTCGGCAATAGCAAAACTTTTATTTATACCATAAACATCTCAGAGCGTCCACAGTTATTCTTTTTTCACCACCAAATTTCCACCAAAACTCACACCACGTTTTTACGGTTTTTTTCGATAGGAACCAAAGGTTATTTCTATAACACTGGAACAGGGTTTTTAACTTTCAACCCCTATGAGCAATAGTAGCAAAAGGAGCAAAAGGCTTGGATAAAGAATTATTGTTTTTTTTTCTTGACTTTTGAAGCTAAAAGTTATAGCTTATATGCACTATGGAATTCAAAGCATCAAGAGTGACCGAGATCACAGGCGTTAAAAGAAACCGGCTGCAAGTTTGGATGGAAAACGGTTGGATTATTCCGTCCATAGAAAAAGCCAGCGGCCATGGAACGCGGAATGTATTCAGCAAGGAGGACCTCTATTGTATTGCAATGTTCAGAGTGCTGGTGGAGCGTGGCCTACCACGGAAAACGATTGGAGCTTTCTTCTCCTCTATTATGTCATACTATAAGCACTTGTCAGCCTCGGTTATTAATGCAATAGAATTTTGGTATTTCGGACGGATTGGAAATGAACTTATTGCACATGCGGTTTTCTCAGATGATATCAACGAGCCAGTATCAATCTTTTTGCAGAAAAATCATGTCATTGGAAAAAAATTTTTTGATGACGTTTACTTCATAAATTTCAGGAAGATTCGAGAAAGCGTTGATTTGAAGATCTAATTTTTTTTGGCATTGTAAAGCTATAACTTATAACTTTTAGTTTTAGGAGCACGTCATGAACAAGAAACTGAAAGCGAGAATCGTTGAGCATTATGGCACGCAGTTTGGGTTCGCCCAGGCTATTGGAGAACATGAATCCGTTATCAGCCTTGTGGTCCGTGGTCGGCGGTCTTTATCTGAGAGACAACGGCAAAAATGGGAGTCCGCGCTGGGGTGTGATCTTTCGAATTTTGGAGTGTCATAAACGAATGTCAGAATACCTGACAACCAAGGAACTCGCCGAGCTCATTCACAGATCGCCAGCAGCTATCCGGAACCTTGTTGCCAGGCGTCAAATCCCGTTCAGAAAACCGGGAGGTCGGCTGCTTTTTGTTCGGACAGAGATTGAGGGGTGGATAAACGATGCGCCGGGGTTGCGGTTAGATGACCTTTTGGACGGAAGGGGGTGAGTTCAGTGGAGCAGGCAATTCTTGAGATTCTGAAAGAGGTTGGAGTGTATGACCAGGCCAGAAAAGCGGTCTCCAGCGATGAAGAACTGATTAGGCTCTTTCACAACGACTTTGGTGAGCTGGTTGGATTGGTATCAAATAAAAGGCCCCAGGGTATTCCTGAGGCCCAAGCAAATGGATGATATTAATGGATAATTTAAGGATTCAGAAAGAAGATGTCAAGAGCTTTTTTCAAGGCGATTGGCAGAAGTTCTATTCGCGTTATGTGGATCTCAAAAATGGTAACGGGTCTCAATACCTCGCCCGTTGTCCCTTCCATTCTGATAGTCAACCGTCTCTGTCTATTGATGGGGAGGAAGGGATCTTTCATTGTTTTGGCTGTGGTGCTTCAGGCGATGCCTTCGATTTTTACGGTCGCCTGAAAAACCTTTCCGGGTTTCCCGAAACCGTCCAGGGGATTGGAGCCAGCTTCAATATCCAAGGATCAGGCATTCCCTCCATGGGAAACAGCAAACGCCAGATCGTTGCGACCTATGACTACACGGATGAAACCGGGAAGTTACTCTATCAGACAGTCAGATATGATCCTAAAGATTTCAGGCAGCGAAGGCCGGACGGTAAGGGCGGTTATATCACGAATCTGAAAGGTGTCCGGCGGGTCCCTTATCGGTTACTGGATGTCCTCCAGGCGGACCTCGTTTTCGTTGTGGAGGGCGAGAAAGACGCCGACGCACTGGTCCGCTTGGGTTTTGTCGGAACCACCTGCCCCATGGGAGCAGGAAAGTGGCAGGATGAATACAGCCAGTCTTTAACGGGGAAAGATGTCGTTCTAATCCCCGATAATGACGAGTCAGGCTATAAGCACGTTGAGAAGATAGCTGAAAGTCTGAAGGATATTGCCAGGTCAATCAAGATCCTGGAATTGCCTAGCCTGCCTGATAAAGGCGATGTCAGCGATTGGATACAGGCCGGCGGGACGAAAGAGGAACTTGAACGATTGATTGAAGAATGTCCTTCCTGGGATCCTAAAAAAGCCAGTCCCAATGTCGGGAAGAACCATATCGAATGGGAGACACCGGTCCTCTTAGATGATTTCTCCCTCCCTGATATGGAGCCCGTCCCTGGTATCATTGGAAAGTTCTCTCAGGCTGTCTCAGTGGCAACAGAGACGCCATTAGAGCTTGCAGTGGGGATGGCCCTTGCAACAGTGGCCACAGCCTGCCAGGGAAAGGCCATAGTCCAAGTCAAGCGTGGTTATTCAGAGCCGCTCAATGTGTGGATCAACGCAGTCTTGGAATCGGGAAACCGGAAATCAGCAGTCAACAATGAAACAACACGCCCATTCCATACCTGGGAGTCTCAGCACTATCTTTCGATGGAGGCGGATGTCAAGGAGGCAGAGAGTAAACGGAAAAATCAAGAGTCCAGGTTGAAAAGCCTGCGGGCCAGGTATGGGAAGGCGAAATGCGATGAATTGGACGAGATTGAGGAAGAGATTCGAGAGTTGGAGGCCGCCCTTGTGGAAGTCCCGGTTTTGCCGAAAGTATGGGTCCAGGATATCACTCCGGAACATCTTGGAACGATGATGGCAATCCAACACGAGAAAATGGCTATCATATCAGCAGAAGGTGGAATTTTCGATATTATATCCGGGCGATATTCAAACGGAATTCCAAACCTTGACCTGTTTCTTCAATCTCATTCGGGGGACCCGGTTCGTGTCGATCGTGGAAGTCGTGAGGCCATTTACCTGGAGCATCCAGCATTAACTATGGGACTATCTCCACAGCCGGAAGTGTTAAGAAGTATCGCGGGATCTCCAGGGTTTAGAGGTAGGGGCTTGCTTGCACGATTCCTTTATCTTCTCCCGAAATCGAAGTTAGGGCATAGAACGTTGGAGACTGAACCGGTTCCTCAGCATACTAAAGAAGCGTATGAATTCGTTATCCATGCCTTACTGAGCCTTGAGCCTTCCTTAGATGAACGTGGAAAGCCCGTTCCTCATATTATCAGTCTCACTTATGCAGCCTATGAAGAATGGTTAGAGTTCAGCCGGGTTGTCGAACGGGATCTTCGTGAAGGTGGACGTTTTGAGAATATTACGGATTGGGCCGGGAAATTGCCGGGAGCAGCGGCAAGGATAGCGGGGCTACTTCATTGCGTGGAATATCCCTCGCAGCCTTGGAGTACTCAGATCAGTCTTGAGACCATGCAGCAGGCACTTGGATTAGCCGCTGTCTTTGCCAGTCATGCGCTGAAGGTGTTTGATCTCATGGGTGCGGATAAGTCCCTGAAGGGTGCGCGGAAGGTCTGGCGATGGATCAAGCGGGGAAGGCTCCAATCGTTCAAAAAGAATGAGTGTTACAACGCATTGAAGGGCTCTTTTCCCAGGGTTGCAGATATCGAGCCGCCTTTAGATATCCTTGAAGAGCGGAATTACATTTCAGGCTCCAAAGAAAAAACCGGGGGGCGACCATCAATAACCTATACGGTTAATCCGTATTTCACGGAGAGATGGTCATGATGGATTGGCGTCAACTCATGGGGGCCGATACAGAAAATGAGCATTTGGAACTCTATACGCAAAAGGAGCAAAAGGGGGGCGATGAGGGGGCTTTTGCTACTATTGCTACTATTGCGGATAAGGGTCAGAAGTTGAAAAACCTGGATGCGGAGGCCCGTTATCGGTTCGAGGAGAGAGCCGCGATCATGGAATACGATGGTGGTCTTAGCCGGACTGAGGCCGAAAAAATGGCAACTGAAAAAGGCAGGATTTCATTCCCGTCAGCGTGAATTATTCAACCTTTAACCAGGAGATTAATTATGCGGAATAAATTCAAGCAGTTAGAAAAGGAATCTAAATCAATCGAGCAGGATCTATCAAAATGCCGGTCCCGACACCGGGAGGCAGAGGAACGTATCAAGGACAGCCGGGCAACGATTATCAAGACCAGGGGAGGCTTGAAGAAAGCTCTTGTTTCAGATCCCGAAAGGGCGGGGGCCCTGGACCAGGAGCTTACCAACCTTGAGCGGAGCCTGGACAGGGATCAGTTGCTTTTAAGTGGCCTGACCGAGGAGATCAAGCGGCTTGATTCAGAGCTTGCAGAGACCGAGAAAGCCATGGATCAGGCTTTTGCAGAATCGGCGATCAAGTGGCTGACCAAGGAGGTTGAGGCCTATGACCGGGGCGCAGACAGGTACCTACAGCGTACCAGGAGGCTTCTGGTGTGCCATCAGTTACTAAGAGACGTGGGACATGGGGAGGTGTTCCCGAGCGCCTTAGGGCCGGGCTGGTCCCGTGTGGCGAGGATACGGGCATTCAAGCTCAACGGGTTTCAGCCGCAGGATTTTGAGAGACCGAACCTCCATTCCGGAGCGGATCAGCTTGAGAGGATTCGGAAAGAAATTGTCAACATTTAGCTTAGGCCGGGAGGCCGAAAGGAGTTTTTATTATGTCAAAAGTTTTATCAAAAGACAATCGTGAGCTTTTACGCCTGGTCCTTAATGCCGGGAAGGTGCTCAATGACGAGGGCTTTTTGGCACGGAGTGTGTCAGAGTTCGGTTCAGATCCGATGAGAGCCATCAAGATGCTGAACGAGGAATTTCGCAAACAGGAAGGAAGGCAGGCCACAGGCCGGGAGCCGGCAGTCAAGAGTTTTCGGGACGTATCGGACGAATCGTTTCTGGCCAGTCTCGGGAGCCCTTCACAATTCGGTCTCTCAGACGATCGGCGCGGTCATCCGCCTGCAAAGCCGGAGATTGAGAAGCCGGCCACACGATCGTTCAAGAACGTGTCTGATGAGGCCCTTTGGAATACTCTCCAGGGGAATCCGTCATACCTGTGAAGTAAACCGGGGACCCTCTCCTCCCGACCGGGAGGGGGGGGCACAAGGAGCTAAAGGGATGGACGATTCATTGTTAATAATGGCGAATAAGCATGGCCTCGAAGGTCCAGTTACCATGGCGCTTATGGCAGGAGCCAGCAGGGCGCAGCTGGTCGATTTGTTGCTTGACCTTCACGTAAAGCGTACGACGGAGGCCCGGCTTGCAATGGTCGAGACAGTCTTTGCCTCTCCACTGGATCAGATATCAAAAGACCTGGGAGGCATGGCTATTGTAAATGATCGTGAGTGGTTTCATGGGAGCTAAGTAGTTGAATTTATAAGATAACGGGGTCCTTCCCATGGACCTATACCTTAGGGTTCTAAATCCCGCGACAATTCCGCACTTTTTTGCCAAAAACACGGAGGAACAATAATGGGCGATATTGAAGTTACTACAAATCAATTAATAAAGCTTTTGGATATTTCGAGCAGATCCCGGCTGACGGATTGGAAGCATGCCGGTATGCCTGGATACATTGAGCGTAATCGCTGGGATCTCAAAGCCGTTTTGGACTGGTTTCATGAGAATATCCTTCAAAGTGGGGCGAGTGCTGATCCTGACATTCAGAAGGAGCGTCTGAGGTGGGAGAAGGGCCGGGCTGATAAGATTGAGATCCAGGTGAAACAGCTCCGGGGGAGCCTGATATCAAGAGACGAGATCCACCGGGAATGGGCTGCCAGGGCGGGAATCTTTGTCAGGGCTTTGGAGCTTCTGAAGGATCGGCTCCCGGGTGTTCTGGCCGGGAAATCACGGGGAGAGATGGGACAGATTATCAAGAGCGAAACGAATGAGATCCGAACATGGATTATTGCGCAAGGGTCGTAGCGTACGGGGGTCCATTCCAGGGCATTGTCCGGGTCCTGGCTCCGAAAACTCCCAGGTCCTCCCCGTGCGGTATTTTCGGGTCCTGGGGGATCGGACAACAACCTCAAGGAGGCTTAAAATGAGAAAGATATTCTTTTGTGTTTTCCCAGTCTTGGTATGGCAGACCTTGGCTTGGGGCGGTATAACCGAAACGTGGACGAAACTCAGTCCGAATGAGAGACTCCTCAAATTTGAGTGCGAGGCTGATAG
>CAZVGY010000153.1:0-6978 GCA_964627015.1 uncultured Desulfobacteraceae bacterium
TTTGTCATGACGAGAACTTAGACTAAAATCTAAGTCCTGTTCTAGTCAAGACCCTTTGAGGAATAGCTTCGAGCCTGCGGTCCCCTCTTCAGTCCGCCTCTACTCCAGCAGAGGGGGCGGTCCTGGCTTCAGGGTGCCGGGGCAACCAGAAGGTATCTCCCATTATGCCGGTGAAAGGCACCCTGCGCTGTGGACCGCGGCCAGCGTGTGAGCAGTATATTCGAAAGATGCGGACCTTCAGAGGAAACCGCAATCTCTCCGCAACAGCCTGTTTCTGGTAGTCACCTTCGAAAACACCTTATCCCTGCGCAATGGGTATGGCCGGAAGCTGAGGTTATTAGATTCAAGGCGTGGATTTTAAAGAGACTGTTCAGGACTCTCTGTTACAAGCCGACCAGGTACGGTGGCAAACAGGCTGGCATAATAAAGGGGTGAGGCGAGCGGCGGGATTGTTGAGAGTGAGCCTTAGTAAAGGAGTGATGAACTAGTAAAAGTGCCTTTCCGCTCGCCTGGTTGGCAGTGGGTTCGAGTTTACTAAATAGGACCTTCGGCTTTAAAAAGAGGGCCCTGAGCAGTCGTTGAGGGTTATTTTGAGAAATAGCTTCGAGCCTGCCGTCCGCTTTTTGGCGTTTTCTAATGGCCTGTTTAGCGCTTAGCCTGGTGTTTTGTGAAAAAATTAAGAGTATAAAAAAATTGCTCGCGATGGAAATTAAAAAAACTTTTTATATAATCCCTTAACTTCCTTGACATGCGTTTTTGTGTGAATGTAGGCTCTATCAAAGCTTGTGGTCCGCAGGAAGCTTTTTGTGGGCATGAAAATCAAGGCCGATTTTTTACGCAGGTTTTGGTAACGAGGAAACCTTATTTTTTTGGATATTAAGGATGTGCCATGGCTAAGCCAAAATTAAAATATCATTCTATTAATAGAATTTGGTGCAAGGGGTGTGGTATTTGCGTCTATTTTTGCCCCAAGCATGTCCTTGAACTGGATGACGAGGAAAAAGTTTTTGCGGCAAGACCAGAGGATTGTATTTGCTGCAAGCTTTGTGAATACCGTTGTCCGGACCTTGCCATAGAAGTAGAAACTGAGGAAAATGGGGCTGAAAATGAAAAAAAACATTAAGTTTATGCAGGGTAATGAGGCGTGTGCGGAGGCGGCCATCTATGCGGGGCTTGATTTTTTTGCCGGTTACCCTATTACCCCCTCTACGGAAATAGCCGAGCATCTGTCTTACAGACTGCCACAGATAGGTGGCAAGTTCCTTCAGATGGAGGATGAAATTGCATCTTTGTGTGCTGTAATAGGTGCCTCCTTGACCGGGCATAAAGTGATGACCGCAACAAGCGGACCTGGTTTTTCACTGATGCAGGAGGCCCTTGGGTACGCAATAATGACGGAAATTCCCTGTGTTATTGTAGATGTCCAGCGCGGGGGGCCTTCTACCGGGCTTCCTACCAGCCCCAGTCAGGGGGATGTGAATCAGGCAAGGTGGGGAACTCACGGCCACCATTCAATTATAGCTTTAACCGCCTCCAATAACCAAGATTTGTTTTCCATTACTGTTGATGCGTTTAATATGGCTGAAACTTATAGGACACCGGTCATATTATTGCTTGATGAGGTAATCGCACATACTCGCGAACGGGTTATTATCCCGGAAGAGGATGAACTGCCCCTTGTCCATCGTTTAAAGACCTCTGTTAAAGAGGGGGTTGATTTTCATCCTTACCTGCCCAGGGAAGATGGACGGATTCCGATGTCTGATTTTGGTGGAGTACATCGTTACAATGTGACAGGCCTTTTTCATGACATGTGGGGATTCCCTACGAGAAACCCGCAGACGGTTTATGATTTGCTCCATCATTTGGTTGACAAGATAAAAAATAATGTCACTTCCATTACTCGCTACAAAGAATACCACCTCGCTGACGCCAAAACTATACTTTTGTCTTACGGCTGCTCTGCCCGATCCGCTCTTGAGGTGGTTGAGACTCGACGGTTAAAAGGTGAAAAGATGGGCATGTTAGAACTCCAGTCCATATGGCCTTTTCCGTACGAACTCGTCAGGGAAAAATGTTCCAACGCAGAATATATAATTGTGGTAGAACTCAACATGGGCCAGGTTCTACGCCCTGTAAAACGGGCTGTGGACAGACCGGAACGTGTTTCTCTGGCAAATAGAATTGATGGCGTTTTTATAACACCTATGGATATTCGGAATATCATTCGAATCATTGAGGGTAAAGGGGTGTAAAGAATGGCAGTAAAGGATTATATAAGGGAAAAGTTTTTCCCTCATATCTGGTGCCCCGGATGTGGTCACGGAATTGTATTGAATAATCTTCTTAGAGCTATAGAAGAGCTTGGTCTCAGAAAAAATGATATAGTCATGGTATCCGGTATAGGCTGTTCTGCCAGGATTTCCGGGTATGTGGATTTTCATTCCCTTCATACTCTTCATGGCAGAGCACTGGCCTTTGCCACGGGAGTGAAAATGAGCAGACCCGACCTTAACCTTATTGTTCCTATGGGGGATGGGGATGCGCTGGCGATCGGCGGTAACCATTTTATTCACACAGCTCGTAGGAATATTGATATGACAGCTATCGTCATGAATAACAAGGTTTATGGAATGACAGGAGGACAGTTTTCCCCAATGTCCGGGTTTGGCATTTTCGCTACCACTGCACCTTATTCGAATATTGATCATGAATTCGATGTTACCGAAATGGCAAAGGCCTCGGGTGCCTCATTTGTCGCCAGGACTACGACCTACCATGTAGGAGAGATGAAGGACATTTTTGTTCAGGCTATCTCTCATAAGGGTTTTTCCGTGGTTGAAGTTTTGTCTCAGTGCCCCACCTACTTCGGCAGGAGTAATAAACTGGGATCCGCCCCTGAAATGATGGAATATTTCAAAAATCACACTACACCGGTGGGTTCCCGGGCTAAAAAGGAGAACCCGGATTTGATAGAGAGAGGGGTCTTCGTAAAAATGGAAAAACCGGAATATTGTGAAGAATATGACAGGATCATCAAAATGGCGAGGAAAGGGTAAAGTTAATGGAAAAATGCCGAATGGTATTTTCAGGGGCTGGAGGGCAGGGTGTGATCACCGCGGCAATTATACTAGCTGAGGCAGCAGTCCTTTACGAAGGACTACAGGCAGTCCAATCTCAGAGCTACGGTCCGGAAGCCAGGGGAGGGGCGAGCCGTTCGGATGTGATTATCTCTGATTCGGATATTCTTTATCCCAAGGTTATTCAGCCCAATGTTCTGATCTGCCTTACACAGGAGGCCTACAACACCTATTACTCTATCCTTCGTCCCGGAGGGCTTTTGCTTATGGACTCCAGGTATGTGAAAAAAACATTCAGGGTGGACGCCCGCCAGGTCGTATTGCCTATCTACAGGACTGTTATGGACCAGATAGGTAATCCTGTTGTTGCAAACATATGTATGTTGGGCACAGTAGTAGGCCTGACCGATTTGGTGCGTCCTGAGTCTATTTCAAAGGTTCTAGAAACGAGGATTCCTGTAGATTATCTTGAAATGAACCGGAAGGCCCTGGAATTGGGACTTAATCTGACTTCATGATAATTCTTATCCAGTTTTTCAGGTTTGAGCCTTCGGCAGGATTTCTGTATTAAAGCCTGATATTTCAGGTTCTTTTTTGTTAACAGGAGAATTTGTAGGGTGAAGAGGGACTCTGAAAATGGGGAATTGGAACAGGATTCCCAGGGACAAATAGCATCAAAGAAGAATATGGTGGAGCCAGAGCCCGAACCGGTTCGTCCGCCTGTTGACGGGCTATTGGATCTGCATACATTTAGCCCCAAAGAGGTTCCAACTGTTGTGAGGGAATACATTGGAGTATGCCTCGAGAAGGAGATCTATGAAATAAGGATAATTCATGGAAAAGGCAAGGGAATACTCCGTGACACTGTCCACGCTCTTCTTAAAAAAGACCCCCGGGTCTTGCATTTCAGCCTTGATACCGGGCCTTCTGGCTGGGGGGCAACTTTGGCCTTTTTAAGACGGGGGTAGCAAGTACAGACGCGCTTATTAGGGTAAGATTTCTTTTGACGCCTCTATCATTCTCCTCCTGCTTAAAGGTCCAACATGTTTAACTATCCACTCCCTGGCCTTCTGTCCTGCCGGAAGGGATTGCTTGTAACTCATGAAGTCCAGCCTGATACCCAGAGCCTTAGATACCTCGGCTGCCATAAGGGGCCATATTTCCCCGATATCACCCACAATGGGAATACTGCCCGGTATTCTGGCAAACCCTGACATCTCCATGCGAAAAGGGATTCGCATGAATTTAGTTTTAGGAAGTCCTTTTTGAACCGCTCCCGAAACCATGCTGGACTCCCTTTCCTTTTTCCATGCTTTTTCAAGATTCGAATCCAGGTCAATGCGGACGATCTTTTTGTCAGCAAGAGAATAGGTCCAACCTCCCTCCCAATCCGTCCATATACCGTGACCGGTAAATAATTCGAAAGGTCCGTCGTGGATCTCTTGCGAGAGGGCCAGTGCGGATTCTATGATTATATCTGCGCTGCCCAGCATTCGGGCAATGCGCTGACTTCGTTCTGAAATTGACAGAGAATCTCCAATAGCCAGACCAACTTCACCTCCTCCCACCAGCTGAGGCACAGTGACAAGCACCGGTATATTGTTTGCCGCTCCTGCCCCGATCATGGTATGCGGGTCCGCCCCATAGCCGGCCATCCGTTCAAAGGGGACACCTGATCGCTTTGCAAGTGCGAGAACTTCACGGGCGAGTTTTTCTGTTCTTAGGCCTGTAGGGTATGCCATATTACCAGCTACTTTAATTATTGTATCGCCTTTTGCCCGTCTCATCTTCCGGTAAAGGGCCTCATCTATATAGATTTCCTCCCCATATTCCCTCAACTTGGCTTTTGAAAGCAAACTGACCTCAAAAACACCGTCCGAGGGAAGTCTTTCAGGGTCAATTCCAAATGCAGCCCCGTCGAAACGTTTTACTTTCTCCAGGGTTCCTGCCATCTCATGGTTTATCACTGCGGAACTGGTGGAGACACCATCGATGATTCCCTTATGTATCAACTCTGCGATTAGAGTCGTGACTCCCTCATGTATATTTGGGCCACTGCCTACCACGGCCACAACCTTTCCTCCCTTTTCCTTGGCCTTTACGATAAGGTCGGTTGCGCTTTTCAGCCTCCTCATAGTTTTAGGCGAAAGGCCCTTATTCATTGTCTCCATGGCTTTCTGATCAATCACCATAATTTGACCCCTTCCTGCTGATTGGCTATCAATTTTCTGAGCCGTTATAAAGTAATCATACCTTTCGGGACTATATTTCTAGATTTTTATCTTCAAGTAGCAATGCAATCATGCGTGCGTGTTTTTTAGCTGCTCCCTGGTTTTCCAGGACTGCCTGTCTTCCTCTTTCACCGGAACGTTTGAGCTCTTGTGGATTTTCTAAAAACCAGATCGCCTTTTTAGCAAAATCATGTGGGCCTTTGACGAGGGTACCGGCGCCGACATTCTCCAGGAGAAATTTGGCATCCATAAAATCTTCCATTGAGGACCCATAAAACACCTGTTTTCCCCAGATGGCCGGCTCGAGAGGATTCTGTCCGCCGAGCGGTACCATGCTGGCGCCGCAGAAAACAATTGTAGCAACACTATACAGATTGAAAAGTTCTCCAAACGTATTGAAGATGACTATGCCAGCGGTTCGTTTATTCTGTTGGTTTCCAAGGTCAGTCCTCATTTGATACAGTAGACCTTGTTTTTTAACCAACGCTCCAATTGACCGCGCCCTTTCTATATGTCTTGGTGCGATTATCAGTAGCATTTCAGGAAATTTTTTGAGTATCTCCCGGTAGGCTCCAAGGATAATTTCCTCCTCACCCTCACGGGTGCTGCCTGCGATAAGGACCTGATCTGATGGTTCCAGATTCAGGATTCTACGCATCCTAATTTCTGCATCAGGATTAGCCGAAGTCCCTAAAAGATCGTATTTTGCATTACCATTTATAGTGATTTTGCGTGGGTTCGCTCCCATGGCCCTGATACGAGAGGCATCCTCTTTCAGGATCATGCTGAACAGATCGAAGTTTTTAAGGACTTCCCTAAAAAAGGGGCGTAGCCTGAGATATCTCTTAATAGACCTGACAGAGATTCTTCCGTTGATGAGGGCAGTCTTGATTCCCATCCGGTGTGCCTCAAAAACCCAGGAGGGCCATATTTCCGTCTCAAGAAAAACTACGACATCCGGACGCAAAAAGGAGAGTGCCATACGGACTGAGAATATAAGATCAAATGGCGCATAAATTATCGGCACTTCTTCTCCAAATGTATCAAGGGCCATTTTTCGTCCATGTTCAGTCATGGTTGATACTATGAATGAGGCACCTGGCACCATTGGTTTAAGGGCGCTTATTAAAGCGGCCGCTACCTTTACTTCACCTAATGATACAGCATGCATCCAGATCCGCGGGTGCCCCGTAATACGCTCAACATTTTCAACCGGTATTAGGCCCAGCCGCTCCTTCAAGTGAGTGTGATAATTACCCGTCACCCTGGTATAAACCCAGAACGCAGGAAACATAGTCATAAAAAGGCCGCTCGTAATGGCACAATAAGGAGGATAGAAGATAGTCATGTTTTTGTTGTGCCTCTTTTCAGGGTTTCAAGTTAAAATGTCAGTATAATTAAAACTGATTTCCAATTCTGGGACCCTGGCGGTTTTATGGTATGTCGCATATGATTATGAGCATGAATGATAGAATGATTGTGCGTTTCAATGTAGATGACCGCGAATATATGGAGAAACCCGCCATGTGTCAAGAGTGGTATTATGTCCTGACGAAGGATACTTTAAACCTCAAAGTATAAGGTATGGTTCTGCTGCTGATCAGCCAAAGGGAGTTAAATAAAAACCATAATCCACCAGTTTTACTGGTGGGTCCGAGCTATGCTAA
>CAZVGY010000154.1:0-6912 GCA_964627015.1 uncultured Desulfobacteraceae bacterium
TTAACCATCAACTCCGGAGAGGAACTGACTGTCCGGGAAGTCCTTGACTAATACAAGTTAAGAAACCGATAAAAACTATATCACGTTAAAACATATTATTTTATCAATTCTGTCTCTAGCATAACAATTATCCTATGCGAATCAGATGGCAAGAAATCATTGAGCCACTATAAAGATAGTAATGATTTTTATTATGCCCTATCCCTGAACACCTTGATGTTATACATTGATACATCTGAAGAACAGGAAAGTTAATGGACATTCTTATATGCGAAGAAATTAATGATGCCAATGAATACACGGAACTCCTAGCAAACGCTTACCAGCGCCTGGGAAACCGCGTCATTTTGGGTGTTGATAATTTTCTTTATTCTGACTATATACCGGATTGCATACACATACAATGGCCGGAGGCTATCTACCGGTGGCGGCATCAACTTCCCTTGAATAATGATACTCTAAGACTTTTAAGGCAAAGGCTTTCCCTTTACTCAAGCAGAAAAATACCGATCATCTATACCGCACATAATCTACTTCCGCACGATAATGTTTCTGATTTCGACAGGGAAGTCTACAGCGCCATACTGGCCAGCGCAGAAATTATAGTTCACCATGGAAAGACTTCCATCCCACTGCTTAAAAATAATTTTCCTGAATGCGTCAAGGCCCGTCATATTGTGTGCCCGCATGGACCATATCCATATAAGTATGAGGATGGTTGTAAAGCCAGGGTATCATTAGGCTTACCTGCAGGTAGATATATTTTTCTCAATTTTGGTCGCCAACGGCCAAATAAAGGCATGAAATTCATCAACGGGGCCTTCAAAAAATGGGCTGAAGAAAAGGCGCTGCTGTTCACCATTGGCCCAAAAACCATGGCTTGCAGGAGCAATTCTTTTTCCAGATCGATGAATTTGTTTTTACAAAAATTCATTGACCCCCGTTTATCGGCTTTGGCTTCAACTTTTTCAAAACGGTCAAAATCCGTTTTGAGGCCGGTTGGCACGAATGAAATTCCGAAAATAATTTCTGCTACGGATGTTTTCTTTCTAGGACATCAGGAAGGTATCAATTCAGGCCTTCTTGCACTGGCCGCTTCTTATGGCAAACCAGTTGTTTTTCCTGATCTGTGTAATTTCTCAGAACAGCTCTCCTGCTGGTCATGGAAAGAACAATATAAAACCGGGGATGAAGCATCCGCAGTTAAAGCCCTTGAGAGAATGATGGATCGTTTAAATCATATTCCACCCGGGCAGGTGATGTTTGATAATAAGGAATGGCTGTCTGCGAACTCATGGGATAAACATGTGCGAATAATTACTATGGAAATCCAGAAATATTATCAAAAATAATGCGCACAACATTATTCGAGCTAATTCAAAAAAGCGCTGGCTCCGCCTTAGCACTACAAAAACCGGATGGAGCTATGCCCGCCGGATTTAATGGACCATATCATGATCCGGAAACGCCAGCACGCAACACCTCCCACTGGCTTTTTTTGTTTGCCTCGCTCTACATGAAGACCGGAAGTGCTAAATGGAAGACTGCTGGAGAAAAGGCTATAGAATACCTGCTGACTTCTGAAGCACGTCCTTATGGCAAAACTTTTCACTGCAGAGACAAAGTGGGTAAGGACAAATGCAATGGACTAATTGGACAAGCATGGGTCATCGAGGCTTTAATACGAGCCGCCGAAGCATTTAACAGACAGGATGGTTATGACCTGGCCGAGGATGTGTTTCTGTTACATCCCTGGAACAAGAATATCGGAATCTGGAAAAAGGTGGAGATCGATGGAAGCGAACTTTCCTATGACGGAACTTTGAACCATCAATTATGGTTCGCCGCTGTTGGCGCGATGCTGACAAAAACATCGGAAGCAAAAATAAGGGCCAAGAATTTTCTTGAAAAAGTGACGGCGAGAGTTCAAACCTATCCAAATGGAGTAATATTTCATCTTTCCACGATGGGTTCATTGGCAGACTATTTGAAGACTGGATTCAGATCTTTTTTACGTGAATCGAAAATACGGTTGAAAAATCAGGCCAGGAAAACTCGGTTGTATTCAAAGTCAGCTGGATACCATGGTTTTAACCTCTATGCCTTCTCCATGCTCAAAGAGGCCTTTCCAGATGCCAACATCTGGAAAACTGATAAATTCAAAATGTTGATCACTGCGCACCGCAACGAAAAATTTATCCATGACGTAAAAAATTCCGAATTCGGCTATCTCTATAATCTGTCCGGCATCGAAATAGCCTATGCCCTGGAAACATTTTTCCAGGATAAACAGAAAGCAGCTATCTGGGTAAACAAGCAATTTGAAGAAACCTGGCTTGATGAAACCCACCCCTTGTCCAAGGGGGTACAGGACGCCGATACCGCTATGGCCAGAATCTACCAGGCCGCCAGACTTTCAGAAGAATACGAGGTAACCCTTCCATAATAAACTAGTATTTGTCTCTGTTATTGTTTCTACTTTTTTATGACAGGAATAGATTGGCTCTTTTGTTTTAGTTTGATTATGTTTTAACCGGAAGCAGTGATAAATTTAAAGAAATGCTAACAAGCATAATTATTCCCGTTTTCAATGATGCCGGCGGTCTGCGCGTAACTCTAACATCAATCATGCAATTTCTGAAAAACCGAAAGGATATAGAAATCATCGTATGCAATGATGGTGGAGGGGAACAAATTTCAAAAGTTGCCGCATCTTTCGGTGTACATGAAGTACGTCTAGAAAAGAACAAGGGATCATATGCTGCACGCAATAAGGGAATCGATGCATCAAAAGGAGAAATCCTTGTGTTTTTAGACGCTAATCAGCAGATAACTGAAAATTGGCTCGATGCGGGTCTGAATTCCATGCGTTATGCTGATTACGCCGGAGGACAGATAAAAATCGAAGCAGGTGATAACCCTTCTGATTGGGAATTGCTGGATAAAATAAATGCTTTTCCTGTTAAAAGGTACCTTGAAACTTCTCACTTTGCACCCACTGCTAATTTGTTTATCCGTAAAGATATTTGTTACAAAATAGGAAGATTTAATGAAAACCTACGTTCTGGTGGGGATGTCGATTTTGGTATCAGGGTGTTCGAGAATGGTTTGAAACAAATTTATGTTCATGAAGCTATTACTCTTCACCCTGCGAGGATCAAGCATGAACAGATGAAAAAACTTAAAAGGACTGCTATCGGCCGTGCAGAATTATCCCTTTTTATTCAAAATAAAAACCAGCTATCTTTCATTCTCTGGGTATTCATGCGTTTCATTCTTGTACCTATCGAGGTAATGTGGCGCCTGTTAAGATACCCATTTTTTGATTATTGGAAAAATGATAACATTAAATTGCGTTTTATTTATATGAAAAAGTTTTGCAAATTTATCTATTTCTGGAATCTTATGGTTCATACTGTAGCAATATTGATTAGAGGACCACGAAGGTTTGATAAAAATTCATGATAGGATTAACTGCGACTTTATTACATAATTAACTATTGTATATTGAAACACAAAGACTCTAGTTCCCGATGGGCCTGATTAATCATGATAGTGGGCTTTTAAAACCGAACCAAAAATCAAACTAGACATATTCGATATCGAAGACAGTGAATAACCTAAGCTTCTATTTCCTTTCAGCCTTCTTCTTAATTAAGAGCAAGCGAATTAATTCCAAGGATTTAGATACATGAACAATTAATGATATCCACGAAAAAAAAACACGTTCTCGAAAGCTTGAGATCCCCTTGTACATAAAACGATTACTAATAATAAATGGGGTTCCTATAATAGAGAATAGAATATATAACATTTCAAAAGTCTTACCATAGCCTTTTTGTTTTCTCAGTTGACTTCCACCTCCTGCCAAACGTCTGGATCTCTCCCATAGTGCTTTATAGCTGTTTATTTGAGGGTGGTTTACTATAAGGTGTCTATTATAATCAATCCTTAATCCTTTTGCTTTAATTCTCTGACCAAATTCAACATCTCCAAATGAATAAAATCTTTCATTAAACAAACCGACCATCTCAAAAACTTCCCGCCTACAAAATAGATTTGCTGTCGCTGCAAAATTTTTGTGTTTTGAAAAGTTTTCCTGGTTAAAGTGATAAATTTGATCATAAAGAGCTAAAGATATTTTCTTTTTATTATCATCCCGAGTTACATTGATTTTGCCTGATAGCAATAAGCTGTTTCTATTTTCTTGAAAGTGTTGTACCGCAATTTCAACCCAATCTGACGCCGGGAGACAATCAGAATCTGTAAATCCAATAATTTCGCCTTTTGAATGCCTTATGCCACAATTCCTTGCTCGATAAGAACCAGCTTGCTTTTCTTTAATGAGATTTACATTATGTTTCCTAACTATCGCGTCCACATCATCTTCTGATCCATTGTCGATAATAAGTACCTCATAATATTTTTGTGGATAGCTCTGAATTCCCAAGGCCTCAAGACAGAGATCGAGTCTTCTCGCATCATTATAAACCGGTATTATAATTGAAACGAAGGGAAAATTAACTCGATTGGTTAAAGTATCAGCCAATTTACTTTCAACTCCATAGCAAAAGCATTCTAACTAGTAGTTAATCTTTTCTGAAGCTTAAAACGAAATAAAATTTTGGCTGCAAATTGTAACGCTGGATACGTCCAGGCCAGTCCAAAATTAGCCAAAACACCCGGATACCAGGCAGTCCCCTCCCTTATACCTCTTAGTCCCAGTGACCCCTCATTTCCTGAGGCGGTCCCCTCATCAAAACCCAACCGCATAATAGCCTTGGCTATTTCACGTGACGGATAAGTGGATATTCTATGCGCAAAGGCATTGGCCGTATTCTCGAAATCACTGTCTGAAAAACTTTTAATAGACTCCAATAACAGGGAAATCCCTTTCAACCTTGCTTCCGTGCCTTTTCTCACTCCGAGCCTGATCGAACGGCCCGCTAAAGCCTCAATCTCTCCTATGACACTCTGATCTTCGATTTCAGGCTCAACTGTACCGTCATTAAGACGCCTTAGCCGGGAGACAGTCCCCACCGGCTCCCTTAAAAGCGTGTCCCAAACCCGGATCACTCCGGCTGAAGCCTCAAGAGGATTCTGGTGCCGAGCCTGTCTGAAATCATCCCTTAGCAATCCATACTTCAAATTCCCCTCATCAGGTCTGTTTCCCTGGGCGCTAACACCAAAATAAACACCACTTACTATATCAGCATCTTCGAGTACCCCGCGGATAACATCCTGGATTGTACAGGCCCAACCTGAATCCACGATGCCTACCCTCTTTAAGCCAGTCTGCCCTGACTGCTGGATAAGATAATCTTTAATAAGATTTCTCTGGTCTCTCTGCCGGTCCTGAATAACAGAGAGCAAGGAGCCCCTGCATGCAGTCCGCAATCGATATCTGGCTTTTTCGTCAAACCGGCTATTTTCATTTACCCCGGCCTCTGAAAGTATGTCCTGTCGAAAGTCTGAATCAACTGCAAAGTTGCTCAACCACTCTCCCACACTCCTTCTTCCCAGCTTACCTGCAACAGGTTCGGCATTTTGAAGAAGATCATCCGGATGGGCGAGCGCCACGGCTTTTCTGGAGAGGCGTATATAGAACCTCCTCAAATCATCTTTCAGAAGACCTGTGAGCATATTATATACATCGAGCATTATATAAGCGTCCCTTGCAATATAGAAAATGCTCTCAATACCCTGCTCCCTGAATCTTCTCCATTGGACAAGGGATAATATAACTGCAAGCGGCGCCATATAATTATATGCCAGGCGAAAATAGGGGTCACTATTGTATGGTGCCGGCTCTGCCTCTATATTCCTGACTATCTCTTCAAATCTTTTAGGCCTCAATGGGCCTACTCTGAATTTCTCAGGGACTCCCCGGCGCACAAGCACACTTCTATCAGGCATCCGCAGCACTTTCCACCCTGCCAGGTGCGGCTTCAAAAAGTCTGCGCCCAACTTATCTCCCAGGTGGACAAAAGAATGGGAGTTCAGTTTTAAATGTCTTTCTATGACGGCAAATATAGTTCCTCTTTTCTTTGAGGCCTTTAAGGTGCCGGAGCTGAATATTCTATCAAAGTTTAGTCCAAATACCTGCAGCAGTTCGCCCAGTAATTCCTGGTCCAGCCATGTATCGCTTGTTGCTATGGGAACCAAATTCCTTTCCCGAACCAGTTCAATGGATTCCAATGAGCGTTCTGCAAGACGAACGCATCTTGCCTCCGCCTCCAGTTCTGCTCTTCGGCCCAACTCCAGAAGTAAATCTCGATTAATGCCCTTCTCATTCGCCATATAACCAAGCCACTCTGAAACAGTCCATTCCCCATACTTTGCCCTGGAAGCATTTTCCTCTCTGAACCTAAATTTTTTGCGGCTTTCAAGAATTTTCTCAGAAGAAAGATCTGAAATCATATTTTGTTCTAAAAGCACGGAAAGTTTATCAGCAGCCAGCTCGGCGACCCGTTCAGATTCTGTCAGGCGAATGAGAAGAGTATCGAATACATCAAAGGAGACAACACGCAGGGTAGCCGGGCAATTTTCCAGATATGCTTTTAATGCACTGATATTTATCAAACCAGATTGCTCTCCTTCTCCGATCAGGAGGCCGTTTTTATATTCCAGTTCAGAAAACCTGGTTCTAGGGGGCAGACCAGAGGTTTGCCTGTCTTCCTTATGAAATTTAAATACAAAGATAATCTAATAAATTAATTATAAGCGTAGGCATATCAGCAAAGCCTGTCAAATACTTATATAAATTGTGAATCACTTTTGCAAATTATATAAACCTTGTGCAAACAGAAGTACGGCAGGCTTGCATTATCAAAACGGACTGCCATTATTAATAAAAAAAATGGGTCTTGACTAGAACAGGGGGTTTTCCCTGAACATTTTTAGTAACATTTT
>CAZVGY010000155.1:0-6907 GCA_964627015.1 uncultured Desulfobacteraceae bacterium
AGTCTTTTTTGAAACTGAAATCAATTCCCAAATTGGGTTATTCGACAGTCTCGTTGGGGACAAAAAGAATGAAGGACGATGCACTGATCGATAAAAGAGTTTACCAGTTAGCCAAGGATTATTTGCCAAGCCAGGGCATAGAGGGTGTGACCGCAACACTTATTGAAAAGTATCTGAATCCTCTCACGCTTAATCCGAAACCAACATCCAAAGAGGGCATCTATCAGAGAATTCTCGAATCCGCACAAAACGCCAATATGAAGGCCGGAGTTATTGGGGGAGCAATAGGCGGCGTGGAGAAGCTGTCCCTCGTTTTGGAAGACTTCAATCCAAAAGCTGTCGTCGCTAAATACGCGGGCAATTGGGAAGCCGTTCTTGATGACGTTGTAGAAAAGCTTGAGCCGAGGGGTGAGATTCGCAGAACACCACGCAGCATTTGGCCGCATTACTGTCAGACAATACTTTCGGCAGCAAACTTCGTGAAGCAGTTTTCTTCGGCTTCTGACTTCTTTGCTTGGGTCGATTTTTTTGACCAAGACGATAGAGCGCGTGCAAGCCTGCCCATGCTTCTGAGTCGAGAAATTGAAGGCTTTGGGTTTGCATTGTCATGTGACTTTCTAAAAGAAATGGGCTACGTCAATTTCCCAAAGCCCGATGTGCATCTTCGTGATATTTTCACATCTCTCGGTCTCTGTAAGGATAAACCCGACGACTACCAATTGTTCAAAGCAGTGATTCGCGTCGCTGGCCATGCCGGAGTCAGTGCGTACAATGCGGACAAAGTATTCTGGCTGATTGGCAGCGGCTATTTTTATAGTGATCTTCATATAGGCAACCAAGGGCGGGTAGGGAGCCGAAAAAGGGAATTCATTGAGTATGCAAAGCCTTTACTTGAAAATGTGTAGTCCCCAACAAATAAAGGATTAGCTCCGAGTCGAGGAACGAGTGCTCGGGACTAATCCATGGTTCAAGAAGCCGCAGGCAATAGGGGAAAAGGTCGATGGTTTCAGGTGGTCTTGCAGGTTGGATCAGGCTGTAAAAGTTTGAGAAAAATGTTTAAAAAGCGACTGTCCATCGAAAATCTGGGCATTCTTTTGACCTGCCGAAAAAAAATTAACTTTTTTCACTTTTTTTCATTTTTTGGTTCAATTTTGTTCACCTGAAAGACAATATACATAGCCAATAGGGTTGATGCTCTCCTTACCAATAAGTCGATTAGAGTAATAAATAATAGTTCAATAATACTCATTACTAAATTACAATAATAAGTTAACATACATTGGATTAGCGTCTATCCAATTAGCAATAAGATACTTCAAGATTCTCTGTTAGTGAAAAATGGAATAGTACATTAAAGAAGTGATAATTATTACCATTATAGTACTCTGAGTTCTATGAATAATGAATATTGATGTATTATTGAATTATACTAATCTATTGAATGCTTATGCGACTCTAATAATTCTCTAATACGATCTATCCTCTTATAGACCGCTCGTATGGAAATACCGGTCATCCTGGCGTATTCCTCAATGGATATTTCTCCGAGTAGCAGTGCCAATTCTGATTTGCCGATGGCTTTTTGTAGTTGATGAAAAGTTTCCTTTGCGATGAGGATTTTTTCGGGGTCGTTGAAGGCGGTCAGTTCATGGATCCAGTTCCCGTCCCCGTTGAGATCTCCCAGGTGGAATGCGATGATGTCCATGGCGTCGCAATTTTTGTTCATTTTTTCAAACGTGCCGCGAGCACAAGACCTCTCAATGTTCCGGAGCTGGTTGAACACGTAATGTAAAATGAAGGTGGTAGGAGATCCTTTCTCATTGTCAATCTTTGTAATGATACTCCTGCGATGGAAATCAAAACAGATCTCAGAATAGATGTCTTCATGACTGACCCCGTACTTTTCCTTGATGTTTTCAAGCTTGGCCAGGATGTGTTTCTTAATCGCGCATTTGTTGATGCCGTCATTCTTGCCGTTGGGCGATAACGCTGATTTTATCAAGTTGATACAATATGCTTCGTCATAATAGATTGCCTTTCTCATTATAGGTTTACCGTCTAGAGGGGATGTTTGCCGCATCCCCTTTTCCTTTCTGTTTATTTCGTCAATTCTTCCCGCGCTTTTTCAACTGCCCTCTTGAGCACGTATCCCTTTTCCCGATATCCTTTAATCTTCCGAATCAATTCGATGTGCTCTTCCCTAAATCTTCTATGCCGGGAACTTCCAATTTCAATTTTTTCTATGTTTGTCAGGTACTGATCGCACCAGTGCCTCAACTTGTATTTGGGGATCCCTACGATGTTGGCCACCTGGCCGATGCTGTACGTCCTCTCTGTCTTCTTCATGAAAATGTCCTCCTGTGGATTTTGTTGTGAGGGGGTTGATAGATGTCTCCCTCTACCTATAAGAGGTTAGTTTATTCAGAGGATGTGATGACCGGTGAAATTGATATGGGTTTTTTTAATGGTGTTGAAGTTTTGAGGGTTTTGGGCTAGACTACGATGGAAATATTTTCGTGAAGGGTCCCTGCTGTAAATGGTCGTGAAGGCTTACAAGATTTGGTAGCGGCAAACTATAGGAAGCAATATTTCCGGATGTAATACCGTATCCTGCAGGAATTATTGAGCAAAATATCCCATCTTTCTGGTTAATACAGCACATTAATTGAACAATCAGAATTGAATTGTGCTTGCATTTTAGCTGTTGTGTCCTTTGTAGGGCTTTTTTCTGAGCCAAGCCAGTATGTATTAATAGAAATTTTACAGGGTCTATACTAGAAAATGCCGAAAATTAAGCACAATATTCTGCAATTTGCGAGGGAAGCCTCCAAGCTCTCGATCGAAGAGGCTGCCCATAAGCTAAAATTAACAGACAGTAAAAAAGCGACTGCAGCAGAAAAACTTGCCGCCTTTGAGTGCGGTGAGAAGGAACCTTCCAGGTCTCTGCTACTTCGAATGTCCAAGCAATATCATCGCCCACTCTTGACCTTTTATCTTGACAAGCCACCCGTCATAGGTGATCGAGGCAATGATTTTCGAACTCTGCCTGACGATTTTGAAGAGGTGGAAGATGTGTATGTGGATATTCTGATTCGGGATATCAAGGCTCGTCAAAGTACTGTTCGCGAATCGCTCATTGATGCAGACGAAGAAAACCGGTTGGAATTTATTGGCAAGTGTAGGATCGATGAAGGTGTGGTGTGCATTGTTGAAACGATTCGGGAGGCACTTAATATCAATCTCGATGAGTATCGCAGCCAGCCTAGCTATAAAGAGGCTTTTAGGTTTTTGCGCCAGAAGGCAGAAAGGACTGGTATTTTTGTTCTGCTTAAGGGAAATTTAGGATCTTACCACAGCAATATTAGGGTCACATCTTTCAGAGGGTTTGCCCTGTCCGATGACATAGCTCCCTTTATTGTAATCAATGATCTAGACGCCGAAGCAGCTTGGTCTTTTACCCTGATACACGAAATGGCCCATTTAGTCTTAGGGCAAACGGGCATTAGCGGAGCCTATTTCGAAAAGCAGATCGAAAAATTCTGTAATAACGTAGCTAGCGAATTTATGCTTCCATCCTCTGAGTTTGATCGATTTCAGCTCACTATCTCTGATTTTGAGAGGCTGCGGACTGAAATATCCAGGTATGCATATTCACAAAAGCTAAGCAGCTCCCATATTGCTTACCGGCTTTATCGTCGCGGTGATATTGATGAGCCCTTATGGAAAAAATTACGTGAATATTATCGTAGCAAATGGGATGAGAATCGGCAAAAAATTCGGAAGAAAAATAAGCAAGAAAAAGGCGGCCCTAGTTATTACGTAGTAAAACGCTACAAGCTAGGCGCATTGGTTGGGTTGGTCCAACGCCTGACCTATTCCGGCGCATTAACGACAACAAAAGCCGGCATGTTGTTAAATGTCAGACCACTAAAGGTGCACCGGTTATTTCAAACTGGGCAACTCACATAAGGGATTTGTCATTGTTATATCTGCTTGATGCAAACACACTGATTGATGCCAAGCGGGATTACTATCCTATCGACCGTGTGCCTGAATTCTGGGGCTGGCTTATTTTTCAGGGTCAACAGGGAAAACTAAAAATTCCCATTGAGGTGTATGAAGAATTTTCTGATACCAAAAAGAAGGGTGGTGAAAAGGATGCTCTCGCTACATGGGCGGAGCAAGTAGAAGTAAAGGATGCAATACTGTTTGAGGAGGAATCGGAGCAAGATTTGGTGGCGAGAATAACTTATGGCGGATATGTTGCAAATCCAACTGATGATGATTTAAAAAAAATTGGAAGAGATCCTTTTCTGTTGTCATATGCGCTTAAAGACCTGCAAAACCGTTGTATTGTAACAACAGAGGCTTCAAAGCCGTCTCGGTCAGGCGCTAATCGCCATGTCCCAGATGTATGTAATGATTTTGGCATACGTTGCATTGACAATTTCCAAATGATTAAGGAATTGAATTTTAGTACTAGTTGGAATAATCACTAGTTGCACCGATTGTGAATGACGCCACCATTAAATGTGTAGAGCACTCATAGGACCGCTAACAACGGCATTACTGGCGGCGGCTAAGAGCCGCCGCGCCTCATGCTGGGCGTTCACAAAGCTTCACCAAAAAAGTCGCAGGTAGCAGGTTGCGCCCAAGAAATCACACATAATTTACCATTATCACAGAATAATCAGCCAATTTTATCCAGATATTTCCCCTTTAAGGACTTCTGGCTCACCCACTGAATGGGATTATCTGTACTGTTTATATGGAAGGATTGGTGGACCACTTATTGGGATGGGAGTTGAATGGACACTCTTCACAAATACTATCGTCTTTACACTTCAGGCAAATTTCACCTGGTCTTATCGCAGCCATTTTCTTGGCTGTCATTTCAATGAGCATATCTAATGATTTGGTCATGGGTTTTCCCATGTACCAGGCCAACCTTCTCAATGTTGCACTTCCTGATTGTGAAAGTTCTGGTGTGTCATTAGAGTTCACCTCCTTTTTTCAAGGATCTAGGATGGACGTACACTCTAATCTATAAAAGGCGCGTGTATTGGAATTGAATTTGGATAAAGGTTGAAAAGGATCATGATATAGAATAGAATTTTAGAGACGTTTCCAAAAACACTTTGGGGGCTACATTTTCCCTCAGAAAGGTAGGTGGAGCAATACATGCGCAAACCCTCTGGCAGTAATGGCATTACATTTATAGATAACTCTTTAATCGAGGTTGAAAACCATGAGCACGGATAAAGAGAGGTTTGATTCAATATGCTACAAGAAGAATTTTCTAAGCGAAGTAATAGCACGAGTTGATCTAATTAGTCCGATTGAGATTTTTGAAAAATCACTTCCATCAGATATCACTGGAATAATAAGACCACTATTTCCTGTACCTGAACCCCGTAAAGTGATTGATTTTCCGCTACAAGTATCCTCGAATGGCGAGCAGATTAAGAAGACGAAGAAAAAAGCGGAACACATGGAATGGCGTTTTCACGGAAAAGATGAAGAGAAAACACTTACGATAACACCTGCCTCAATTTTCATTCAATATCGGGCTTACAAAACTTTCGAAAAATTGAGAGATGACTTCTTGCGTATTGTTTCTGTCGTTTTTGAAAAATATAAGGATGCTCAAGGGAAACGTTTGGGTCTAAGATACATAAATGATGTGGTCCTTAAAGAAGATAAGCCACTAGAATGGGGCGATTATCTGAATAACAATCTTCTTTGCTCATTTCAATTTTATAAAACGAGCGGAATTCCTTCGCGTATTTTTAACAATATCGAACTTAATTTCGATGATTTCAATTTAAGATATCAATTTGGGATGCATAACCCAGATTATCCTGCCCCAATAAAACTCAAAAGCTTTATCCTTGACCTTGACGCTTATTGTCAAGGATTTCAAGATTTAGACGAAATTAAGGAAAATTTGGATAAGTATCATAATAAGATACAGGAGATTTTTGAATCTAGCATAACTGATGAATTGAGGAATATTTTGAATGAAGGATGATTATATTGATATTTTTTATCAAGACTATGATATCGGTTCAGAAACGAGAAGAGGCGAAACAAAAGTAAAGTTCGAAGATTCTGAAAGCCAAATAGACCCCAAATATGAAGTTGGTCCGGAGACGATGAGCGAAGAAAAAGAGCTGTTTCTAGGCGAGAATGTGTTGAAGCTGGAATTCAGAGTTGATGCCATGAGATATGGAATTGGGAAACCGAGAAGAGTGATACTCCGTGGCAAATTAAGTCATGATTAAGGTCAAATTACAAAAACACGCGAGAATATGTCAAGGAGACATCTTTAGGGAAATCGAGTTTATCGAGTATGTTTCAGAAAAATCAGGCATAATTGAGGTTTCTAAGATAGTTTTCCCAATTGTCATTGTTCTTACACAAGACTGTGATTTGGAGCAGGACTACAAATTTAGATGGTCAAGGCAATATACAGGGACTCAAGATAAATGGCTCATTTCGGTTCTTGTTGCCCCTCTTTACAATGTGGAACATGTATATGAAGGCGAGCATTTGTCTGAGCTGGGTATGCAAATGCAGAAGATAAACAAAAGAAAGTCTCCAGGTGAATATTTGAGAAAAAATAATGTCCCAAGATATCATTATCTGGAGTTCCCAGATGAGGTAGAAATTGTTCCGTCTGTAATAGATTTCAAACATTACTTTTCTGCAAATGTTAAATATCTTAAAAGAATAAAAAAAAGAAATTTCGTTTGTCGAGTATCAGAACTTTACCGAGAAGATATCTCGCAGCGTTTCGCCTCCTATTTGTCTCGGATTGGCTTACCCTAATTGCACCATTTGAAACTACTATGT
Organism: uncultured Desulfobacteraceae bacterium; assembly: GCA_964627015.1. Lineage (GTDB taxonomy): Bacteria > Desulfobacterota > DSM-4660 > Desulfatiglandales > Desulfatiglandaceae > CAZVGY01. The sequence continues at coordinate 6,856 of CAZVGY010000155.1, forward strand.
TAGCGGCCGCGCGAAAATGTCTCAAAAGTGGTCGTTTAAAAATGCTGTGCAT
>CAZVGY010000156.1:0-6874 GCA_964627015.1 uncultured Desulfobacteraceae bacterium
CCACTGAACTCTGACCTGGTCCAAAGGACCAGGGTTTCTATGCTGGACTAAAAGGGTTTTTATCAATCGATGAAAAAAACGACTCTTGGTTTGTAACTTACCACCTGTTATTCATTGACTTTTTTATTTATGCGGACCGCGCACGCCTTGTATTCGGCTGTAAGAGTCTTCGGATCAAACACGGGATTCGTAAGCCAGTTAGCGCAGGCATCCCGGAAATGAAAGGCCATCCAGACCATACCCCTGGGCACTTCTTTTGTAATTCTCGCTCTGACATGAACCGTGCCACGGCGGGACTGGACCTCAATCATATCTCCCTCTTTAATATTCATATCAAGGGCGTCTTCAAGAGATATATCTGCTGTTTCCTCGCCGAGAATGTTATCAAAACCTTTGCAACGGTGAGTCTGGGTTCCAGTATGATAATGTGTCAGTCTCCGGCCTGTACTGAGAACCAGAGGAAATTCCTCATCAGGAACCTCTGCCGGAGGGGTCCAGTCGACAGGATGGAAAACACCAAGGCCGCAGCTAAATTTTCCTTCTTTGTGCAGAAAGCCCGTCCCTGGATGATTCTCGTCTGTGCATGGCCATTGAAGACCGTCTCCATCCAGGCGATTGTATTTGATTCCATAGAACTGGGGGACCAGAACCGATATCTCATTGTCCCATATTTCCCTTGCACTGCTTGACTCCCAATCATGGCCCATACGCCTGGCTATCTCCCTGAATATCCACCAATTAGGCTTTGCCACCCCGGGAGGATCGCTTACAGTGCGCACCATATTCACTCGCCTTTCACTGTTGGTAAAAGTGCCGTCATTCTCGCTCCACGCAGCGGCTGGCAAAATCACATTCGCAAAGCGGGTAGTTTCATTTTGAAAGATATCCTGACAAACAATAAATTCAGCCGAAGCGAGTTCGTGCTCTACTTTTTTTATATCCGGTTCGGTGTTGGCCAGATTTTCTCCGAATATATAAAATCCTCTCACCCGGCCGTCAACAAGACCTTCCATCATCTGCGGAATCATCATCCCGTTATTTTCAGGCAGGCCCTCGACTCCCCATGCCTTCTCGAACTTGGCACGAACTGCACTTTCCGTTACCTTTTGATACCCTGGAAATACATTGGGAAGCGCCCCCATATCGCATGCACCCTGAACGTTGTTTTGTCCCCGAAGAGGATTGACACCGCCGCATTCAACCCCCATATTACCCAGGAGCATCTGTAGGTTTGCAACGCTGAGAACATTATTAAGACCGCAGGTATGTTCCGTTATTCCAAGGGTATAACACAACATAACCGGTTTCACTTCAGCCAGCCTATGGGCAACATCGCGTATCATTTCAGGAGTCACCCCGCAGATCTCCGCGCTCCTTTCAGGTGGATACTCAGATACCTTTTTTTCTAGTTCCTTAAAGCCGGTAGTGCATGAATCTACAAACTGCTTGTCATACAAATCTTCCTTTATGAGCACATTCAGCAGGGCATTTATCAAGGCTATATCGCTGCCCACCTTAATCGGCACATGGAGGGTAGCAAAATCAACGAGAGCATGCCTCCTTGGGTCCACAACTATTAGCTTGGCTCCATTCTGTACTGCATTTTTTAAAAAGGTTGCAGCAACCGGATGTGCCTCTGTCATGTTGGACCCAATGACGAGAAACATCTTCGCTCTTTTAAATTCCCTGAAAGAATTAGTCATGGCTCCTGAACCGAAAGCTGCCGCCAGCCCGGCGACCGTAGGAGCGTGTCATGTTCGGGCGCAATGATCAATGTTGTTGGTCTTAAACACCGCTCTGAAAAGTTTCTGCATCTGGTAGGAATCTTCATTAATGCTCCTGGCGCAGCTGACCCCTGCCAACGCATCCGGACCGTCATTTGATATTATTTCCCGGAACCTGCTGACTACCATATCTAGAGCTTCATCCCAGGAGGCTTCCCTGAATTCCCCATCTTCCTTGATTACAGGGGTTTTTAACCTCTCATCAGAATATATAAAATCATAACCGAACCGGCCTTTTACGCACAGTCGCCCCTTGTTGGGTTCTGCATCCTCCACGCCGGTCACTTTTAAAATTTTTCCATCCTTTACATGAAGCCATTGTTGACAGCCAACGCCACAATAAGGGCATGTGGTCCTCACTTTGTGTGTCTCCCACGGCCTGTAAACAAATCGGGCCTTTTTCTCAAACAAAGCCGCAACCGGACAGACCTGAACACATTCTCCGCAAAAAACGCAGTCGGACTCACCCAGCGGTCGGTCGCCCGAGGTGACGATCCTTGCCTCCGACCCACGATAACCGAAGCTTATTGCCCGATTGACCTGTACTTCGTTACAGGCCTGTACACAACGTCCACAGAGAATACAACGTGAAAAATCCCTGACAATAAATGGGTTTGATGTTTCGATGGGTGGAAACTCTCTTGGTGAAGGAAAGAGATTAGCCCTTACCTGGTACTTATATGCTAGTTCCTGTAGCCTGCAATCCCCCCATGACGGGCACAGTTCTTCAAAATCATCCTGCTGCCGTACACGAAGCTGGTAATCGGTCCAATCTTCATCCTTCTCGGGACCGGCTATGGAGCAGTTATGGTTTCCTGACGCGAGCATAAGGCTTATGTACCATCGGCGTGCCTTCACTACTCGTGGTGTTTCTGTCCAGACTACCATGCCCCTGGTCACTGGAGTCGAGCAGGAAGCACAAAGATTGCGTGCACCTTCCACTTCTACTACGCATACCCTGCAAGCACCCGTGGGTGTCGTACCTTTAAGATAACAAAGGGTTGGTATGAAAACATTATTGGCTGATGCAGCCTCCAATATTGTCTGCCCCGGCTCGAAGCCGACCTCCACTCCGTTAAGTGAAAAAGTATGCTCTTCCATCTCCCCGCCCCTAAAAAATGATTATTCAAGAAATGCTGAAAAAGTGTTCAGTCCAAAAGTTTTAGATGTTTCCGGTCCGGCCAGCTCTACCTGCAAATAAATTTCTTGTTAATTGATAAATTTTTAGTAACCGGAGAACCAGATTCATATGGTAGATAGCATGCCTTCCCTGTTGTGTCAATATTGACATAATACCGAAAAAAACCGACCTGTATTATGCGCGCCCCTTACTTGACTTTTCTTATGAATATCGCTGAGGAGAAGGTGGTTTTCCCTGGCTATTTTAACCTTTCATTAATTCCGTGTTGCCTTTAAACTTAATAAATACCGATGCAGTCGAAATGCACAGTTTTATGAAATCCGCAGGATTTGCCTTCAATATGAAGGCGGCTCAGTATTAATCGATAACCCAGCACGAAAAGCTTCCCGGACAAAACAGGAGGACAAAAAATGAATGAGAAAATCCATGAGATAGAGGATTTTAGGAACAGGAATTATGTATTAACAGATCGCTTCGAAGCCGGAAAGATTCTTGGATTGATGCTCAAGCCTAAGTACGATCATATTGAAGATGGTATAATTCTGGCGATTCCTTCCGGGGGAGTTCCTGTAGGAATAAAAATAAAAGAGATCCTCGGTCTTCCCCTTGATCTGATGATTGTGAGAAAATTACAGATTCCGGGGAATCGCGAGGCAGGATTCGGTGCTATGACGCTGGATGGTATGATCTTTTACAATGAAAGGCTTCTAGCAGAGCTACAACTGAGCCAAGAACAGATAGATGCTGAAAAAAACCAGGTTTCTGAAGAATTGGAAAAACGGAACCTGCTCTTTCGAGGGGATCGTCCGCTTCCCGATCTTACCGGAAAAAAGGTCATCCTGGTGGATGATGGACTGGCCTCCGGATTTACCATGCTGGCCTCAATTGCAATGGTAAAAAAAGTAAAAGCCGGCGGAATAATTATGGCTGTACCTACTGCTCCGCAAAGTACAATAAGCCATGTCCTACCGGAGGTTGATGAAGTCTACATCGCTAATATCAGAAACACCCGTTTCTTTGCCGTCGCCGAAGCCTATCAAAACTGGTACGATTTGAGCGAAGAAGAGGTACTGGAGATACTTAATAGCCATTGAATATCAGGAGCTCCACTGGAGAAAAACCTCTTCCAGGCCTTCTGCAACATGAACCGTTTTTTCCCTGTTCTCTCCCTCATGATTGGCTTTTACCGTGTACTGCCCTTCAGGCAGAAGCAGGTAAATCCATGGACCATTGGAATATAGCTTTAGAAGCTGCTTGCCACTTTGGTCAAAGATCATAACAGGTACATTAGCTAGATAGGCTCCGGATTTTGCAGCCAGAACTATTTTAAGATTGTAGGCCTTGGAAAGCCTCTCCATTTCGGCCCTTTCACCCTTGCCTACACCGCCGGTCATGAAAGGAATTCCCTGTTCTTTTCCTGCTTCAAATTTTACCTGCTCACTCAGACCAACCGGGGAAACGATGTGCAGCACCCATACTGTAATCAGTGCGCAAAATAACAGTCTTTTCATACTGAAAAACCCTCCTTTTTTTATTGCCAGCTTGCAGGACCACTCTCTCAAACTATTTTTTTGACTACAATAGGGTGAAGGCTGTATTTGAGACGCTGACTACACTAGGAGGCCCTGATCATTTGAGGAGTTTTAATTCAACATCCGCCGTGTCATGATGTTCGCAGGTATGTCGAATGAAAATTCTCTTCAATCTGATACTATTGTTTCAAGTGCGAGATGACATTTGCCGAACTAAAAGCAGGATGTTAAAACACTATCCTATTTTTTCTGACACTGAGGACAGTAGTAAGCGGTCCGGCCACCGATTTTTTCCTTCTCAATCCCGGCTTTGCATTTCGGGCAGATATCACCTTCCTGTCGATGAGGGATAATGAAGCTGGAAGGTAAACGGCCCGGATCTGCATGCGCTTCTATAGCCGTCTTCAGGACATGATTCATCTGGCGATATATGTTTTCCATATCCTTCTTCTTTAAACGGCTGCTCTGGACTCCAGGATGTATACCCGCCTGGAAGAGAATTTCATCAGAATAGATATTTCCTATACCGGCAATATACTTTTGTTTCATCAGAGCTGATTTAATTTTTCCACGGATTTTTCTGAAGTCCTCAGCGAAACTCTCCAGGCTATAATCCGGGTTAAGCGCGTCCGGACCTAATTGTCTTTTCTTTATGAAAGCGTCCGGACTGTCTGTGAGAGAAATCGTGCCCAGCTTCCTCTGACAATCATATGCCAGGTGGTACCCATTGGAAAAATAGACGAGAAGCCTTTCATGGCCGGGGCGATGGTCTAAATCCTTATAATACTTTAGAAAACCGGTCATACCAAAATGCAGAACCAGCCATTTTTCATCTCTTTCGGTTTCCATGAAAAGATATTTGCCGTGTCGCAGGGCAGACATGAAGCTGTTGCGTTCAAGAGTCGATTTTATTTTCTCGGCAGATACCTCCTTCAGCATATCTCTGCTTTTTATATCAACAGCACGGATTTTCTTGTGAAGAGAAGTAGATAAGAAATACCGCCTAAAAATTTCTACATCCGGAAGTTCAGGCATGATCATCTCTCCTCTTTTTTAAGGTTGACCGGGATTCCGTATGTAGGTCCGGGAAGGTCATTTATATATAGGGTGGAAATCCTAATTTTCTGCTGAGAGCATATATTGATTGCACGTCAGGGCTCCGTGTTAATAAAACGCCCTTTCAGGCGGTAGCTCAAAAAATAACCGCCTACAATAAGAGCGGCAAAAGCTCCTGCCACCCAGAAATTCATATCGGCCAATGATTTTCCCAGACCCAATACCGGTACGCAGAGGGCCAATTCCATTGTCCAGCTCAGGAAAAAATAATAACTGAATTTCAGACCCGAGAGGGCCAGGATATAATTTTTCAAAAAATAGGGTGGCCCGGGTATGATTATGAAAAGCGATGTAAAAAACAATGTCCTGTTGCTCGGGATATGCAGCATCTGATACCCCCTGGATTTCAAGAAATCTTCCAGATAGGGATATAAAAAGGTCTTAGCCAGAGCCCATGACCCCACGAGATGCAAGGGAATCATTATGGTAGTCAACAGCAAACCCAATATAAAGCCGAACTTGACAGCTGTGAGGAGAAGAAAAACACTTATGGGAAAGCCGAAAACAGGCAGGACAGCCATTAATACTACAAATAGAGCCCAGTGGGTATCTCTGTTCAACACAAAGTCAACCCATTTTTGCGGATCATCCTTCATAAAAAAAAACAGCCCGGCCCCGGCGGCGAATACAACCATAACCATAGCCAGGGATAGCTTTTTTCCGGGGGATAAGTTCATGATTTATCAAGGTCTCTGCCGGTAAATGCCTGAACGGAGGCAGTGGCCTTCTCTGTTATCAGGTCCCATTCCGCCTTCAAACCTCTTAGTACGCGATCCAGGATAACCAGTTCATCCGGGGATGCATCCGGCTTAGGTTGTACCATCAAGGCTGACTCGTATAAGGTGGCCAATTTTTTCGCCATTATCGGCCTGGAGTGCGACTGTGCGGTTTTTTTGGCGCCTCTTCCCCATTGTCGGCCGGCTTCATGATTTTCAAAAAAGGCCTCTATTGCCCTGCCAAATTCCTCCTCTGAAGCATCCTCGTTAAGAAGGCGTCCATTGAATCCATCCCTCACTACTTCCCGGGCTCCTGAAGCATCAAGCGCGATGACCGGTCTGCCCGCGGCCATCGCCTCCACTAATACCATGCCCTGGGTCTCGGTCTTCGAGGAGAAGACAAAAAGGTCCATAGCACTGTAGGCATCGCTGAGTGCCTGACCGGACTTTTTACCTGCCAATAGTAATTTATGCTCTACGCCGTGATCCTGAAAGATCTGCAGAATTTCTTTATCACTGGATCCTTCCCCTACCATTAAATATCCGACCCCAAAGGGGCCGGAATTGCAATAACCCCTTGAAGGG
>CAZVGY010000157.1:0-6868 GCA_964627015.1 uncultured Desulfobacteraceae bacterium
ATTGGAACGTTTATGATGAATAATCAAGGAGATAGCTTGGCCCGACCCCGAATTAACCGAATTAACGACCCCGAATTAAATGGTACATCCCGCCTTTCCCTGTTCTACCCATCACTTGGCCTGAAAATTACTCATAAGGATGATATGGGTAATCGTCGATAAATAAGGTCGCTTCGCCAAATGTTTTAGGGATCATTTTGTCGTTGCGTTCATTGTAAACTGCTATACTGTGTTTGTCGTTCTTGAGAATTTTCGCACTATATTGCAAAGTCTGCTTCTTATCATCATATACTGGATCAAATAACTCCAGGATTATGACATCGCTGTCTTCATCCGCATCAAGGATTTCTAAGGCTGCATTCGGCGGATTATCTTTAGAGAAGCGGGGATTTTTTAAAAAAGAAGTCATGTTGACCTGTCCGGCTATTCTCTTAGGCCTGTCTGAGAAGAAAATAGTTTGAGGATATACGCCTTTTAAAGTCAAGGTATATAAGTTCCCTTCTTCAACAGCAACGAAAGACCCTGATTTTGCATTTTGAATAAATAGGTACATAGAACTTTTTCCATCGTTTTCTAAGTAACCAGTTTTATCCTGTCGCGCGCATCCTCCTGATATCAAGGCAGATAATAAAAGCAATGCAAATATTAATTTTTTCATCTCTTAATCTCCCGTATATATATTCTTTTAGAGCAAAAAAGCGCGAACTATGAGAAAGCAGATATATGTTTCCTCCTAAAGTTTGAAATTATATCATGAAATCTCACTCCCTGTTAATCAATTTACCTTCACCCGTATAACTGCCAAGGATATTCCTCAGTGGCCGCCCAAGCTCTCCCTGTAAAAATCGAAACCGATATCTCGGACACCAAACCACATGGTATTTGCATTGCCATAATGCATGTGATATTTTTTCAACTGTTTCGCCGAATACTCCCTTTGCTTATCAGGGTCACCACCTAAAAGTTCAGGGAGACTTCTTTTTTTGTAAATTTCTTAACTAACCGCATAGAAAAGTCTGGGCCATCAGCCCAGCACGACTACTACTTTGTGTATTAATTAATTCCTCTTAAATCAGATATGGCATGCCAAAAACAATAAAAAAACAATTAACGATTTTGTCATTCAAGGTCTTCGGATTATTTTTTTCCTCTTTATCCTGATAGCAGGAGCTTATGGATGGTTCCTCTCAAGTGAAGTAGAAAAACGTTTTTCAGGGCAGCGCTGGAGCATTCCTTCAAAAGTATATTCCGATTCGACCATGCTTTTTCCGGGTCAGAAGATAAACCTTCAGTATTTTTTAGAGAAGTTAAAACGTCTTGGCTACCGCGAAGTGAAGCATAAACCCGAACGGAAAGGCGAATTACAAATAAACGGAGATGCTCTCAATGTATTTCTCCAGGATGTAAATCTTCCCACCTACAAAAAAGAAGGAATTCCTGTTGGAATAATCATTAAAGAGAAAGTCTTAACTGAGATCGTTCAATCTGATGGAGGTGAATCCATCCCTATTTTAGAATTGGAACCGGAGCAACTGGCGTGCTTTTTCGGTCCGGAGAGGGAGCAGAGACGTCTTATATCTATCGACGATGTTCCAGACCACGTACAAAAAGCTTTCCTTGCTGCAGAAGACAGTCGCTTTTATCAACATCATGGATTGGATTTTCGTGGAATTCTCAGGGCCCTTTATACAAATATCAAAAAAGGTGGAATTTACCAGGGAGGTTCCACTATTACACAACAACTCGCCAAGAACTATTTCCTGACGCCGGAGAAAACCCTTGCCAGGAAAGTAAAAGAAACGACCCTGGCTTTGGTGATAGAGATGCTCTATGACAAGAAAGAGATATTAGAAATCTATCTAAATGAAATCTATTTTGGCCAGAAAGGTTCTGTAGCTGTAAACGGTATCGGAGAAGCATCCTATTTCTATTTTGGAAAACCTGTAAACGAGTTAAGTGTGGAAGAAGGAGCTACCCTGGCTGGAGTTATCAAGGCCCCGAATCTATACTCTCCCTATCGGAACATAAAGCTTTCTAAGGCTAGAAGGAATCTGATATTGTCAAATATGGCCAGCAAGGAATGGATTTCGCAGAAAGATTATGACCCTGCTTTAGCGTCTCCTGTAAACCCGATAGGATTTGAGGCCTATGGCAGAAAATCACCCTATTTTATTGATTTTCTCAGCGCTCAGCTTGAAGAGCTCTACTCAAAGGAGGATTTATCACAGCGCGGGCTTTCAATTTTCACAACACTTGATACACAGGTACAAAAAGCCGCTGAAAAAGCTCTCTCCAGAGGATTAACCAGAATAGAAAAAAACTCCCCTTCTATTAAAAGAAAGGACCCCCAGAAAAAAATCCAAGGCGCAGTTATTGTTCTGCAACCCAAGAGTGGATACGTTCTCGCAATGGTAGGTGGGCGTGATTATAATATCAGTCAGTTCAATCGAATAACCCATGCAAAGCGTCAGCCAGGCAGCGCTTTTAAACCGTTTATCTATTTGTGCGGATTGGATCATTTCACACCGGTATCTAAACTTTCGAATATTCCAGTCACATATGAAGTAAACGGAGAAGATTGGCGCCCTCTCAATTTTTCGCCTATATCAGAGGAACAGATCAGCCTTAGAATGGCCTTAGCTCGTTCTGTAAATATAGCAACGGTCGATCTAGCCATGAAAACAGGATTGGATGACATTGTTAAGACAGCGTCAACTTTTCATTTTTCTACTCCAGTTAAACCTTACCCTTCTATTGCCCTGGGAGCCCTGGAAGTAATACCCCTCGAACTGGCGAGGGCCTATTGCGCTTTTGCAGCGGATGGATTCTTGCCGGTTCCGCTCTCTTTAAAAGACGTCTGTGATAAAGATAGTAAGGTCCTTAACCGTAGGCATATGGAAGTGGAACAGGTGATTTCCCCGGCCAAAGCTTTTATTATGAACTCGTTGCTGAGTAGTGTTGTCAAGGAAGGCACAGCCAGCTCATTGGAAGACCTGGGGATAACTCAGCCGGTTGCGGGAAAGACCGGTACCACAAACAATCACAGGGATGCCTGGTTTGTAGGCTATACTCCGGATATTCTTGCTATGGTCTGGATCGGCTTCGATGACGGTACACCGTTAAATGGTACAGGTGCCTCAGCGGCTTTACCTATATGGGCTGACCTGATGAAGAACATTCCTCAATATGTGTCGGGAGGCTGGTTCCGGAGACCTAAAGGTGTGGTTGATAGAATCGTATGTTCAGAGAGCGGTCAGCTTGCCATTCCCGGCAGTTGCCCAGAGCCCGTGAAAGAAATTTTTCTGGATCGTCTCGCCCCTAATGATCCCTGCCCAATTCATAAACCCAGGAATTTTTTTGAAAAATTATTTGAGGGAGTAAAAGATTTTGTTAACAATCTTTAAATTGAGCTTTTTGGTCCCGGCAGGTATACTTATATTCAGCTTTGGATGTGCCTCAATCCCACAAGAACGTGTTACTCCTCCCAGGGAGCGACCAAAGGCCCCTGCCAATAAACTGCCTGAACAGGAGCCGGGCATGAGAGAACCAACTCCCCGAACAATAGCGTCTTTGAGATTGACAGAACAGGCACAATTATTAATAGAGGATAAAAAGGCTGATCAAGCTATCAGACTGCTTGAGAAAGCGGTAAATATCGATCCGAATAACGGTCGCAATTATTACTTTCTGGCAGAGGCGTGGTTATTAAAAGGGAACAAAATACAGGCAAGTGAGTTCAATCGAATGGCGGGTATTTATCTGGAAAATGATCCTGCATGGATAAGTAAAGTAAGCCATCAGAAGGAACTTATCGAGGATATAAAATGAAACTGATTCTAACCTGCTATTGTCACCAAGCCTTTCCCTTAAAAGTATATTTTTACACAGTTCCCAATAAGATAGCTCTCCTCAGTCGTCACATTAATCAAAAAATACTGGATAGATATATTTTACCTGATTAACTGCCTGTCCTTTTCTCTCGAGATTGCAGATAGCACGGCCAGATAATTCCAAATTTATCCTTATTCTGCCATCCCCTTTTAGCAAAGTAAAATGAGACTATTGCAGCATACCGGGTTGTCCCTGAATCAGAAAAAAAATATTCCTCATTAGCCCAATAAGGAATAACAGTTTCAGTATTAAATATCTTTACGTCTGTTCCTGTGATTGAACTCACCCTGTCTGGACATACCCTTGAGAGTTTGCTTATCTCAATTAGTACTTTGGATGGCGGCAATTGATAACTTTTTTGATTTTTTATCCCCACCAGTTCCTTCAATTTGGAATCAATATTTTTCCAGTAATTTGCCCAGTAAAATGGATTAGCATTTTTTAGAAAAACCCATTTTTCAATATATCCTTCCTTTGTCCTTCTAATATATGTAAAAGTAATCTTGTCTTTATTATCGATTAGTTTTTGTTCACACAAAATATCCCCTGTAATTCCCTCCCCTATTGCAGATTCTGTTCCCTGGATTATCCTGTATCTCTTATACCCCGGTGAGCCTTTTGTCGAATAATCAATCGAGTACCCTTTTCTTATTTCCTGTTGGGATTTCCGCTGCGAACGTTCCAGTATCTCCAATGCTCTCCATTCTTCTTCCGATAATTCTTCATCTTTAATTATTTTTTCTTTTATATTCTCTATAATATTCATAACCTTCTCAACAGAAAATCGACCCTGAACATCTCCGAGAGACGAAGTAGCTGCAACGGTTAAAAACAGAGGTATGAAGACAAAACAGACCACAGTTTTTGTCTTAAGTCCTCTTTGATATTTTTTGTATTTATCATTTAACATTTTAGGCACCCTCTTTATAAGAGACTATGTAGCTCCAATTCATATTAGACTAATCTCTAAAATTTTTCAGAAGGTCTGGAGTAAAAAATGTGGATTAAAATCTTTGTATGATAGCCGGATGAGAAGAACTCGAATTTAACAGATTCCTGCCACTTCAGCATCTCGTTTGCTTCGAGTATTCACTGTGATGGACCTGTAAGAATGATTTTACTAAGTTGCCTGATCTCACAAAAGTTCAAAATTCCATATATGATATTTAGTTCTTTAGAAACAACCCATTCCCTATTTTTTTTGGAGCAACCTCCCTTTCTTTTGAGAATTTTTTGATGGCTTATGGCATTCTCTTGATAGGGGCATTAACCCAAGTGCCCAGGGGAGACATAAGTTACGCTCCCCTGTGGTTACATTAACACACTCATATTACCGCTGATTTTCCCGAATGGGCCCTAATTCAACCCTTCTGGTTTTAGCCATATTTTTCAGATATGAACTGATGCTCACTTAATTACGGCCAAATATAATGCGTTTTCTCTACGCTAAATGAATTATATCATCCACTAGCTTGCGCTCGCGGTGCAATCTTTATCTCCACTCTTCTGTTTAACTGTCGGCCTGCCTCAGTAGAGTTAGTCGCCACCGGCATTGTTTCACCAAAACCAACGGGTTGTATCCGACTCGCGTTGACTCCTCTCTGAATCAGAAGCTCTTTTACAGAATTTGCACGCCTGAAGGAAAGATCCATATTATATTCCTCTGAGCCAACACTATCAGTATGCCCTTCCACCCTAATCAGCGTTTCGGGATACTGAGTAAGGACACCTGCGACGCGGTCAAGCTCGTTATAAAGGCCAGGTTTAACAACAGTTGAATCAGTGTCAAAAGTGACATCGCCTTTAAAAGTCACTGCCAGCAGATTACCTTCCCTGCGTATAGCCGCAGCCTCAGAAGCCGCCAGAGCCTGCCTCATGTCTCTCTCCTGATTGTCCATCATTCTACCGATACCGGCGCCTCCCAGACCACCTACGGCCGCACCAATGGCTGCTCCCCAGAGGGTGCTCTCAGTATCTCCACCAATGACCTGACCAATAATCGCCCCTGCCGCAGCACCGCCCGCGGCTCCGTATGCTCCTCCTTTCTGGGTGTTTGTTTGAAGACCCGAGCATGAAGCCACCATAAATAATAGTAGCAATAAGCCTGCAATTTTAGCCTTTTTCATTCTTTTCCCTCGCAAAGTTGTAATTTCTTAAAAATTTTTTTTGATCCTTCAAAACAAAATATACCCTTTTCAGTGATTGAACTATGCAATACTTTTTTATAAACCTCGAGGAGAACTGTTTTTATTTCTTTCCACGTGATCCTCTCCCTTTATTTTTGGGTTCATTACTCCTGTCACCTTTTTCCTCATATCCCTTATTTTGAGATTCCTTTATTTCTTTTTTTCGTTCCTTACGGGCTTCGTGCTCCATCTCGCGCTCTTGTTTCCTTGACTCACGCATTTCCTCTTCACGTTGCTTTCGCTCCTCGCGTATGGCTTCTTCTCTCTCCTTTTGTGCTTCTCGCTCTTCTTCCTCCCTGGCTTTCCTGGCTTCACGCTGTACTTCTTCCCTGTTTTTTCTCGCTTCCTCTGCTACCTCCTGTCCATGCTTTCTGCTCTCTTCAGCCTGTTCTTTTCCAAATTTACTGGCCTCACGCGCTCGCTCTGCTTGGTGCTTTTCACCCTGCCCTTTTTGTTCATATTGCTTCTCTATATCTTTTCCTTTTCTCTCCGCAAAAGTCGTCAACGGTAATGAAACTAAAGCAATCATCGAAATTGCAATCAAAATTCCTTTCATTTTGTCCCCCATGACTAATAAATTAACAATAAATTCGTACCTGTCTCATCAAGTTCGTTAGAAATCACCAGTCCGATAATATTTGCTCGAGGGTGTCACGATAAGCGGCCTCCGAATCCGGTGACGCAAGCTTAATAGCCCTGCTGGCCAGATCTTCAGCCTCCGATTTTCGTATCCTTAATTTGTAAAAGTTAAGATCTTCCCATACAGTTTTAGGGGATAGTAGGTGGCAGTC
>CAZVGY010000158.1:0-6853 GCA_964627015.1 uncultured Desulfobacteraceae bacterium
TAAATGAGAAAAAGGCCCATTTTCATTCTATCTCTCAATCATTGAGTATAGATATTTCGCTGATTTTCCTAAAAGATCGGGATTTTATACAACAGAGATAGATGCCGCTTGCGACCCTTTTACCTTTATCATCTTTACCATCCCACATGATCGAATGGATTCCCGCTTTTTTCCATCCATCCACCAGGGTTCTCACAAGCTGACCAGAAATACTGTAAATCTTAAGTTCAACATGACCCGATTTTACAACTGAATAGTTTATTGTCGTCTTCGAATTAAACGGATTGGGATGAGTCCAACACAGCGCAAAAGATTCTGGTCTCCTTTCCTCAACCCCTACCGGGCGATACTCATAAGTGCCCATATCTGGTGCTGAACCGTAATAGGCGAGGCTCACCCCGTCACCATTACTCCAGGATATGACCCGGTCAACAGTGATTCTATTATTCTCATAGTCGATATCCACTATCTTTAATGAATCATAAGCACCTACCCGGATCAAATCACCATCACTGATGCCAAAACCGTCGGTGAAATAACCGGCATCCTCAACCGATATCTCGTTGCCATTACCAGAACCAACGGTCTTGGTGATCGGGACTCCGGCATCTATACATGGAGAACCTGCCTGGAGCCGACAAACTTCAGCCCGGCTAAAATCGGGGATAAAATGAGGATTTTCCCCCTGGAGAATCAAGGTATCAAAAGGGGCAACAAAGAGAGGATCAGCAAAAATATTGGTAGCGCCAGCCCCTGACCACCACGGATAAATGTCGTTATAATTAAATATGCAATATTCACCTGTTCCTTCGCGCAGCATCCCCACATAATAATCCCAAAATATGTTGTTTATAAATATCAAGGTGTCTTCCTTTTCAAATCCCAGATTATAGGCACACTGGGCAAAAGTATTGTTGAAAACCCTTACATCATGACAATCATCATAAACCCTTATTCCCGGATTTGTGGTAGTTCCACCGATCCTTCTCATTACATTGTTATAAATAGTAACATGAGAAGGATTGGCATGTTCATAACCACTTTCATAATCACCGAGGGCAATTCCCTCACCCCATCCGCCATCAATATCATCTTTTCCCTCCATAAAGTTATTCCTCACAATAGCATATTCGACATTTGAAACCCAGATCGGCCTTTTTGCCCTATATCCCATTGCAGGACGAAAAACATTACCCTCGGCAATAAGATAACGACACCGGTTTGTGTCGCCCGGTGCATCCAGGTTCTGACCCAGATATAAAGCAGTATAATGGAAGCCCTCAAAAATATTGTTTTTAGCAATGCCATAGTAAACTCTTCTCTTAAATGATAGCGCCTGATGGTGCCAGCCAAAGAAGTAGTTGTTGTTCGCAACAACATCAGTGGCGTAACAGAAGTAGATTCCATAATCCTGTTTATCTGTGTAATCAGAAAACCAGTTTTCAGTGGCGATGAGGTGGTGACATTTAGAGATGTCGGAAGAGGTGCCCCAGGTCAAGAATCCTCCTGCGGTATTTTCAATAAAGATGCACCTTCTGACTGTGATGTAAGAGCCTTCATGATAGATGAATATTCCGGATGAATAATTGGTAAATTTGATGTTTTCAATAATTATGTGACTATTACCTTCAATCTTTATTCCGTTTCCATTACCGTTTCCCTCCATGATTACTTCTCCATAGACATCTCCTCTAATCACGATCGGATCGGTTGGAGTGCCGCTGTGGGCGATAACTGCATTCTCATTTCCATAATTACCAGACAGAATTATCAAGCTATCACCGGCCTGGATCTGTTGTGTTCCATAGGCGATATGGCGCCAGGCTGAGTCTGGAGAAGTCCCGGACCAGTTATCATTACCCCAAAGGGCAACATAATAGGTGGTGGCCCATGAACTTCCCACTAATGCCAGTGAAAGCAAACCTATAATCTTCATATCTTTTCCTATTTAATGATCCCAATCTTACCTATTCTCTTAAATTTATCACTTTTTATCAAATAGATGTAGATGCCACTTGAGATGTTGCCAACATTCCACTCCCATTTTGTTCCTTTAACCTCAGCTTTTTCAACTAACTCACCCGCAGTTGTGTAGATCCAGATTTTTGTGCCCGAAGGCAAATTCTCAAAAATTATCCTTCCCTCCCATCCCATATCAGCCCGATAAGGATTGGGGTATACAAAGATCTCCGGTTCAAATTCCTCTCCGAAAGATTTTGATGCTTCAGAAGTATTGCCGTATGCACCTATATTTACCCTATCACCATTTGGTTCAGGTTCATTTGAATAATCATCTGTCGGATCGCCAGCATCTATACAAAGAGAGGTAACAGAATCATAAACCCATTGTTTTTGAACAGGATCCCACCTTCCATATTCTGATTTAAGATGGAAGTCCCAATTTTCCGGATCAGCAAAAAGTGGGTCGATAGAAATATTGCCGGTGTCTAAGGTGGCATTTAGACAACTTCCGGAATCGTTTCCCCAAATATCGTTATATGAGATGATGGTAAACCCTCCTTCAATACCCCAGCCACCATTCATCACTATCATATTATTCTTAACAGTTATATTCTGTTCAAAATCTTTGGGATTGTATAACCCGCCCTTACTGTTTTTATAAAAGACATTATTTATGATTTTACCAGTTCGCACTTCTTCAAATCTATCAGCCATATGGAAGCCATATCCTTTATTGTTACAAATTATATTGTTACGGAAAATGCAATCGTTTGCTTCGTGATATCTGATTCCATGGGAATCATCTATATCTGATCTTCCATTCTTCACGATATTGTCGTATATTTGGCAATTGTTAGATATAGAAACCGTTATTCCATACCTCAAAAATCCATCGATTAAATTATCGTGAACCCGGATGTCGAGTGTTGAGTAAACATGTATTGCATCTACACAGTCAACTATCTTGTTGTTGGATATCTCAGGTGGCGGATACTCAGGAATTTCGAGATATTCCGATTTTTTACTACCGTTTGTGTGCACTGAGGGTACCCATCCATGAGAATTATAGACTTCGCAATTTTTTATATAGCAGGACCTGGAAAGAAGTGTAAGCCAATACGCTACTCTATCATGTATCGAAACGCAGCTATCAATAAGGCAATTTATTCCAGGATTATAGGATATTCCACCCGTTGTATTCTCCGTTTTTACACGAATCACACTTACATTCCAGACTTCACAACCATATACACCACCATTCTCATTATCACCGCGTAAGCAGAGATCCCTTATCACTACATTTTTTACAAGTATCGTTGAATCAAATGGAATCGCAGGATAGTTAAACCAGAATGTATAATCTTTGTGGGTATATATCCAATTCCCGCGATAGTACGGATCTTCTGATTTACTGATGAAAATAAGGTGTCCATCAAATTCATCTTTTGGCTCAATAATTGTATTATCCATTCCCTGACCTTTTATGGTTACATTATCCATCCAGATTCGGATTGGCTCATCTATTTCGAATGTTCCTGCAGAAAGCTCTATTATTCCACCTTCAGGTGGTAAAAGCTCTAACGCATCTTGAATTGTTAGTGTGTCATCAGGGCTTAAATAGAAATGATCCTGAGCTGGCTTCGTTTTGAAAGAGAAAATAGGACTCGCTATATGGTAAGTTGTATCCCAGGGGACATAAGTATAAATTTGAAAATAATAGGTTGTATCAGGTAAAAGATTTTTGAGTTTTATTTTAACAGTGTCTTCATCTTCTACTTTATAAGACCAGGAGGATTGATTCATATTCGGATTAAGTGAGTATTTTAAATTGTGGGTCCAGGTCCTTGAATAATTAAACCTTATAATTGCGGTCGTTGCTTTTACATCCACCACTTCAATGTCTTCCTGAGAAGGAAGATTGGAAACATCAACACTGTCATATACATATCCCAGAATTGTCCCCTGCTGATTGCAACCAAAATAAAGAACCCACTTACCATCACCCCAGACATTGTATGCCATAGTCGGTTTTAACAGATTATCCTTAGGCAAACCTCTGACTATTGAAGAATCCTCAATCCATATATTACCATTCCAGTAAAATCCCCGTGGCTGAGCTACATAATAATCTGTCACTATCAGCACCCACCTATTGTCCTCTCTGAGGTTAAACCCTGCTGTCACTGAGATATGGGAGCCGATGTCAGGGATTCCATTTATCCTTACAGAGTCTTCGATCCACCTATCACCATCCCAATAAAATGCCCTCACAATTCCCACATCCGTACCGGTTATAAGCGTCCATCTTCCATCGGGTAACAGGCTATCAATAAGACAGTGTTTTATCTCACCTGAAACTTCGGGAAGCCCGCTAACTATTGAAGTGTCCTCAATCCATTCATCACCATCCCAGTAATATCCGTAAAAACTTGAACCCTGATGTCCAATAAGAACCCATTTACTATCTTCACGTAGATTATAACATAAGGCAGGTGCTTCCTCCCAGCCATGGGCACTAAGCCCATTTGTCAAGGATTCATCATAGATCCATCTCCTTTGTAACGTGTCAAGATAAAAGCCGAAATATCCACCGTAAGCTTCTCTTCCTGAGATCATGATCCATTTACCATCTCCCCTTAAGTTGTAAGCAAGATAGGGATACAAGTAGTACCATGGAATATGCCAGTCACCTTCCGAGATGGCTTCTTCATATTCCCAACCCTTTGTTATCTGAGCATTTAAGGAGCTGGAAAAGATTAAGATCACGAACAGTAAAAATTTCCTCATTTTACCACTCCTATTTTGCCTTTCTTCTTGAATTCTTTCGATTTATAGATATGAATTCTGCTTGCGACATTACTAATATCCCATTCTGCGATTCCACCGGCTGTCTCTGACTTATGCTTCATCTTTTTAACAAGCTCTCCTGAAATGGTATAAAGCCATATTGTTGCCTCTTCAGGAAGGTTACCGAAAATTATCTTCTCCTCCCATCCCATGTCAGCCCGATAAGGATTGGGATCTAATAGGACTCCCAAAGGCTTTCTTTTTAATGGATCAGGGGCATAAGAAGGGACCTCAAATGTGTAGGAGGACGATGTGCCTGAGGATATTGGTTTAGCTAAAAGAAAATCGAGAGAGAATGAGAAAATAAACAAATGCTCAGTTTTTACCATCCTGCTCCCCCAAATTTAATTTTTGCAGATATTCTATGCGTGTTACCCAAATCAGCTGAAGGAATGAAGGCATAATCTATATCGTAGTTTTTAATTATCGCCCCTATTCCCGCACTGAAGCCACAAAGAAAATCAATATCTGAACCTGTTTTAAGATCACTGCCTGAAGAGCGATACCCTAACCGGAAGAATAAAATGTCTCTCAGAGAATATTCAACTCCGGTTTCCAGATAAAACCGATTATCCAAGGGTTTTCCAAAATCAAGTGTTAAAAGCAAAGAATTTCTTAGAATTTTCCAGCCAATCCCGGTTTCGAAGGTTACGGGTAATGGTGTTATCTCTTCAATAAAAGCGCCAGTTTGAACTCCTAAATTTCTTATCGCATATCCTGCAAGAAAATATTCTTTGAGAATTTCATATTGAATACCAATGTCAAGTGCAATTGCATGGGCTGAATAATCATGGATCCTTGAGTATATACCTTTTAAGACTATCCCAGCTCTCCATTTTCCAAATTTTTTTGCAATACCGACATGTAAAGCTAAGTCCATAGCACCATATTTACCGAGCCCTTCACCGGTAGGATTGTCAGGTGTGGTCTCCTGGATCCTACCATAGTTAAAATAAGTAAGGCCAAGACCAAAGCTATAATTCTGCCAAAATGGAAGGGCCAACCCAAAATATCCGGATTGTATCCCTGCTAAATAATTAAGATATGTGGCTGAGATTTCATTATAGGTAATTTCTGATATACCAGCAGGATTTGAGCATAAGGCAAAAACACCATTTGTTACAGCTGTTGTTGCTTCCCCCAAAGCGACAGTCCTTGCGTCCATTGGTATTTTAAGAAATGTAAAGCTGCAGCTCCCAGCACCATTATTTGCCTCTAAATTGAGGAAGGTAAACCCTATGGCCAGTATCACCTTTACAAAATATTTCTTTCCTTTCATTTTTCCTCCTCATTTTACTATACCTAATTTAGCAGTTTTTTCCAGTTTCAAATTTAACTATAAATATAATTCCCGCTTTTAACATAGCTTATGTTCCACTCGGCTGAGCTTCTTGCTTCGCCTGTTGGATTTTTTGGGTTTGTTACACTGAGATATCAAAAGGACACTCTGAGGAAAACTTTTAATTTCCCTTTTATCCGCTGTTATGTGACTCGAAAGGCAGGGCTACGGAGCAATCGCAGAGTTCCGAGTCACGCCAAAAAGAACTTTGATCATTGTCTATTTTTAGATTCTCATTATCAGGTGATTATTTTTTCGTATCAGGTTCTTTGAATAACGGAGCGATCTCTTTTCTGTAATAAACATGGGCATCATATTTATCCAGAATCGCCCGTTTTTGTGCGTTGTAGTGAGCTGATTTCTCCGCATTTTTTGAAGCCCATGCCCTTTCCAGAACGGTCAGCCTGTAGAGTTCCTGGAGGGGATTGAGCTCCGAGGGTTCGATATCCTCCAGCAAAGCTATCGCTTTATCCGGCTTTTTCTGCTGATATGCTGCTATTCCTGCGAATAGTTTGTATTCGGCTGTAAAGGGCTTCATCGAATAGGCTCTCCTGGCGTAATCGGCAAACAGGTCCCATTTTGATTGATGGAAACTATGGTATGCAACTAAAAAATAGGCGTTCGCCTCTTCTTTATACTTTTGAGCTAACTGGATATAAGCCTGTAGCTTTTCTTCCTTGCTCGCAAGCATGTTCTTAATCCTGG
>CAZVGY010000159.1:0-6806 GCA_964627015.1 uncultured Desulfobacteraceae bacterium
CGGCCCAGACGCGAGGCCGAGGCCTTAGTTCAGGCGGGCTTTCTGGTGGATATTATCTGCCTGCGAGAAGAAGGACAACTGAAGAGAGAACGAATAAACGGCGTAAATGTCTATCGAATTAATCTAAGACATAAAGGTGGCAGTAAGATACGTTACCTGTTTGAATATGGTTATTTCATTCTCGCAGCCTTTCTGAAACTCACCTGCCTGCATATTCCTGAGCCCTATGATATTATTCATATTCACAATATGCCTGATATCTTAATAGCTTCCGCTACCCTGCCAAAACTCACCGGCGCCAAGATAATTCTGGATTTGCACGACCCAATGCCTGAGCTCTTTCAAACCATATACTCTGTAGCCGATGACCGTCCAATGATAATAGTCCTTAAATGGCTTGAAAGGATCAGCATCAAATTTTCCGACATTGTGATCACGCCCAATACCTCTTTTCGCAAATTATTCATTTCTCGGGGCTGCCCTTCTCGCAAGATACACATTATTATGAATTCCCCGCAGGAAGATATTTTCAGAAAAGACCTCCATCCAAACACCCACAAAGACGGCCAGGATCAAAGGCGATTTGCGCTAATGCTTCATGGGGTCATCGAAGAAAGACAGGGCCATGACATTGCGGTCAGGGCCGTTTCAGCCCTGCGCCGAAAGATCCCGGGCATAGTTCTCCATATTTACGGAGGCGGGGGCTTTTCCAAGCATGTTAAACAACTGGTAAAAGATCTAAATCTTCAAGACAGGGTGATATTTCATGGGCCCGTGTTTTTAGAAGAAATCGCCGAAGCTTTGCCGAAAATTGATGCGGGAATTGTCCCAAACAGGAGAAACGCCTTTACTGAACTGAATTTTCCAACCAGAATCTTTGAGTATCTGGCAATGGGAAAGCCGGTTGTTGCCCCTCGAACGCAGGGAATCCTTGACTACTTTGATGAGGAGTCGTTGTACTTTTTTGAACCGGAGGACGTGAATGATCTGGCAGAGGTCATTCTTGAGATTTATTCAAATCCCGTTCACGTAAAAGGAATGGTGGAGAGGGGAATCAATGTTTACAGACGGTTTTGCTGGGCATCGCAAAAAGAACATTTGGTCAAGCTGTCCGAGAAACTCATCAGACATCCTTTCGCTGCATAAAAGCGGTCTGGGACCAGAAACACTGAATCACAGGAAAGGGCTGGAAAATCTCTGATCTAAAAATCGTTGGAAAGAATACAGTTATTTACGGGGTTGGAAACATCAGCGCCAGGGCTGCATCTTTCATTCTCATCCCGATCTACACACATTTTCTTTCAGTAGTTGACTACGGGATGCTCGTCTCCCTGTTGATAGCGGCCCAGATCATGCTCATATTCATGAGCATCGGGTCGAGGCACGGGTTCATTCGTTTTGCCAAAGAATCTGAAAATCGTCAAGAACTGGGATCCCTACTAACGACCTCCAACTTGCTTAATATTGCCTCAGGCTTGCTCGTAACAGCAATATCATTGGCATTTCTCTTGCCCTTCTTCTGCAAATTCCTGCATGTTGAGAATGTCACCTCCCTTGTAGCTCTGACCTGCGCTTTGGCCCTTTTCCAGTCTCTAAGCCTGAATATCTTGTCTTATTATAGAGTTAAAGATGAAGGGATTAAATTCGTTTTCTCAAACATCTCGGCCATGGTTGCTCAGATGATTTTAACCTACTTTTTTCTGGAGCTGCTGAACCTGGGAGTCATCGGAGCGCTGTTGGCCCAAGTTATCACCTATTTCTGCCTGTGGCTCATCGTTTCGTCAAACATTTTTGCAAAAACAGGTTTGGGCATATCGCTTGATTTAGCAGTGAAGCTTCTCAGGTATGGTGCCCCCTTACTATTTGTTTTGTCTGGAGAATACATAACTGATGCATCTGCGATGTACATCCTGAGCCGTTATTCAGGCCTTCAAGATGTTGCCATATACGCATTAGGGACTAAACTTGCCGGAATTGTCATAATTGCCATAATATTGCCTTTCCAACTCGCATATGAGCCCTTTGTGTATTCTAATATTGACAGGTCTGATATAGGTTTGACGATTTCTAAGCTATTGACCTACCTTCTGTTCTGTTTTGCCTTCGTGGCATTTGGGATGGCAGTCATTTCCCGGCCCCTCCTAAGTGTTATTGCTCCATCTCAATACCTGCCTGCCTATCTGGTTATTTTGCTAATTTTGCCGGGACTTGCATTTAAAGGTATTTATTACATTGGGGAATCGCTAATTCATATTACTAAAAGAACATATCTTACCGGATCTATCGTGACATTCTTCACCCTGATCAGCCTGGCCCTCAACTTATGGCTCATACCTCTTTTCGGACGCTTCGGTGCCATAATTGTATTTGATGTTACTATGGCAGCAACAGCTCTGACGTTGTTGTTTCTGGGGATCCGAGGATTCCCAATTCCTTTAGAAAAGGGACGGTTGACTGCGATAGGAGCTCTGCTTGCGTTTTTCCTTATTTTACCCTACTGTTTCTTAGACTCACATTCAGCTATTTTCTATGGAAGTGCACCAATTATCGCAAGCAGCAGTTTGGCAGTTATCTATTTCGGTCATTTTCTTGACGACAAAGAAATGATCGTTATTGGAAAATTGATAAAAAAATGGGGTAAGTCTTAGTCTCTCCTTGGCCCAAATGAACAGCAAATAGCATTTCACCAATTACCAGGATCCCAAATTTTGTTTGATACAATCACAATAGCAATTCTCGCAGTACTCATACTGATTTTGGCCATTATATGCGCCTTCTGCGCGTTTAAAGAGTACGTTTTTGCGGTTCTTGTTGTCTTGACCTCCCCTTTAATTTCAGTGCTGTTTTTGTACAAAATGGATGTAGATAGTACGGCACAGCCAACGACCTATGGCTCATATATCAGGGTAGGGCTATTATTATTAATCGGCACAAGCGGTCTTATCAAATACCTATTGGATCGGAGATTACCAGAACGTGATCTTCCAATGGAAACCAAATTGTTAGGGCTTTATTGTGTGTATGCTCTGATTTCCACAATTTACTCTATCGATCCCTATTTTACCATTTTGAGAGCATCTTCCCTTGCGGCCTTTTTCTGCTTTTTGTTAGGGCTTCATGTCTGGCTGACTGATGCCAAAAAATTAGAACGGATGTTCATGGTCATATTTTATCTGTTTGCAGTTGTCATGGTTTTGAACCTGGTGGCTCTAATTATCTTTGGTGACATTGTATGGCTGTACGGTAGTCGTTTCCGTGGTCTCTGGGGGCATCCAAACAGTATGGGCATATTCGCGATGATCTCCTATCCGATTTTATTGTGGAAATATTCACGTTCTGATTTCTTTGGAAAGTGGGGCTGCATAATCCTTCTTATGATTACTGTATTCCTGCATTTGTTGACAGGCTCGCGCTCGTCTATAATAGCCTCTCTTATTGGAGTATCTGTATGGTATATTGTCCTGAGACAAAAGGGAAGATTGGTATCGATCTTGGCGATGTTAGTCATGTTCGGTGCTTTCGCCTTCTTCGAAACATCTTTACGCAACGTATTTCAGAGAGAGACAGACTCAGGAAAATCGATAACCACGTTAACTGGAAGGACCAAGTTCTGGCGCGCCTGCGCAACACTAATCTCAGAAAGACCGATATTAGGATATGGCTACGGTGTGGGAGGCAAAGTCTGGTCTGACCCTCGCTTCAATGATCCAAAACTTGCGCTATGGAGCGGGAACGCAAGGGCCTCGTTACATAACGGCTATCTCTCGAAGGCTGTTGAAACCGGAACCATAGGCTTTATTCTGATGCTCTACCTGTACGTATTCCCCCTTTGGCGATGCAGGATCCTGCCGCCTACTTATGATAAAGCACTTGTTTTTGCAATTATATCGATGGGGCTGGTTACGAATCTCGTCGAAAGTACCTTGGGAAGCGCTTCAATTCTTGGCATTATCTTTTGGTTAACATGGATAGTTGCTTCAAGGATGTGTCAAGGCACTTTTGATCTGGCAAGCAACAAACATCCGGATCGATAGGGACTTAGTTTCCATGGAAAAAACATCATATGTTTTGGTGACACCCGCTCGTAATGAAGAGCAGTATATCGAGAAAACCATACGGGCGGTCGTTTCACAGTCCAAGAAACCCATAAGGTGGATAATAGTTAATGACAATTCTACCGATGGCACAGCAGACATCGTTAGAGAATATATCCACGACCATCGCTTCATCTCATTGATTTATGCCAGTAAGAAGGGCCAGAGGAACTTCGCTTCCAAAGTCTTCTCCTTTTTGGATGGCTATGAGCTGCTAAAGAATGTTGACTATCAGTTTATCGGCAATCTAGACGCTGATGTCACGTTTGGACGCGACTATTTTGAAAGGGTCCTTAAGGAGTTTTCCAAAAATGAAAAACTTGGGGTGGCCGGCGGTTTTGTATATGAACAACACAAGGGGCAATTTGTCAGGCGTGCGAATAACAGAACTCGGTCTGTTGCAGGGGCTGTTCAGCTTTTCCGTCGGCAGTGTTATGAAGATATCGGGGGCTTTTCGCCATTAAAATTCGGAGCCGAAGATACCGTTGCTCAGATAAAATCCCGCATGCTCGGCTGGCAAGTCAGATCTTTTCCAGATATTAGGGTTTTTCACCACAGACCTACAGGGGGCACTGGCTCAACGGCTATTCGCTCAGCGTTTCAACAGGGCGGGGCCGAACATGTAATCGGATATCACCCCCTGTTCGAAATCGCTAAGAACATATATAGACTCCTTAAGAAACCCTACGTGATTAGCGCTGCAGCCAGGATGGCCGGGTACTTGTGGTTTTTCGTTAGACAGGAAAATCGAGAAGTTTCACCGGACGTGATCAAATTCCTCAGACATGAACAGATACAACTTTTGAAGCGAGGTTCTCTATTCAAAGGGAGACATTTCTGATACCTTCAGAGAATGAGTTATGGCTGGTCCCAGCCCGGGACGTGCTAAAGTTACGATAATTGGCCTATACTACTGGGCTCCAATGACCCTTAACCCTTTTGGCGGTTCGGGACTGCCAGCGTCTAAGTACTCAAATGCGCCGATATCCACCCCTGCGCCCTGAGGTCTTTGCGTATCTTCAATATCATACAAAACGTGAGAGAGATTCTCTCCAGAATCAATCAGAGGGGAGTCTGAGTTAGGATGAAAATCGTTAGCCGCCGCATCCTTAACCTTCGGGTCTATCTGCCATAGATCGTCTGGCCAAGGACTTCCACTCGGAGGCTGTCCGTCACTCATATAAATGCAGTTGTTTCCGACTTGCAGCCCCTCCTGTGATTCAGGGTCATGAGTCAAATAGGGATATATGTGCCTCCCGACATCATAAAAAAGATTATTCTGTACCGTCGCATAAGGAGAATTATGTAATTCTATGCCATATCCGCTTGCACCTGTATAATTTAAATCACTCTTAATGGAATTATTTACGATACTGACATTTTCACATTCCAATATGTTAGCAGGTCGAAATGCGAGGATGACATTATTCTTTATCGTTAGATCTCTGACAGGTTCATTTATCTCTTCAACCATGAATCCCTGCATTCCATCATTCATATTGATACATCTGTTTTGTTCAAAAAGCATGTCATATGCGGGGCCCCATGTTTGGAAACAATCTATATGGGCTTCTGCGTTTCCCGGATCGGTTACAAAAATGTCATGAATATGGTTTTTTCTGATTACATGTCCTGAACCCATAAATCTCATTCCGTCTGCATCAGAATAGTCGTTCATCAGCGTATGACTGATGTCATTCGATTCAATAAGATTATTTCTTCCTTGGACTTCTATACCTGACAAGCCAGCACGTACAATACGATTGCCCTTGACCGTGCAGTGACTTGTCCAAAGGGAGTCTGCTGGTCGCGCCAGCAGCCGAATTCCGATATGAACAACATCATGCACATAGTTATCGATAATCTCGCAGTATTTTCCTTCTACATAGACGCCGGATCCATCTCTCCAATGACCACTTATAGTGTCTGTTATTTCAAAACCTTCGATCCTGATATAATCGCCTAAGACATTGAACCCGCGGGTAATTACGGATCCTTCCGCCTTAAAGGAGATGGGCAGGCTAGAAGTGCCGGAGGTGTTAACAGTTATCCTTTCATAATAGTTTCCAGGAAGGACCGAGCAGGTATCTCCTGATTGCATTCTATTAGCTGCGGCTTGTATGGTTTTGAGCGCAGCAGTTAGTTCGGTCCCGGAGTTTGAATCGTTTCCGCTTTCACCGTTGACATAATAGGTTCTTGACCAAGCCACGGTCGACATGCCAAAAATGAGCATGAAGGACAAGATCGATAGTTGCGCACAAATTGTTAGTGTATTTTTCATATCGTTTCCTCCCATTATCGAGAGCTCCGAGTTCTATTTTGATTTTAGTTGAATATCATCTACTCTACCACTACCCCGGATCAGAAAACCGTTTACCTCCATGATGGTAACATCGGACTGAGCGTCTTCGAGATCGACTTTAAGGTCCCGGGTAAATGTATGCCATTGCCCATCGATCATTTGGGTACCAAGACCGTGGTGGACGTATTCACCGCTCCCGAGGTAGTCATAGTCATCTGGGGTATAGTATATATAGCGATGGCCTGCCGTGGTTTCCACGTCTAAGTATACCACAAACTCCTCATCGTATTTCATGCTCCACTGAATTACAAACTGGGTCGTATTGTGCCATTTTGCCCAGGCCTCCTCCGTATGGTTACTGAAGCGGTAACCGTTGCTGGTGCCGGATCCTTTGAACTCAATCACCCTGC
>CAZVGY010000160.1:0-6705 GCA_964627015.1 uncultured Desulfobacteraceae bacterium
GGTAGCGTGAAGGCTACAGCCACAGGGAATGAAATTTTACAGGAAACTTCAGCTACTAAATTTTCATACTGGTTTGAATAAGCGAACTCCACAGGCGCGTGCTGCTTTTTTTAAGCCGGAATCCCGGGTGGCAATCGGCAGCCCCGACCGCATGGCCAGGTCAAGATACGAAGCATCATATGTGGATATCTGACGTTCCCTGGCCAATGCCGGAATTTCTTTTATCATCCGTTCCGGTGACTCCTGAACCACAATAATGGGCAGCTCGTGTATCAGGGCAAGAAAACGAACAGCAGCTGATTTGGTCAGCCGTTTGCGACGTTCGGCAACCACCAGAACATTGCCGATTTCAAGGGGCCAGATTGCCGGAGCAATTGCCTCGGCTGAGGCAAGGCTTTCAAGAACATCATCGCAATAATTACTGTTTTCATCGTCAAAGCACCATGCCATAACCACGGAATTATCAATGACAAAATCAGCCATCAGCGCCTTCCTTCATCGAGCATTTCCCGAATTGAAATTCCGTCCAGACGGTTTTTCTGCCGAAATTTTTGCAAATCAGCAATCACCTCTCGAGCCGGTCGTCTGGCAGTTGCTGCCGGTGCCTGCAGGGTTGCGACGGGAACACCATGTTTAGTGATTGTTATACTTTCTCCCCTGGCAACTCGTTTCAGCAGTTGTGGCAAATGGGTTTTGGCCTCGTAGGCTCCTATAGTTTCCATACATCCTCCTTTTGAAACTGGTCTAAGACTAGTTTAAACCTTTGGCGTTTTTTGTCAAAGAATTTCACGCTCCGTGCCGGTCATCTCCCAAGCTTGACAGATTACAAGAGGAACCTGTAAAAAACATTTTTCAGTTTGCATTAAAGCATTTCCATCAACTTAACTCCATCCGGCATGGCACCGACTGTCACGTCATATTCACCAAAACTTCTTGCCGGGCCTTCACTGTTCGGGTTTCGCTCTATCTTCACCAGATCAAAGAGCTTGTGGGCAGGGGCATTGCCGAGTTTTTTATCATGCTTGAAAACAAATAATTTCTGAGATGCCATTTCTCCACGGGCAGCACTGTGATCATGGTCAAACATGTTCATTAATGCATCCCAGAAAATATCCAGGTCTTCTTCAGAAAAACCTGTCTGCCTGGCCAACGGTGCTGAAATAAAACCATGAACTCTATACAGACCATAAGGTACTATTGATTTCCGTGCACCAAGGCCCTTATCAGTAGGATCATCAATAGAAACCGCAGATGTTCTATACATTGAGACATCAATATTAACTATTGGATCTATACTACGAGCAAATGATAATTGAACAGGTCCACGAACCTGTCCACACCTCATGTCACCTGTTGACATAACTGCGCCGAATGTTCTGACATCAAAGAAATTTTTACACATCCATCTGGCTGCTTTCTTTTCTTTTGAGTCAACGAATAGTTCAAGAAGTGTTGATTTTGCAACAGGTGAAAGAAGTTTTCTATTTTCACTATCTGATTTTTTCTTTTTTTGTTTGATTTTCTTTACTTTCTTTTCAGCCTCTTCCAGTTTAGCAAGCGATAAAGTCAGACATGGATGTTCCCGATCCGGATCAAAGCTGACTCCATCAGGATAACCGGTAAATAATTTGAATTCGTCAGTCAAAATAGAGGGAACAATCATTCCGACTGTTTCGCCTTCGATAGCAAGATGCGCTCGTTTATGATGCTCAGATAAAAACGCACCCTCTCGAACATGGATCTCAAAAGGAGGCATATTATCTTTTATTAGTTCAACATAATTTCGAACCTTTCGTTTGAGACAGACGTCTGTGGTTATCCCATGGCCGGTTTCAGGGTCAATACGGGGCATATTGCCTCCGTCGGGATCGCCATTTGGATTTCCGTTTTTCACATCAAACAGCAGGATAAATTCATAACGGTTCTGTATTTCAGTCATTTTCTCCTCCTTTGTTGGCCTGTGCATTTTTCTTTTTGGCAGCAGCCTCCTGAATATCTCTGAACATGGCATTTTTCTGATGATAATAGCCGATGGCAAACATCCCCTGCTCCTGAAGATCAAGATAGACAGGAAACCCATTGACATGTTCCATGATTCCGGCAATCCTTCTGTCCGCGTTTGCTCCATACTCTGATTTTGCAATATGATGCTGGGCCAGATTCAAAAGCCGCGGAAAAACCGATGCAGGCGTTGCAGATGCCGCACTGAAAAATCGATCCTTGATGGTTGCATTCACCTTACCCAATGCATCGAGTTGAACCCTTTCCAATACGGCAAATAGACGGCCAAGCAGATACGGGATATCCTTTTTTTCTTTGTCAAGTGACATTGGAACCTCCATATATTTTTCTGGATAATTTCGTTGCAAAACAGCTTTTATGATAGCCACGCGTAAATATGTTATATTTTCAACCGGCTTTTTTGTTCGTGAATCCTTTCTGGCAGCATCCGCACGAATTCGTCCCAGCACCCCGGCATAGAGATTTTGCGGATAGCGGCGACCGGTAAGCACTGCGCGAATCAATGCTCCTCCGAGAACAGGAGAAATATTTTTGGTTTCCCTCGCTGTTTCCTTCAGCAGGTGCCAGATACCTGGAAACTCAATATCGTTTTCATACGCTTTTTCCATTTCCAGGTTAGTAAAATGATCCCGCAATCTGTTGAGCAGCTCACCCACCGTGCTGACAAACCAAAACCGAATCGCCAGCCGGGCCTTGTTTACCGAAAACCCCAGAATATAAAAGGCAACATCCTGCTCCGCTGGATCACCCGGCATGGTTCCCTGACGCACTGCTTTAAGAAAGGCTTCAAGTTGGGCCGCCGCATTAGCATCCTCGACGGACGGATCAAGAATCTGGCCGAATAGTGTTTCAAGTTGTGTTTGCCGCTCTGCCCAAAAAACCGTTATCGTATCACCGACATACAACCTATTTGATCCCCGCAGCAGGTATTTGAGGGCAGTTGCGCTCTTGAACTCATCCTTTACGCCTATGGGCGCATTATCGCCTTTTTTCTTGCCGTATGATTCATAGGCTACTTCGTTAAAAGAAACGAGAGATGCACCGCTGTCAAATTTGAATTGGGCGTACTGTGACTGCAACGGCTGAATCCGCCCGTCAATGAAGCTGGCGCCGTTAGGATATTCTTTTCGGGCAATAAACTCCTGCCATAACTGCTTGACTTCAGGCCGTTCATGGACAAAAACGGAATCGCTCTTTAATCGGAAAGCAACCCACTTGCCATGTGTTCCGCTCATCTCCTTCCAGAGGGGCAGGTTAACTGATTCTTCGGGCTTCCATCCGGCAAGAAATTTTTTCACGGCCACCACGCCTTCATCCTCTGACTGTCCGCATACCTCGTCAATATGTTTCATAAAAGAGCGGTGGTATTCCTCTTTTTTGGTCTTACCGGACATACCTAAAATGTAGTCAGCCTTATCCACCATGAAATTCGGCATGGTGGCTGCATTTCTTGAACGAACATCCACTTCATTGGAATAAGGAACCTCGGAAAACCGGTAGTCATATTTATTAGAGGCTATTTTTTTTCGCATATCTTCCGGCTCGCCCACCATGCTGCCGTTCCTGTCAATGGTCAAAACAAAACCGATCTCTTCCATGCTGAAGCCAAAGGGTGGCACTTTTCCAGATCGATCAAGCCGTTCATAAAGCTGAATGAGAGACTGAAAGATCATGACACCACCTTCCGGCCACAATCTATAACCCCATCCACCATGACTGCCCTGAAAAAGCGGGGAGTCATATTCTTTTCAAAGTCAATGTCATGCAGCATGTATCCAAGTTCCTTTTCACCCTGTAAAATCGATTGAGGAACGGTTTCACACCAGTTGAAACTTACCGGAAATTCCCGGCAACCAAAATAAGGTCTATGGAAACATTGTCCTTTTCTGGCCCGCCGTTCAAAGATTGCCAGATGTTTGCCCGGATCAGTATCTTCTTTACCAGTAAGTTCAAAATGGGCCTCAATAACATACTCAACATCTTTCAACAGCATGGAGGCCCTTTGTTGTCGGTCATCTTCAATATACCGGCAAATCAATTTTTCCCCTTGCATGTCCTTTTTATTGAGCGATACCCGGGTTGCGAGTTCGTTACGCCGGATATTTTCAAAACGAATGGGCTTGAGAACATGTATCCGGTCAATGATCCATCTTATGGCAGGCTTCCAGTAAATAGCCTCCAGAATTCCCCTTGCTGCCGATGGTGTCATGACATCATACGAGACCCGCTCCACCTTCATTTCCGGGCGTGTAAAAAGCGCATATTCTCCCCATACCCGCAACTTGATTCCAAATGCCATCCTATTTCTCCTTGCAGTTAAATAAAAAATCCCTCTCCTTGCGGAGAACTGCACCGCAAGCCAGTCTGATCCGAATACATTTCTTCGCTCTTCAGTACATAAACGTCAGGCAGAGGAGTTTCTAGCCAGTCCTCTATTTCCGACAGTTGATACGGATAAATCTGCACTGTAAATTTCTGTAATTTTCGCAAAACACCTCCTGAATGCTCGGCAAACTCCAACTGGTTAACCAGATTGATGCTTTCCTCTTCAAGAGCTATGATAATCGGCAGCGTGGGACTGTTGATCATTCTGAATGTGGCAATGTCCCGAAACTGGACTTCAAGCGCCTGACCCTGCCTGCAAAGTTCAAGGATACTTCCCTCGTCCATGCGCTGCTCGTTTATCCAGAAATAATCCGTAAAATACTCATGGACACAGTCGGGAGCCGTCAGATTTCCCTGATACTCTTCGAATAATTTCCGGGCAGACTGTACGGCATGACGCATGAAGGAACCTTCCGTATTCCCATCAAGGGAAAAAATGAACACTTTGCTGGGGATATCGAATGTGCCGTTCCGGTTGCACCGTCCGGCGGCCTGAGCAATACTGTCTATCCCAGCAGCAACTCGGTAGACACAGGGAAAATCAATATCAACGCCTGCCTCTATCAACTGCGTGCTGATAACCCGGCAAGTATCACCTTTTTTCAGTCTATTCCGTATGGTTTCGAGTACCTTGCTGCGATGAGCCGGATACATCAACGCGCTTAGTTGAAAAGTATCCGGTGAATCAGGCAAACATTGAAAAATGTCCAATGCCTGACCTCTCGTATTGACGACACATAACACCTGATTGTGTTCTTCCAGTTCATTTGCAATTTCTTCTGTTGACCTGTGTCCAACATACATTTCCTCAGTTCTTTTCAGGTGCATAAAGAGAGAGGGAACATCGGAAACAATCTCCGTAATTTCTTTCAGGCCGGATGGAAACTGTGAAGATGCCTGAAAAGCGGGCTGCGTGGCCGTACAGAGTACAATGCTTGTTTCATAACTGCGGACAAGCTCGTTGATCACCTCAAGACAAGGCTGCAATCGTTCCACCGGAATGGCTTGGACTTCATCAAAGATGATGATGCTGTTCGCCACATTATGCAACTTGCGGCATTTGGACGGTTTATTGGCATAGAACGAATCAAAAAACTGAACATTGGTTGTTACGATAACGGGAGCATCCCAATTTTCCGCAGCAAGACGTGACTTCCAGTCACTGTCCTCGGGGAAAAAATTGCTGTGGTGTTCAAGTACGCAATCATCACCCAGCATCTTCCGGAATACGATGGCATTCTGCTCAATAATGGTGGTAAATGGAATCACATAAATGATCCGTCTCAGGTTATTCTTTTTTGCATGTTTCAGGGCAAAGGCAAGAGAAGCCAAGGTCTTACCGCCACCAGTCGGCACGGTCAGTGAAAAAAGGCCTCGTGGTTGTTTTGCAGCATTCAGGCTATTGTGTAGAATCTTCTCACGCTGTTGATTTACAAAAGATTTTGGATCGGCATCTTTCCTTAACTCGTTAAAGTTTTGCCAGAATTTTTCATTAAGAGAGGTAATCTCAGGATATTGGCTCCGCCAAGCCGCCTTTTTTGCATCCAGCGCTTTTTCCGTATCCAGATAATCAGCATCCACCAAGCAGGAAAAAAGCATGCGGATAAAAAATTGCAACTGATATCCCATCCGATTTTGCTCCAATTGAAAAGGAAGGTCGGTTGGCAACTTACCAGCAATATTTGCGATCATGGGATCAGGATAACTCTGTTCAAGACGATGTTTCAAACCAGCCTGTGTACCGCTGCCCCAATCCGGCAAACCAGCATGATGGCCAGCTACGCAATAGGCAAGTAATTTTCCGGCCTCTTGTGATATGGTGAGCAATTTTTTTGCACCAAGAAATGCATGGGTTGGATGTCCTTCATAATATGATAAAAATTCATCTATTATACCATTTACATGCCGCAGCCATGCCTGCCACGGCAACGTTGCCTTGCCTAAATCATGATAATGGCCAAGATAATTAGCCCATGCTCCAGCATTAAAAAATGATGCAAACTTCTCAGCCTTTGTAGCAACATTAAATAAATGTTCTTCAAGTAGCTGCCAGTCAGATTTATCCTCAGAATCTGTGGAATGAGCATAATACTTTTTCATCCGGCACCACCTCCCACCGCTATTTCAAGAAACAATAGATTATTCGGTACAATATCATTTCCTGGTGTTTCTATTATCCCGCCTTCCCTTCCAGTAACACAACTTCTCTTACTATCAGGCAGTTACTCTTGTAATTGCCTATCCCTGTTTATTTACTTTCCATCAGCATATATACATTCTACCACACCCGGTTTATCA
>CAZVGY010000161.1:0-6513 GCA_964627015.1 uncultured Desulfobacteraceae bacterium
TAAACTTTTGATATCGATTTTTTAATGGCATTTTGGAAGCTTACCACATTTTTCACGGTTTTTGCTTCCTAAGCCCCTAAATTTTTTAGCGGTGGCGGAGAAATGCTCTCTGACTACAATTAAAAATTTCTTGCTTTCCTTACACCTTCCCTCGTTCCCTACTTCCTGACAAAAAAGTCAACATTGCCTCTGAGCATCAAAACGAGTCCGGTTTCTTTCAATTTGTCGTGCGAATACCCTGATAGCTTTTTCACAAATGCATTTTGAACTTCCTCCATATTTGTGGTGTCAATATAATCAAAGCCGATGTTAAAGAATATAACAAGGGTCTTGACTAGAACAGGGCGTAAATTTTAGACTAAGTTCTCGTCATGACAGCTAAAAAGAGATACCGTTAACACAAAAACTAACTCGAATATATTTTTAAGTGGATCAAAGCCTTAGTGGCGATTTCGTTAACTGCCCTTTTAATCGGTAGGGGCGGTGGCTCTATAGTGCCCAGGAAAAGGCAATTCGAAAGAGCATCGAAGAGGGCCCGTGCGGGATACCCATGCTCAAGGCCAACCAGATTGCTGCATGGCTAAAAGATCAGTTCAGTGATGCCGCGTCTGTATGCAGGAGTCTCCATTTTTGACCGAGAGAGTGGCTCGTTTTATGGCGAATTCAGGTAAGAAGAATATCAGAGCCCTTCTTGTCCGCTTTCGCAGCCTTTGTATATGAGGACTTGCTTAATAAAATTCACTGGGTTTTGAGCTCTTGATCAAAAGTGCTTACCAATTATTCGCGTAGAGACTCACCTAAAAAGGAGGTTCAAATGCGTGATGAACAATTACCGGTTCCGTCATTTTTTGAGGAAACAAAACTGGATAAAGCATGGAAGGTCGATTATGCAGCCCGTGCCGCAGAGGCAGAAAGGTGGGCCTATGATTATCAGATAACTCTGGCATCAGAGGATGACACGACCGCAGCCCTGTTGCTGGTGGATGTACAGAACACCTTTTGTCTGCCGGGTCATGAGTTATTTGTGATGGGTCGGTCCGGGCGGGGTGCCGTGGAGGACAATATACGGTTATGCCGCTTCATTTATTCCAATCTGCACAGAATCACGAAGATATTCGTCTCTATGGATACTCATAATGCTTTCCAGATTTTCCATCCAATATTTCTCGTGGATAAGAACGGCAACCACCCTCTACCTTTTACAGAAGTAACGGTTGAGGATGTCTCCAGAGGCGTATGGCGTATAAATCCTAGGGTAATGGAAGGAAAGGGCCTGGCTGAGGGGCATGATCTTAACAGATTTCTCGAGTACTATACGCGGACATTGAAGGAAAAGGGCAGATACACTTTGATGATATGGCCCTTTCACGCTATGCGGGGAGGTATAGGGCACGCACTGGTTTCTGGTGTCGAGGAGGCTGTTTTCTTTCATAATGTGGCCCGTTGCAGCCCAACCAGATTTCTGGTTAAGGGGGAGAACAGGTTTACCGAGAATTATTCAATTTTTTCAGCTGAGGTGGGTATGGACGAAAAAGGCGACCCTATTAGCAGACAGGACGAGCTGTTTCTGGAAGAACTTCTTACATATGACCGGGTCATTATAGCTGGGCAAGCTAAGAGCCATTGTGTTGCATGGACTGTTTCAGACCTGCTGGAGCGGATTAATAAAATGGACAGCTCTATTGCCAAAAAGATTTTTCTGCTCGAAGACTGCATGTCGCCCGTAGTGATCCCAGGGCAAGCCGATTTTACAGACGCGGCTGACAAAGCTTTTGTTTCTTTCACGAATGCAGGTATGAACCTTGTCAGGTCTATCGATGATATGAAATCCTGGCCCAGTGTGGAACTCACCTAGAAAGAGGGAATTGAATGGGGCCTGTAAATCAACTTGTTTGTGCTCTGTTAGTCGACCAGTATGAACTTACTATGGCGAATG
Organism: uncultured Desulfobacteraceae bacterium; assembly: GCA_964627015.1. Classification (GTDB taxonomy): domain Bacteria; phylum Desulfobacterota; class DSM-4660; order Desulfatiglandales; family Desulfatiglandaceae; genus CAZVGY01. The sequence goes on from CAZVGY010000161.1 coordinate 1,937, forward strand.
CATATTTTCATGCGGATAAACATGAAGCGCCTGCTGTGTTTGACCTGTTTTTCCGGAAAAACCCTTTTGGAGGGGAGTTCGCCCTGTTTGCTGGATTAGAAGAGGTCCTGGAATACCTCTCTAATTTCAGATTCACTGGTGAGGATATAACCTATCTAAAACAGGTATTGCCCAGGCCAAGAAGAGGTTTCTATACCTGGCTTCTTTCCTTAGATGCCTCTAAGGTTCGAGTATATGCTCAAAAGGAGGGCAGCCTGGTGTTCCCTCGTGTGCCCCTTTTACGGGTTGAGGGGCCGCTGGCCGTGTGCCAGTTGATGGAATCTGCCATAATCAACCTCACAAGCTACCCGACGCTAATTGCTACCAACGCAGCTCGAATGAAGATGGCTGCCGGTAAAGACAAACAGATGATCGAGTTCGGTCTCAGGCGGGCGCAGGGACCGGACGGTGCGGTGTCCGCTTCCCGTTACAGTTATCTGGGCGGATTTGAAGGGACTTCCAACACCCTGGCAGGAAAGCTCTTCGATATTCCGGTTAGTGGGACTCAGGCTCATTCTTTTATTCAGTCTTTTGGTGGATTGAATGAATTGCATGGAACAACCCTAAAGGACTCCTACGGAGTGGAGCGGGAGTTTGTCGAGCTGGTGGAACAGGCAAGAATGACTATGGGGTATATCCATACAAACCAAGGCGAGTTATCAGCGTTTATAGCCTACGCCCAGGCATTTCCCGAGGGATTCCTTGCACTGGTTGATACTTACACCACTCTTGAGTCTGGAGTGCCCAATTTTATCGCTGTTGCCATGGCGCTCGTTGATTTCGGTTATCAGCCAATAGGGATAAGACTCGATTCCGGGGATTTGGCCTATTTTTCCAGGGAGGCGCGGAAAATGTTCGGGCAGGTTCCGGAAACTTACCAGGATAAATTCGGTAATTTAAAAATAGTGGGAAGTAATGAGATCAACGAGGCTATTCTCCATTCCCTCAACCGCCAGGGTCACGAAATTGATATATTCGGAGTGGGGACCAATCTGGTTACCTGTCAGGCTCAGCCATCACTGGGGTGTGTGTACAAGTTGGTCCAGATAAAAGGTGAGCCCAGGGTTAAGATCTCAGACGATCCCGACAAGACTACTATTCCGGGCCGCAAGCACGCGTATCGTCTGGTGGGACAACAAGGGCATTTTTTGGCGGATTTGTTGATGCAGGAAGGGGAACCCGCCCCCAGGCCGGGGAAGACAATCCTTTGTTGTCACCCTTATACGGAGAGGAAACGTATTTTAATCAATCCGTCAAAGGTGATACCCCTCGATGATCTAGTATGGGACGGCAAGCGTGTCTGTGGGCCAAAAAAACTAAGGGATATCAGGGAGTATGCACAGAAACAACTCGGTTCAATCCGTGAGGATCATATGCGGATGATGAATCCTACACCTTATAAAGTCTCACTGAGTGAAAGGCTTTTCACTCATATGCACGAGCTGTGGGATTCACAGATTCCGCTGAAGGAGCTGGTTTAGCAGGAAGTTCAGGAATGCAGTTTTTTGATGTTCAAAAATTAGAATAATTGCTCAATCCCAGAGCGGCTTAATAAGATAAACCGCCCCAGGCGAAGCAATTGTTAAAAATCAATGAATTGATTTATAAAACCAGTAATACAAGTTCTAATCCTGGTGGCTTAAAACTGTCTTGGAAGTGTCTGTAGCCTCAATCTTTAAAGGCCTCAACTTCATTATCGTTGCCTTTAGTTTGGTTATAATTCCCTATTTCTTTTTTGAGTCTACGGTCGATATTGACCATTCGAGCTTCACTTTCTGCAATCTCCACTAAAATATCGTTTATCTCCAGTTTTTCACTTACATCGGTGAGTCTCTCTTCTGAAATCTTTTCATAAACAGCATTTCCCAATTCCGCCAATCTTCTGGTAATCTGTGTTTCTAACCTGGCCTTCTCTCGTCTAAGCCTGGTAAGTTCTATCCCTTCGCCAGCCTTTTCAGTGATTGTATGCACAGCAGACAAGGATGCATCAAATCCGGCTTCCATCCCTCTTTGTATCCTGTCCCATAGCTTCATTTCGTAACCTCCTCCTTTGATTTTATTCAAAGTCATTCAGCCCTGCGTCTATGTAAACCACAACATTCAAATACGCATTCCTTAGTCCAATATCCTCTAATGATATTCTTATTTCAGTACCATGTTTCACATTAGGAGGTATACTCAAGGAAAATTTCCTTTCTGAATGGACCCTCCCATAACCATTGCAGGTTGGACAGAAAAATGATTCAAAAAACCCGGATTTTTTGCAGTTCGGACACGGTTCCAGAACTGGAATAGTGATGGGATAAAGCCCACCACTGGCGGCTTCTGCTGGAGACATTATAGCCTCGAAATAAAGATCTTTTCCTTCGAGACCCCGTTTATCCAGATCAAAAAAACCCGGGAGAAATCCTTCAAGAAAATCGTCAGTAGATGAAGAGAACAAGTTTTCAATCTCATTAAGCCGGGATCTTCTGGTTTTAATTATTTCAGGGACGTTTTTGATCCTGAGAGATGAACCTTGTTTTTCCAGCTCTTGGTCATATTGCTCCCTTTTTATTTCATTACTCAAGGTCTCATAGGCTTCCCTGATTTCTAAAAATCTCTTTTTGTCTTCCTGGCTGTGAGTCAGATCAGGATGATATTTTTTCGCAACCGTTCGATAGGCCTTTTTTATTTTATCCTGGTTTGCGTTTCTACTGATACCTAAAACAACATAATAGTTTTGCATAACTATTTTCCTTACATTTATTCCATCATTAAAAAACAAATAATCCATATTTCAATCATGTCAAGGGGGTATATATATTTTTTTGAATTTAATGCTGCGTCGTCATAATAGCGAAATAGTTCTTAAAAAAGAAAGGTTGATAATCAATTTAAAAAATTAGTATTAAATTGATATTTAAAAAAATTCGAGCTTTGTTAATGTCAAATAGTAGCCTTGGACCAACTAATCTAACGGAGGTTTTTTATGGGCAGAGTTTCAAATAAGGTGGCAATAGTGACCGGTGGGGCATCCGGTATAGGCAGAACCACAGCCCGTATTTTAGCTGAAGAAGGAGCTCAGGTTGTAATAACTGATATAAATGCTCAAGATGGGGAAGGGTGTGCGGAGGAATCCGGTGGAAAAATCCTGTTTATAAAGCACGACGTGACCAGCGAAGATCAGTGGAGGGATGTTATATCCAGAACTGTGGATCTTTTTGGCGGATTGGATATTCTGGTTAACTCCGCCGGCATAAGTGAGCCGGCAACAATAGAGGAAGAAACCCTGGATCACTGGAGGAAAATATTGAGAGTAAACCTTGAAAGTGTTTTCCTGGGCTGTAAATATGGAGTCGAAGCCATGAAGAAATCAGGAGGTGGTTCTATAATAAACATCGGCTCCGGTGCTTCCATCCGATCTGATCCCATGATTCCGGCATATAGTGCAAGCAAGGGAGGTGTTCGCCAGTTAAGTAAGTCGGTTGCATTGCATTGCGCAGAGAAGAGGTACAATATTCGGTGTAATTTGATCCATCCAGGTAATATACATACTCCGATGCTGGAAAGGTATTTTAACCGCACAGGGAATCGCGAGGCCTCAATCAAATATTTTGATGCGATGCACCCTATAGGACACTGTGGGCAGCCCGAGGATATTGCATATGCTGTAGTATTTCTGGCCTCTGATGAATCAAAATTTGTCACCGGGGCTGACTATTGTGTTGACGGTGGTATCACGATATAGTGAGAGTATAAAAAGAGCTTTAAATAAAAGGTATTTTTAAAAGGAGGTATTAAACATGTCTGATGCTGTTTCTAATTCAAAAGAAAACAAAGTACTTATAACCCTTGCTTGTGGTACCAATAACCCCAACCGCTCGGTGAGAGCTTTTCACCTTGCCCAGGTTGCGCATCGAATGGGAAAAGAAGTAGCGGTTTTTCTCCTTGATGAAGCAGTATATCTGGCAAAAAAGGGTATCATACACAATTTGAGGGCTCCTACCGGTGATGTCGCAGATGATATTGTTGCATATCTTCAGGAGTTCGAGGTGCCCATCTATGCGTGTGCTCCTTGTGCCAATACACGACAGGTAAAGGAAGAAGATCTTCTGGAGGGTTTTGAGTTGGCACCCGCAACAAAGGTGGTTGAGCTAGCCTGTCAAAGCACTGTAATTTCCCTGTAAAGCGATGGTGCAGGTTGCTTGGTTAAATGCTGAAGGCATAACTATCTCCATTTCTGAGCAATAAGTGACATATATAAAGCTGAACATGGGCAGTCGGAGTCAGCTGAAATTTATAATGTGAATTAAAACATTCAACCAGTGTAAGCCTGGTTTTTTTAGAAATGTGAGCCGATAAATGGCTTTTAACCATAATAGTCATTTTTTTTAAAAAACATGCTTGGTTTGTTTTAATATGCTATCCTAAAGTCTCTCCTAATATATTAGAAGATTTATTATTAAGCTTTGCTGAAATAGTTTTAACAGGCTATAATAAAAAAGGGGCTTAGGAAGCAAAAACCATGAAAAATGTGGTAAGCTTCCAAAATACCA
>CAZVGY010000162.1:0-6482 GCA_964627015.1 uncultured Desulfobacteraceae bacterium
CGTAACTCATTGATTATTAATGCTTTTTGGCAAAATCGCGTTTGGAAGATCCGTTTTAGAATAAAATATTCGGAAGAACATATGCCAGATCGTTCTACGAAGAAAATAAAGAAGACAAAACATGTGGTGGTAAAGATGGTAGTGGAGTAAGAACGCACAATCAAATAAATTGCGGAACGATTGGCTTCTACCGGGCGTGGCTGATTATGTGTCCTGGTCAACTTATCAACCTATTCGGTCTTGGTTTTTTCTTCCCAATCGGGCCCAAATATTTTATTAGAGCCCAGATTCAACAAAGGCCTTCTTGAACAAGCTCTGCGATGTCCCTTATTTTCATCTCAGCCACTAATCCCTTCATCAGGAGCGCATCCTCTAACATGGCCAGACAGAAAGGACATGAGGTAGCCACGCTTTTGACTCCGGTTTCAATAGCCTGTTCTATTCTCTTGTCATTGATCCTTGTTCCGGACTCCTCGTGTTTCCACATATGGCCTCCCCCGGCTCCGCAACAGAAGCTTTTATTCCGGTTAAAAGGAAATTCCACAAATTTTCCCGATATTCTATTCAGAATCTCTCTGGGTGGCACGTAGACATTATTGTATCTTCCCAGATAACACGGGTCATGGTAGATGATCTCTTCCGCGGATTTATCAACCTGGATTGCTCCTTTACCGAGAAGATTGAAGATAAACTCTGTGTGATGAACAGTCTTGAAATCCGCTCCAAATTGTGGATATTCATTCTTCAATGTATTATAACCGTGCGGGCAGTGGGTAAGCAAAACATCAAAGTTAGTTCCGTTTATAGTTTTGATATTTTCACGGGCAAGCTTCTGGAACAGCCCTTCGTCTCCCAATCTCCGGACGAAATCACCGCAACAATGCTCTCTTGCTCCGAGAGCGGCAACTTTCAGACCTGCTTTTTTCAATATTTTCAAGACGGCCCTGACTATATCCTGTGACCTTTCATCAAAATAGGCTGAACAGCCAAGCCAGTAAAGGACATCATACTTTTTCCCTTCTTCTGCCTTATCAATCCCGAGATTACTCAGAACAGTATCCCGGTTACTGCCGGTAAGAGCATAGGGGTTATTGTAATCGAAGGTTCTCTGCAAAGCCACCTGGTGCCCCGGGTCATATATACCTTTGTAAACAAGGTTCCTTCTAAGTTCGATGATGCTGTCTAAAGACCGATTAAAAACAGGGCATAGCTCAATACATGCACCACATGTGGTACAGGAAAGTATCCCTTTAGTAATTTCCTCCGGTATATCAGGAGTACCTGTATATTCGATGCTCTGCCTTTGGGAACCGACATCTAAGAGATACCTGTTTATATCAAGAATGAGCGTCTTGGGAGAAAGGGGCTTCTCAGTCAGATAGGCTGGACAGTTATCCTGACACCTCCCGCAATGAGTACATGCAAACCCCTCGAGTAGCTGCTTCCAGGTAAACTCCTCAACTTTGGATACTCCCAGACGCTCTCCGCTGTCAAAATCAACGGGTTCAATGGCACCAGTTGGGCGAAATGATCTAAAGAAAATATTGAACGGGCTAAACAGGGGGTGCTGATGGTGGGAGTATGGGCCATATATCAAGAACCCTAAGATGAGACCATACTGAAACCACCAGATTATTTTGAACAAGGCAACTTGCGTATGATCAGTAAGGTTGATCTGGCTGAAAAAATATGCGAACGCCCTTGCTACCGGGGTACGGGAGGCATTCGTTCCCAGGTTGAGAGATAAGCCCTCCAAAGCAAAATAACAGGTAAAAAGGAAAAAAATAAATAATGCTAAGGCAAAGAATATCCCTGCATCAAAGTTGGGCCCCAGCCTGGCAGGTCTTAAAATGCCCCTGCGCACCGCAGCCGAAACGATGGCGATTAAAAGCAATAATCCAGTTATATCCGACAAATACAAAAAATAGTGGGCAAAAACATTGCCCCTTATCGTTTCAGATATGCCAAGCCCTTCACCTATAAAAAGAAAGATAATGTAGTTTATGGAAAAAACGATAACACCAAAGAAGATGAAGAGATGACCAAATCCGGCAAGGTCCCCGAAGGAAATATTCTTGAGATTAGACCATTGACCCAACACGTAAACCAGTACTGATTTTGCCCTTGTCCCCAGATGATCGAATCTTTCCGTTTCTTTCCCCATTTTAATGAGGCGAAAGAGAATATATATTCTATGACTGGAAATCCCTAAGGCAATGGCTAACAGAAGCCAGAAAACGCTCCTTTCGATCACATTCATTTCCATTATAAATACCACTCCTTCAACTTAGCCGCTATTTTCTGGGCGCCCTTGGTTGCAGGGCCGGAAAACAGTTCCTTTTTGCTCCCCGTCTCCCCCCTTAGGACCTTCATCAGACTTCCTACTGAGAGGCCGCTTATCTTTGTGCCAACCTTGGTGCGAGGTTTGGGTTGGCTGATACGAAAAAGTTCGATCGCAGGGGATAGGTCAATATCGTCTAATCCCAGCTCTTTTGATTCAACTTTTTTGCGAGTACCCTCATTATATGCCCGACTAAAAAGTGCGACATATCTCGGTTCATTGATTCCTTCGTCAACTGTCAGGACGGCCGGAAACTGAAAGGAATAGGTTTCCCTCTTGCCTCTCTCTAATTTTTTATGCACCAGTCCTTCCTTTTCTCCGTGAACCTCGAAACCGACGACCCCAGTTAGCACCGGCACCTTCAATCTTTCAGATAGGGCCACCCCCATGAATTCGCTCGACGTAGATTTGCTCCTATTTCCACAGAGCACCAGATCGAATCCAATCTCTTCAATAACTTGTTTAAGAATTGATGAGATCATCCATGTATCAGCCTCGATCAACGGCGTCTTCCATGCCCTTATGGCCCTGTCAGCTCCATATCTTAATGCCTTATTGAGGATTTCATCCCCTCGTTCTGGTGCGACACTCACCACAGTAACTTCAGCACCGTATTTGCTCTTTAACCGGAGACCCTCCTCTAATGCCTGGAAATCGACAGGGTTGAGGATCCAGAGCTCCGATTTCATTTTTTCATTTTTTAGGTCGAACTCTGTGATAGCTGGATCGGGTATCTGCTTTAAGCATATTACCACCTTCATCTTGAATCTCCCGAAACATCCGATTCTTTCTTAATCGTATCGATAAGGCACGGAACAACTTCGTATAGATCGTTCACCACTCCCAATTCCGCGAACTTGAATATCGGTGCCTCTTTTTGTATGTTTATAGGTATGACATGTTTCACATTTCTTATTCCTGAGGTATGCCGGTTAGATCCGGAGATCCCTATGGGCATATAGACATCTGCATTTATGAACTTTCCTGTGGATCCAATTTGCCTTTCAACCGGGATGAGACCCCTGAAAACGGCGACCCTTGAGCCTCCGATAACCCCTTCAAGAAGTTCTGCCAACTCATCTATGACGGCCATAAATTCTCTTTTATCCACACCGTTACCCACCCCGATGACCAAACGTGCCTCGATAATGTCTAAATCAGACAGAGGCATCTTCCATCGTTTTACCAGGCTGACTCTGGTCGGATATGCTTCCCATTTTTCGTGAACAATTTCAGGTTCTATTTTTTTATCAGCCTCTATGGCCTCTAAGGAAGTTAAACACACGGTCGCAACAAAAGGGGCTTCATTGCACCAGGTGTAGTAGCCATACGATTTACCCTCATACATAGGTTTCCTTGCAGCAAATTTTCCTTGAATAACTTCAAAATCAACACAGTTGGATATGAACCCTTTCCTCAGACTGGCCGCTACTCTTGCGCCAAATTCGGCGCCCAGAGGTGTAGCGGCAAAAAGGATCAGTTCGGGAGACCGTTTGGCCACTAAAGAGCAAAAATTCTCGGCAAGAGTTTCACCGCTGAGATGATCCTCTGATTCGACAAAATAGATTTTTTTTATGCCATAAGCTTGCAGCTCTTCTAATAAAGAAATAGAAGTTGAAGGGCCAAAAAAGACACCACAGGGTATTCCCTCTTTAAATAACTTACTATTTCTCCTGGCTTCTGAGGCCATTTTAGCTGCTGTATCATGGAGTTTTCCCTCATCTGTCTCAATAAATGACCAAATCTCCCCAGACATGATTCCACTCCCTTAACAACTCATATACAAACGGAGTTTCTCTCGTTTATCCTGAATTTGAGTTTTTGTTTTGTCCGGACCACAAGTTGGTTAGTCAAGAAATCGCGGCGGGGTGTGCCACCGCGATTTCTATGACGTTTTACAAGCAGAGTTTCGCGCCGCTGACATGGCCCGGATGGCCAGTCTCTCAAAAACGCATTGAGCAAAATGTACCTCTACTCTGCGTACCTAATCATTAAAGCTCACGAGCCAGCTTATAGCCCTCATGCGTTGCGTGCATCAGCGATCGAGGAGAAAGTGCGTCACCAATAAGGTGTGGCTTATGGCCCTTTTCCTTGAGCAATTTGTATAGATCCTTGTTCTGTCTCCTTGTTGGGACAAGAATGATACTGTCAAATTCCTCCTCCCATGGATGCTCCGGATCATAGATGTAAAAGAGGACGGCCCCTTTATCCGTGATTTGTCCAAGCCACGTTTCCACCAATACTTTTTTGGGATTCCAGCGGTCAGGTCCTCCTAAAGCGACCAGGTTGGCTTTGGTTATGACTGCCTCAGCGGTCAGGAATAAGAAGGTCGTAGAAGGCTCAGGTCTCATAGTAACCAGCCACGGATCTTTGCCCTCCTTGAGCAGCGATTCCAGAACACGGATAGGTTTTCTGTCATTCATCAGATCCGCTACCAGCACCTTATTACCCAATTTATCATAATCAAACCCTTCCAGGCTGTAGAGATCCTCGTAGGTAAACACATGAGGCTTGTCAGCGCCAGGCACCGGGTTCCCTGTCTCCGCGGAAATTGCGGTTTTATCCACATGGGAGCCCATAGCGACAACGATTTCATCGGGACTTTCTTTTGATAAGATTTCTTCTATATTGGCTTCGGTAATCTCACTGTTAAGATTAACCGGAACCTTGAATTTGTCCAGTTGCCTTGTCTCCCACTCAACAAGATCCATTACCTCGTTACTTCCCGGCATCCGGGCCCACAGTCTGAGCTGACCGCCTAAAGCGTCACCTTTCTCATAGATGACAGGCTTATGTCCTCTCTCACCAAGGGTTCTGGCACATTCCATACCCGCTGCCCCGGCGCCGATAATCAAAACCTTCTTTGCTTTCTCTGCCTGGGTTCGTGTCCAGCTTCCCCAATCAACCTCTTCTCCTGCCTCCGGATTGCTAGCGCACCTCAGCCCGCCTATGCCTTTCTGAAAGACGCGAAATAGGCAACCCTCATTGCAGCGTATACAGGGTCGAATATCCTCCTCCCGTCCTTCCCTCGTTTTCTTTACAAAATGAGGATCGGCTATCTGCCCTCTGACTATGCCCACAATATCACATCTTCCCTCAGTCAACTGTCTCTCTGCAACCTCGGGGGAATTTATGTGACCCACCTGGATAACAGGAAGCTTAACCGCCTCTTTGACTTTTGCTGTAAACTCTCCTTCATAACCGGGCTCAAAACCCGAATAGTGTGGCGATATCATAAGGACTAGGGAACGATACAACGCCTGCGTCATATTGATATAATCAATCTGCCCATCCTCTTCCAGCAGCTTTGCCAGTTGAATCCAATCTTCGATGGTGCACGATCCGGGAAAAAGATCTGTTCCGTTTATCCTCATACTGACGGTCTTGTCCGGACCGACTCCTTTCCTCAGGTGTCTGGCTATCTCCAATATGAATCGTGCCCGACCCTCACCTTCGCCAAGTCCCGTTATGTCTCCCCCCCATCTATCCGTTCTCCTATTAAAAAATGGGCTAAAAAACTGATTGGGAAGCTTGCCATGGCCAACCAGTCCTTCAACACCTTCAACACCAGTTTTCACTGCCCTTTGAGCTGCCGCTGTATAATCATTAAGGACCCCTTCAATATCCTCTTCTTCCATCTCTTTCGCGACATAAGTCATATAGGGGGGAAACTCTATGGAATTCATCTCCTCGGAACTGAGCGGGGGTGCGGTAATAAACTCATTGTTCCACGCAACCTGATGAGCCCCGGGCAGACTGAACTGTGCTATAACCGGTATATCATAGGAATGAATCATATCTACAATCTCTTTTATCCCGGGAATAACATCATCTCTCCACCAGGCTATCTGGGCAACCGGGTTGTAATCAGCAGTTGCACTCGGGCTGGAATTTCCAAGATAGATTAACGATACACCGCCTTCAGCCCGCTCCTTGTAATAGTTAAGCGCGCGCGGGGTTGCATGGTTTGTCGTTGGATCCCAGTGACATGTCCAGTGAGGAGAAAAAATGATTCTATGTTTTAAGGTTAGATTGCCTAACTTGATTGGACTAAAAAGTGTCGGATATTTCGATTTATAATCTGCCATCGTAATGTCTCCTTTCCCAAGCTTTATGATTAAATCAAGGCTTTTTGTCTAAC
>CAZVGY010000163.1:0-6368 GCA_964627015.1 uncultured Desulfobacteraceae bacterium
TCCCCTTCAAGGGGTTATTGCAATTCCGGCCCCTTTGGGGTCGGATATTTAATTATGATAGTCCACTAAAATTAAGCTACGCTTTTGGGCGAGAAAGCTTCATACAGAGGCAACAAAAATCTGTTTTATATAGAGATGAAATTTAATTGTTATCCTGAAGATCGGAAAAAGGAGGGTAATTATGAAAGAAAGAATTGCCGTGATAATCATTGGAATTTCCCTTTTAGTAATAGGGTGTGCTGCTCCAAAATCTTATTTTGGAGTTCCAAACAGGGCTTATGTAGTCCCTGACGAATTTGCACAGACAGAATCTGTTGTTCAAAAGGCGGAAAAATCAGAAGGGGCCCAATACTGCCCCGATAAGATAGACAAGGCGAAAGCTCTGGGCAAAGAGGCCATACAAATCTACTGGGCCTGCCGCACCAAAGAAGCGCTTGCTATGCTAGCTGAATCCCGTAAGCTCGCAGAAGAGGCCATGGAGTGCAAACCCGCTCCAAAGCCCGCTGAACCGGCGAAACCAGCGGCAGTATCCAGACCGTCAGATAAAGATGGGGACGGAGTTCCTGACTACAAGGATGAATGCCCCGACACACCCGCGGGCATAGCGGTAAATAAAATCGGTTGTCCCTTAGATACAGACGGTGATGGTGTTTACGATTACGAAGACGCTTGTCCGGACACACCAAAGGGTGTGGAGGTAGATAAGAGAGGATGCTGGGTAATTGAAGCACTTCACTTTGATACGGAAGAGTACAAGATCAAAGCGCAGGATTATTCGATCTTAGATGAAGTTGTTAATGTTTTGAAAAGGGATCCTTCCTTTAAGTTAAAGATCGAAGGTCATACAGACAGTCGGGGAACGGCCGCATTTAATCAAAAGCTGTCGGAAAAACGGGCTGGATCAGTAGTAGATTATCTTGTCAAGGCAGGCATAGACAGTGACCGACTCAATGCAGTAGGTTACGGATTCACGATGCCGGTAGCTCCCAACGACTCTCCTGAAAATATGGCCAAAAACAGGAGAGTGAAGATAAAGGCGATTCGGTAAAGCCAGGAGTTATTCACGAACGCTGTTAATGAGGCTTCAGGTGGTGTATCCTCCGGGAGATTGTACCAGGAATACCCGGCATTTTGATCAAGAAAATGAAGGGATACACCACATGAAAAAGAATTCTGGCTTCATTAAGCGGAATATATATGTTAATCCACCGCTATCATCACATTCGAAGCCTTGATCATAGCGTAGGCATCCTTGCCCACCTCAAGCCCTAGTTTTTTAACTGAGTTGATTGTGATTATGGACACGATTTTCTGTCCCCCTGACAGCTCAAGTTCAACTTCGGCGTTTACGGCACCTAATGTAATTTCTGATACCTTTCCTTTTAATAAATTTCTGGCACTAAATTTCATGGCTAATCCTCCTTTTGATCGTTTTATCGAAAAGGATATATAATTTTTCCAAGTATACTACTTATTTATTATTATGCAAATAGTAAGGATAACCTGCCTTTTTATTAAAAGTACTTTTGTCATAGAAAAAGAGGTTTCCATCGGGAATCTACACTTCACCTATTTTTACAATATTTTGGCTGGGTCTAATCCCGATCTTAAAAAGATGCCAGAATTAGAGGCAAGGTAATGGAAGACCTTTCTTTCAAGGGGAAAGAGGATTTTATTTTCACTTTTTCTGAAGAGCAAAAGGCTGAACTTCGACAGTTTGTTGATGACCCTGCTTTCATTTGGGACCTGGAACAGGTTGTCACACAATATCGGACACTGTTAGACATCGAAGAGAATGAATCGAAAAAGTCAGAAGTAGAAAATGCAGTTAAAAAACTGAGAGATTCAGCGGTTGATCTGCAAACAGAGCTTACCGCTGCATCAACGATATTTAACCTGATATACGAAGAGATGACCGAGGTTGGTCTATCTGCCGGATTGATGGACAGGCTTAAAGCCGATCTGATTTCCCTTATCCAGATCATAGAGCGCCTTGAAAAAAAGATCGTTTCGAAAGGTCCGGAAGTTCAAAAACTGGAAAGCATTTACAGGCCGGAGGTAGCTGCCAAAGTTAAGCTAGCCGGGTCGGTCAAGGGTATTTTGGAAAAATATGGCGTCAGGGTGAGCACCTTTCCTGAAAACCCGGGTCCGATGGTTTTATATATCGTTTCAGAGGCATTAGGAAAGCACCTTGAACACCCTGAGCGTTTGATGAAGGAATGGCGAAGTTATGAAAAAAGGACGAGGTCTATCTGACATGTCAACAGAACTGAACAGATACAGACAATACGGCGAACGCCTGGAAGTACTTATCCGCCCTGGAACTTTTCCTTTGGCGGTTAAACTGATCAAGTCGGAAAATGAAATACGCCCCGAGTATAAGAGACCTTCTAGAGACTTGGGATTGCAGAACTTTGTGTGCCAGAATTTTAAAATGGCCCGTTCCTACGGCTGGACAATTGCCATTACTGAAAAGGATATAAACTGCAAACTCGTGCGTTTAATCTATGGATGGGATAGACCCACGGAGAAAGATAAAAAATGGGCTGAAGCATTTAACGTGGGGCTTTATTCAAAAGATAATGCTACCGCCCTCGAATTTGAAAAGCATCTATATTCGTTGGATTATGAATTCAAAGGGCTGGTTATTTCTCCCCTATCGAGAACCAAAGTCGTGCCTGACACTATATTGGTATACTGTTTACCGGCTCAGGCAATGCGTTTTATTCAAGGATATCTTTTTATGCAAGGAGGAGTTTTAGAATTCAGCTCGGCAGGAAGAGTCGGTTCCTGTCATGAGGGTGTCATTAAGACAATAAAGACCCAGCAGCCTCAATTCGTGACCCTGGGTAATGGAGACCGCATCTGGGGAGGGGCCCAGGAGTATGAAGTCATGTTTTCCTGTCCGAGGGAAAAGCTGGATATCCTGATGGAAGGGCTTGAGAAGACTCATGCTGCGGGATTGCGGTATCCCATACCCCAGTATATGAACTATAGCCCTGGTTTTCAGGCGGAGTTTGAAAAGGCGGCCATTGACCGGGCAGGAGGGACTATTGTGAAGGAGTGAAAAGTGCAGAGGTTTTGGAAACTAGGCCAAAACCAAAATCCTGTGATCCGGGGCGATGATATAGGCTATCTAATACAATTCTCTTCATTGGTTATAAAAATGAACAAAAGGGGATGTACATTCTTTGTAAGCCCCATCGCCTCATTTCTGTACGGTTACATGAGTCGATTTTCATCTAGTGCATGCCTTACATTATTAATCAGATCCTCAAGTATTACTGGTTTTACTAGATAACTATTTATGCCTATCCTCTTTGCTTTTTCTTTAGGTACTCGAGAGTCGGATCCACTACAAAGTATAATAGGGATGTCTTCGCGTATGGCCCTGATTTTTTCGGAAAGTTTATCACCCGTCATATGAGGCATTGCAATGTCTGTAATTACTAAATCGAATTTTTCCGGTTGTGACTGGAACAGATCCAGGGCTTCTAAGCTGTCCGTACTGGTTACTACTTGGTACCCGAATCTTGTCAGCATTTGTTGTATCATCTTTACCAGGGCGGGTTCATCATCAACAAAGAGGATGTTTTCTGTGCCCATAGGAACCGGATTTTCTATTACTTTGTCCGATTCAGATTTATTTTCAACCACGGGTAAGAAGACCTCAAAACTAGATCCCTTTCCCGGTTCACTTTCAGCATAAATAGCACCTTCGTAACTCCTTACAATACCATGAACTACCGCGAGTCCCATACCTGTCCCTTCTCCTTGCTTTTTTGTTGTGAAAAAAGGCTCAAAAATTCGCTCCTTTACATAGCTTGGCATGCCATGACCAGTATCGCTTACGGTTAAATTAAGATAAGGTCCGGGCACCAGATCCATGTGGTGAGATTTAGCAGCATTTTCATCAAGTGTCACATTTTTTAGCTCTACCTCGAGTGATCCGCCTTCCTCACGCATCGCATGATATGCATTGGTGCAGAGATTCATGACTATTTGATGGATTTGAGCTGGGTCACCAATTACCATTGAATCAACCATAATGTTCTCTTTGAAATCGATGCTTTTGGGCAACGTTGCCCTCAGAAGCTTCAGAGCTTCTTTTACTATAATACCTGCCATCACAGGTTTAAGTTCTTGTTCGGTCTGCCGACTAAATGTGAGAATCTGGTTAACCATGTCTTTTGCACGAAGCCCTGCTTTCATAATTTCGTCTAAAGATTCCAAAGTTTTTCCCTGTTCCTTAGCCGCGGTCAATTTTAAAAGCTCGGTGTACCCAATAATACCAGCGAGAATATTATTGAAATCATGCGCAATACCTCCCGCTAATGTTCCGATAGCCTCCATCTTTTGAGATTGCACGAGCTGCCTTTCAAGTTTCTTTTTCTCTTGTTCAGCATTTCTACGCTCCGTAATATCCCTCACCAACCACTGGACAACTTTATTTCCCATGATCTCGAAAACGCTTGCCGAGACTTCTGCAGAAAAAACCTGCCCGTCCTTTTTCAAAAAGTCTATCTCGAAACTTGCGAATCCCTTTTTTCTAATCGTTTCAAATTCCAATTCAGATTTTTTTATAGCCTCGCGAGGATGTAAGTCTTCAATTTTTAGGGAAACAACTTCAGGTATTGAATAACCGAACAGCTCCGCCATTTTTCTATTCACATCTAAAATTTTCCCTTCAACATCATGAATAATGATTGCATCGTTTGAATAAAGAAAAAGATTGCTGTATTTTTCTTTGCTCTCTCGCAGTTCCTGCTCTATTTCAGTTTTTTCGGCGATATGCCTTTCCAAATCCTCTGCCATACTATTGAATGATTTGCTAAGGGTGCCAAGCTCATCTTTTGATGAGATCTCTACCCGTTCGGATAATTCACCTCTGCCGAATTTTTCTGTTGCTGAAACAAGGCTCTTGACAGGTTTGGTAATGCCTAAAGTCAGAATAATTAGCATAAGACCGCCGACAAAAAATCCTGCAGCAATGACCGCAAGGATTATCCTGCTTGCCCTTTTTGCCATAATAATGCCGTCTTCCTTGGCTTCGTTAAGGTGAATGCTCGCCAATTTCTTAACATCACCGTGTATAATTTGATGTAGCCTGGTTCTCAATTCAGTAAAGCGCGATAAATATTTATTAAAAGCATATTCTATCCCGATGATTTCCGAAGTGAGAAAGTGAATACGGCTGAACATTTCTTGAATCTCAGATGATCGTGCTTTTTCCTCCTCATTTAACTTCAAGGACTGAAATTCAGTTAGATTATTTAGAAAATCACCAGCCGTTACAGCTATTCGCTGCTGGTATATATCGTCACGTGTTCGTATATAGTTCCCCAGCCAATTGCCGACTTCGGCTATACTTGCCTTCATTTTAACTGATGCTCTTATTTTTTCTTTCCCATCCGGGGAGTTAGGGCCAACGATCTTAAAGATAAGCTGGTCTAAAAAAGTGTAGACCCTATCGAACTGATTGCCAATATTTAGATATAAATCCCTCTGATAATCCCTTGCATACATCAAACTGTCACCAACAGGTTTCAATTCCTCTGAGATTTCAGAAATCTCCGTTACCAGTGATTTTTCCTTTTCCTCTTTAGCCAACTTCGAATATTCTGTAAAAAACTCTTTAAATTTGAGATTCTCTTTATTCACATCAATACGGGATGAAGCATCCATATTGAACAGATAGGTCATAATACCTATTTCGGTTCCAATAGCATGAATCTCCATTTCGTAGGCCGAGCGACTTTTTGGCTCTTCCTTGTCCGTTATTCTAACTATATCATCAATCACCGTCTGTGCTTCAAAATAAGAGACAAATCCCGTGGCGACCAAAAATAGAAGCAGTATCCCGAATCCAAGTCCAAGTTTTTTCCCAATTGTATATCGCATTTCTTTAAAACCCTCCGAATATCGAATAATGAATGATAGATCGTATTTTTAGAGACTAAGGAAGTGTCGGCGATTGCGTAAAAAAATCGGATTATTGCAGAATATAGGCTAATTATTAGATTTCTATTACATGAAGGTTTTTTTTGAAGCTTCAATAAATTTGTATAGTTATTGTTGCATCATGGTCATATTCCATATTGCTGAAAACAAAAGGCAGAGCTATTAACTCTGCCTTCTCTATTGTTATCTTAAATGAAATTGGTTAGCTTATGTGTTAATAAGAATCACCGCCAGATGAGGTGGTGCGCCCACCGCAATTGCATGGGCTTAAGCTTCTGATAAATGACCTGTAGCTTCACTGCTCGTAATTTTCGTTCAATTATCAGACGAAAAAATGACAAATGTTTATAGCTTTGGTTCTTCTCCAATTTAGTTGAATAAAGCCTGGTAAATTTTCAGTGTAAAAT
>CAZVGY010000164.1:0-6282 GCA_964627015.1 uncultured Desulfobacteraceae bacterium
TCGTGATCTATGCTATGGGTTACCAGCTCTGCCCATAATTCTCCTTAGAGATATATCGCACCCCGTTTTATCCGAGCGATATTATTTCCTCGCTTTTTAAAATCAATCGATGAATCGCGAGATATATTCATAAGACTTATGCACATAAAAAAGTGCATGATTGCACAATTTCCTGTGCTCCCAAGTTTTTTTTTAAATTTATCACGCCAACCTAAAAGCAATTCCTGAATCAAATTCTTTTTTTTAAGCTGTATACACCTTGAAATACTCGACAGGCAAGCTGGCTCAAGGTTTTTCAAAATAGCACCCGGCAAAAAAACAGGAATATCTATATTTGGCACGATTATTGGAGAAGCAGATTATGGGTTTGTTCATATTTTAGGTTTAAAGATGAGTTTTGGGTTGAGATAAGCGAGATAGAGAATCTGGCGTTCGTACCGCTTTTGCTCTGAAATGAGCTTTTATAATCTTAAGTGAGATACGGGGTTGGCGACAAACCATAATTTCAGGTAATTTTATGTTTATAGAAAAACTGCTGTTGGAATTTACAGGTGGGTTGCTTGTCTCCTCGGTTGGTTTTGCTTTAACTACCATTCTTTTGAATCTTCCATGGATTTTAAGGAAGGGGAGAGGCAGGGTTGTCATGTTCCTGGGTGTATTTCTCGCTTTGCCAGCGGGAAGCCTCTCAGGTATCGTATTAGTCGATAAGGTGGTATACGGATATCAAGATTTTAACTGGCTTGGTCTTGTTGTGGGTCTGGCTCTGAGTATTATTAGTGGCGGAATTTTGGCCAATATAATGGTTAAAAAATCTGATAGGATGACTGTGATTCTAATTCCTCTTGTGGTAGTCCTCTTCAGCCTTCTCGGATACAGAATACCTCTATTCTCTTTCTAAAAGACCGGTTCAGTAAGAAGAACTTATTAATTATTTACGATTCTATTTAAAACGATGGCCGTTTGTCAGGCCCTACCACCTTGGAAGTCCTCTCTACTATCCATTCAAAGGGCAGGTCACTCTTAGGAGGAAATTTCTCAAGGTATTCAATATAAGGCGCACCATTTAGAGTCTTTTCCGGTAGTACGGAGTCGCTTTTTCCGTCGAATTCCACGGTTGGAAGTCCGTTTTTTCTGCACAGCTTCTTATCGAAGGTGGCGGCGGCGCTTATCCACCTTCCATTTAAGAAAAACTGGTTATACCCGTGTCTCGGGAAGGTGTTGGTTCCGAGTTTCTGAACCACTTGGGGAGGGATACTGTGGTTCTTGATTTTGGCAAAAGTCATGCGCGATGGAATTCCTGCCGCCCTTCCTAGTGAAGCGAGGAGTACCGCCTTTTGGACACAGTAACCTTTTCCCCATTCCAGGACCTTTGACGCCTTGAAGTCCTCTATAAATACAGATATCATGTAAAAGCTATAATGAATTGAATCCCTGACAAAGTAAAAAAGTTTTACGGCCTTTTCCGTATTCTCTGTACAGTTTTCTGTCAAATCCATTGCTGTTTGAATAATACGCTCATGGTCTGATTCAATTGTAAAAGTTGGTGTTAAATAGATATCCGTATCGTTTTCCAGAGTCTTCTCAGTCATAAAGCGCCTCCCTGTTGCGTAGTTAGGTAATTTTTATGTTTTCTGAAATTTTTCCTTATGGTTATATTTTCAGGCTGGTGTGGTCTCAATTTGAATTCGCTCCTGTAAAGCAGGGAAAGGGCAATTCAAGCCCCCTCAGTAGCCTTTGAATTCATCTTTTTAACGAATGCCTTTGAGTCTTCAGGACAGGTAATCTGGTACGTTTCATTTTCCAGGTAAGGCGCGGTGTCCGCACATGCATTTTCACAGCCCTGCACCACCAGAACAATGTCGTAATATTCTTCCAGGGAATCAGCGAATTCCACTTTGTCCTTAAGCTCTTTTTTCACACTTTCTACAACGTTGACCCGATCATAATTAGGATTACAGCCACCGCAATACTTTATAGCTATCTTCAACATATTATGTCCATGTCAAATAATAAAAAATAGATTTCTGATAGCCGTATGCCCTGTTTAAAAACCCTTATTTGAGCCTAGCCACAGCCGTATCGTATTCTTTTTTCAGTGTTTCAAATAACTCGGCCACGCTTTGGATTTCGTGGATTAGGCCGGAAGACTGACCCGCCTCAAGTACACCCTGAACAATATCCCCCTTGACCATGCCCAATTCTGAGCGGTTCTGTTCCGAATTAAGAAGGGAAAGAAATTCTTCTGGCCCGGACGCCCTCTGTTCTTCCTTGGCCAATTTCAGCGTGTATTCATTTTTTAGACATCTAAGCATATTCACACGCCTGCCGGTTATAATAGTACTGGAATCAGAAGCATTTACCAGCATATTTTTGAAATTTTCGTGGGCGGGACATTCCTTTGTAGCAATGAAACGGGTCCCCATTTGAACGCCGTCTGCTCCAAGAGCAAATGCTGCTGCGATACCCCTGCCGTCCGCAATACCTCCAGCTGCAACAACTGGAATATGAACGGCGTCGACGACTTGCGGCACCAGTGAAATTGATCCCAACTCATCCATTCCATTGTGCCCTCCTGCTTCGTAGCCTTCGCAGACTACAGCGTCGTATCCATATTCCTGGGCCTTCTTAGCAGCCTTAACCGAAGGGACGACATGAAGGATAGTCGTATCATCACGTCTTATTAAAGGGGCGAGAGCTTTGGGGCTCCCGGCTGAAGTTATGAAGTTCTTCACTCCCTGTTCCAGGGCTATTCTTACTATCTCTTCACCGTCAGGGCGGAGTATGGGAGCGTTCAAACCCCAGGGCTTGTCGGTATTTTCCTTCATTTTTGATATATTAAAACGTACTTCAGCAGCGCTCATATTTCCACTACCCAAGATTCCCAGGCCACCAGCATTGGACACGGCAGCTGCCAGGGTCCAATCCGATATCCATACCATGCCGCCTTGAATAACAGGATATTCTATCCCCAGAAGATCGGTCAAACGGCTCTTTTTCATTCTCCCTCCCTTTTACCGGACGCCAACTTTTTATACTTTTGTTATCTGATAAGAATTCTTATAGCATGGCTTTTCTCAAAACAGAACCAGAGAATCAGTTTCTGATACATTAAACATTTGTTTGAACGGCCTCAACTTGCATTTTCTCTTCTATTCAGATAAGAAAAGTTTCCATGCATGATATAAATGCTATAGGTTTTGATCTTTTTAACACCCTGGTAACCTTCAGCAGTGATGCCGCTGATAAGGCCATGGACTGCCTGTTCCTCAGCCTTCGGGAAAGCTATCCGAATATTGAGAGGGGTTCTTTTGAGCGTGCCCACTGGGACGCTGCTATCCATTTTCTTGAGAAGGCCCGTCAAGATAACAAAGAGACTCATAACCGTTTTTGGATAAGTGCCGCACTTGAAAATCTCGGCTATGAAGCCTCTCCTGACCATCCTTTTGTAAACAGGGCGGTTGAAGCCTATTTTTCGCTATTCCCTGAGTCTTGCCGTCTCATTCCAGGCACAAGGGAAATGTTAGAGTCCCTAAAAGGGGTGTATCGACTTGGCTTGCTTTCAAATTTTACCCATGCGCCTGCAGTCAGAGATATCATTGAGGCCTTGGGCATTGACCAATTTTTTGATGTAGTCCTTATATCCGGAGAACTTGGTTATCGTAAGCCACATCCCCTGGTTTTTGAACGACTGGTTCAAAGTCTGGGTTTTGAGCATCGACAGACTCTCTTTGTAGGGGATGATCTCGGTCCGGATATCTCAGGTGCAAAAAACGCCGGTTTGCATCCCGTTTGGATGACCTATGCCCGGGATGAGAGCAAAACTTTTTTCAAGGGCCTTTCATATGAAAAGCACAAGAGGCTTGAAATGGAAGTTCTGAAAATTTCTTGCTGGAATGAATTACAGTCGATTTTAGAAAGTCAAAAACCAAAAATAATGTTCAAGTCATTAATTTATGATGGGGATAAAACGATCACATGACCCTGGCCCTGAAATACGAGGCAGGGTGTTAACCCCGGTTTCCCGTGGCAGGCCCGAAGCAAAACTTGACGATTTGAGCCTGATCTGACTAAAGGGATCTAAGCCCCGGCCCATATCGTTTCCTACAGACTGTCAATAAACTCCGCGATTTCTTCCCAGTCCCAGTCAATTACTTTTTTTCTGTTAAGCTGGGAGGGGACATTACACCTTTCTTTACGCACATAGACTCCCAGAATAGGAATGTCTTCTTCTAGCGCGCACCTGATTTCATAGTTTGTGGCTTCATCTTTTTCAGTTTTTTTACTTAGAAGCACGATAACCCCATCGCAACCTCTTATACGCGTGCGGCAGTTTGTCTGCCATGCTAGGCTCTCAAAATCCTTTTCCGGCATATCAGTATAAGAAAAAGGTAAAACCGTGTTGAGTGATTGGGCCTTGAGCAAATCTCTGTAGTACGTATCCTCAAGGGCAAAACTAATAAAGATTCTTTTGCCGGCCATGTTCTACCCCCCAGCTTTATTGTTACATGCCTGCAGGTCTTTCTGTATGAAAGGCCTGCTTTTCGAATCTTTTCGACCAGTGGTAATATAAATTAGTTTGCTCCTGTAATTCCCCTAGTTTTTTTGCTCAGGCAATTCCTGGACATTCCTGAGCCTTCTTTCTATAGCGCGCGATCTTGTTGTTGCTTTGTCCATATGGGTGGATGCCTGCTGAAGTTTCATTCTAACACCTTCAAGTATATCTCCGAACTTGCTGAATTCATTTTTTATTGATCCAAGCAATTCCCACACTTCGCTTGAGCGCTTTTGTATCGCCAGTGTATGAAAACCCATCTGTAAACTGTTCAAGAGAGCTGCAAAAGTTGTTGGTCCGGCTATGACTACCCGCCAATCCCGCTGAATGTTATCCGCCAGTCCAGGCCTTCGCAGTGCCTCTGCGTACAGACCTTCTGTCGGGAGGAACATGATACCAAAATGGGTTGTGACAGGAGGACTAAGGTATTTTTCAGAGATTTCTCTGGCACAGGACTTAATTCGGGATTCAAGCATTCTGGCCGCCTTTTCCGCTGCAAACTTGTCGGCTTTTTCCTCTGCCTCAACCAGGCGTTCGTAGTCTTCTAAGGGAAATTTAGAATCAATCGGCAGCCATATTGACTGATTGTTTCCATTTTCTCCCCCGGGTAATTTGATTGCAAATTCCACTGTCTCGTTACTGTTTTTATTTATTCTTACATTACACTCATACTGTTCAGGGGTAAGCAACTGTCCAAGCAGTGCTTCAAGTTGTACTTCTCCCCATCCACCGCGGGTCTTCACATTTGTGAGAACGCGTTTAAGGTCTCCAACACCTGTGGCAAGACTATGCATCTCACCGAGCCCTTTGTGAACCAGTTCCAGCCTTTCCGAAACATGCCTGAAAGATTGTCCCAATCTTTTTTCCAGGGTACCTTGTAACTTTTCCTCAACGGTTTCGCGAATCCGATCGAGTTGCTTGTAGTTTTCCTCTTGAATAAGTTTAAGCTTGTGATCAATTTCAATACGCAACAATTCCATCCTTTTCTCGTTTGATTCAAACACTTTCTCTAGCTGCAATGAAAATGTGTCCAATTGTCCCTTCTGCAGGTAGGTGACCTCAGTTATACTTTTTAGAATTGAATCATTAAAGGCTTTCAAGCCGGCTGTAACTTCTTGCCTATGCCGTCCGGCGCTGATTACAGAATCTTTCCGCATCTGGTCGAATTTTTTATTGTTGTCTTCCTGAAAGGACCCGAATCGCCTTTCCAGTGAATTACGTAGCACATCTAAATTTTTATTCATTTCTTCCCGGTTAAGCGAGATTTGCTCATTAGTAGAACGTTCAGCCCTCTCCAGGCCTTTATCAAGAAAGTCAAAGCGCGATTTCATAGCAGAAAGAGCAAGGCGGGGCATGCGGGCCAGGAAGAAAGCCAAAAAGGCAAAGCCCACAATAAGTAAGAGAATGAGAATGTAAATGGGTTCGATCATCGCATGGACCCAGCGAGCGGACTCCCATATTATAAGCTCAAGAGTCTACCCTGAGGTGGTTCAGTCAGAAGTCAGCCAATGACTTATTTTTCTTTTGATCCTCTTAACCTTGTTTGTTTTGCTGTTTGTGTGTGCACATATTATGCCCGGAGACCAGTAAAGGCAAGAAAAGAACTTGACTGACCATAAAAGAAGGATAAATGGAACACAGAGAAACTTAATCTGAAAAACAACTGTTAATTTTTAAAGGGTCTTGACTAGAACAGGACTTAAATTTTAGTCTAAGTTCTCGTCATGACA
>CAZVGY010000165.1:0-6252 GCA_964627015.1 uncultured Desulfobacteraceae bacterium
TGTTTTTGGGACTCCGGCAAGAGATTTAACCAGAATGGTTAATTTTAACAGCAAACCTGCAAATCAGGAGAATTGACCTTCCTTCTGTACTGAATCGTAGCTGGTAATACAGCAACATCTCAATCTTTTTTCTCAAACAGAACGAATAAACAGAGTAACTCTCTGTTATTAGCTATATTTTTTCTCTCAAGAAAACAACCTGCAATCAAACTCTCCTCACCATCTCTATGTATTTTTAATAAATTTTAAATCAATTCCTCTTGCCTTTTCTCTTCTCCCCAAAAAAAATCATAGAAAACTCATAATTTATTAGGGAAAATGATAGGATACATTATACAATAACCAAAAGAAATCAGAGATGCTTATCGCTGGTGTTTTTTTGTTTTTGAAAAAAAGCTGTAGCATCAAACGGTATTCTCCAATGTTATCAGCCACCTCTCAGGGAAGTCGAAAAACAAAAAGGTACTAGTGTAATTTTCATTTTTTATAATCGTATTTCAGAGATAAGAAGATTTTTATTACTATGAGTTATCCATTTTGAAGAACGTGACTCCCAGGCCTGACTGAACAAGATGCTTTCCATCATCATTCCAGCATTTAACGAATCTGCCGTTATTCAACGTTGTTGCCGGGCAATTCTTGACGGTGCTCAACCTGATGAACTTGAAATCATTGTTGTCTGTAATGGTTGTACTGATAATACTGCGGAACTGGTCAAATCGGTAAGCGAAGATATCAAGGTGATTGAAACGAATGTCCCTTCAAAAAGCTATGCTCTGAATCTTGGAGACCAACACGCCACAGGGTATCCTCGTTTTTATATCGACGCTGATGTTATTGTCCCCCTGGACTCCATCCGGAAAACTGCAGTAGAGCTTAATAAGCACAACATTTTTGCCGCAGCCCCTTCAATGAAGGTTGATTGTACGAATCGCTCTTTTTGGGTTAAATCTTTTTATCAGATATGGCTCAGTCTTCCTTATTGCCATAATGGCATGATTGGATCAGGTGTTTACGCATTAAAAGAAGAAGGACGCAAAAGATTTACTGATTTTCCCCCTTTAATTGCTGATGACGGCTATATTCGACTGCTGTTTAACTCCCAGGAACGCTTATCTCTTCAGTCCTGTCAGTTTACTGTTATTCCACCGAAAAATCTGAGCGGAATTATTAAAATAAAAACCAGGGCATATTATGGGAATTTAGAACTAAGGCATAAATATCCTGAGCTCTATATTAATGAGGATACGAACAATTTACATATCTTGAAAAAGTTATTTACTAAATCTTCCTTATGGATTCCTTTAATTATTTACTGTTATGTTAGGATGATATCTAGGATTACTGCCTGGTATCGATTTAAATACTCTCACAACAAAAAATGGGATCGTGATGAAACATCACGATAAAATACATTCTACACCAAATATCTGGCGGATAAACCATGATTTTATTTTACTGTCAGTGAGGTAAACTCATGAGAATCAGATTTATTCTTTTCGGTAGCCACAAACTCTTGCTTTGCTATCTGAACTAAGCTGTTGGTTGTCTTCGGGAACCATACTAATATTCTATTATACAAAAGAAGCCTTATGATAGACACAATAAAAATACTCAAAAGAAAAGCTGTTCTTAAATTTTATTCTAACATCCTGAGACGTAAAGAATTTGTTGCAAAGTTTAGTAAGTCAAAGATGGTATTTCCTTTTAAGTCGTCTCGCATTGGTCGTTGGATGCATATTTATAAAACTAGAGAGCCCGACCAAGCACTTATTCTATCCTGGATTCTATCTGAGGGAAACTTTGTATTGGATATTGGTGCAAATATTGGATACTACATACTTATAGAATCGGAATATATGAACAATAAAGGAACTATTCTTGCATATGAACCTGATCCGAGAAATATTGAATATCTTAATCGTAATATCTCATTAAACGGCCTGAAAAATGTTGTTGAAGTATTTAACGTAGCAGTATCAGATAAGAACGGTTATAAAGATTTTTTTCTTTGTGAACACGCTAATCTTAATTCGTTTGAAAAAAGTGAACTACCTAGAGGTTATATAGGTAAGCAGAAAATAGAAGTTGTTGCTCTGAGAGAAGTATTGAAACAAAAGCCTTCAGTTGCAGATCTTTTAAGAATGGATCTGGAAGGACATGAACTTCATATTTTCCGTTCACTTATAAATTTTATAAAAAATGAAGACGGTTTTAATGCAGCCCCAAGATATATACTGTTTGAAACGCATCCGTGGGAATATAAAGATAAACAAAAGAGCGTGGATCTGCTCAAGGAGCTTTTCACACTCGGATACAATGTAAAATATCTGACCACAAAGAGAGAGAATATCTCACCGTTTTATCAATATGGATATTATCCAATTAATACATTTAAGTGGAATATCAATTATTATGGTATCTATCAGGATATAGATGCTGAATTGGGTGCGGAGTTGATTTGTAATAACAATGAAATCCGAACAGCTTGTTTCCAGAAGAAAATATTACATAAACATGAACGGGAGCAAGGAGTTTGATATCTACAACCCTCTCGCAGGCAACGTTAGGAAACCAGGTAAGCTGTCCCTTGGCCCCTTGTAACGATTCACCCTTACGAACCCTGTACAACAATTCATTCACTCTTCAAGCTGTAGCTCTGCAGATCCTTAGCGATAAGCTCGGTAAGGGCGTCAAACTAGCTCCCTACAAATCTACAACCTGCTCTCCTTTAAGAGTTGCTCACGGACTGCTTTAAGTATGGCAACCTCTTTTGATTCAGCACGACCTACTTTTTCGAAAGCTTTGGTCAGGAGTTGTACTACATGAAATTAATTAACTGTTGGCCTGCCCTCGGTAAAGTCTCCTTTTACTCTGACGATTAAAATGTTGAACATATCCGCCCTTGTTTCCAAGAAAATACCTTGGACTCAAATACCTTGAACTCGAAAAGACATCAAAATAAAGGCTAATAAAAATGAGAATGAACACTGAAAAAAAAATTACCTTTTTTTTTAAAGTTCTCTCAAACGAAAACGGGTCTTCTAGTGACTTTAAAACGTAAATTGATCAAAGGAGGGGCTACTCTCAGTTTAGCTCAAGTGGCCGCTCAAGTGTGCTCCCTAGGACGGAATATTATTATTGCCAGACTCGTAAGCCCCACAGATTTTGGTATCGCAGCGATTTTTCTCATGGTGATATATTTCCTGGAAATGATCAGCAATCTTTCCCTTAATCGTCTCCTTGTACAAGCTCCAGATGGTAATAGTGCTGAATTCCAAAGAGTTGGTCAACTTTTACAGGCCCTGCGCGGTATTTTCTGTTTTATTGTTTTACTTGCTCTTGCGGTGCCGATTGCTAATATGTTCAGTATTCCCGAAACTAAAAATGCATTTTTTGTGCTGGCGTTTATTCCATTGCTTAATGGATTTAATCATATGGATCCTCGCCGCTGGGAACGTGATTTGAGGTACTGGCCGAATGCGTCCGTAGAACTTGCATCTCAGGTTATCAGTTTGGTTCTGGCTTGGCCTATGGGAAAATTGTTTGGTAACTATTGGGCGATGCTTTACCTGCTTTTAATAAAATCAATTATTAAGGTAGTAGGATCCCACATAGTTGCTAAAAGAAAATATAGTTGGTCAAGAAATCCACATTTTATGCGTCGTTTTTTTTCCTTTGGCTGGCCCTTGTTAATCAACGGATTGCTGATGTTTGGTATTTTCCAAGGAGATCGCTTCATTTTAGGAGCTGCTAAAAAAATGTTCGGTTCCGGATATGACATGGCTGATGTTGGATTGTACTCAGCTGCATTTATGATTGCTATGATACCAGCATTGATGTGTAGAAGGATCTTTGGCTTTATGGCATTACCAATCCTATCTAAAGAACAAAATTCACCCCAATCTTTTTACGAAAAGGCTTGTATATTCTTACAGGGATTGACTGTATTGGCAATAGCCTTTGGAGTGTTCATGCTTCTGGCCGGGAACGAATTAATACTGTTCATATACGGAGAAAAATATAATATCACATGGCCACTCATCGCTTGGCTCAGTGTCTTTTGGACTATAGGAATCATGAGAGGATTTCCTTCTAACGTTGCCATGGCTCTTGGCAATACCATAGTACTTATGCAAGCTAATATAATACGTTTAGTCTCGTTAATTGGTATTGTTTTTGTTGTATTTTACGAATTGAATATTGCATGGATAGCAGCAGTTGGTGCAATAGGAGAGCTATTAGCTTACTTCACTTCTCTTCTATTAAACAAATTCAGACTGTCCATACCTTTGTCAATATCGTTCAAATCAAGTTTCATACTAACAGGATGTCTTTTGTTTGCTACAATTTTCCGCATTACTATCTTACAGAATGCTAGCGTAATATGTTGGTTTTTTTATGTAATAATTATTTCTTTTACTTTACCATTACTAGCAATATACTTTTTTCCTGAATTACGAAATACCCTGACTATTGATAGTAACTACATTATTAAAAACAGATAATTTCTATTAATATATGCGTTTTTATCCGACATGTGGACAGTCAGTATACTAACGTTGTTCATAATATAACTCCTTATAGTGGAAGTTAAATGAAAAAAATTGACAACCTGTTTGATGTAGTTGCCTATCAACTCTGTTGCGGATGCGGTGTATGCGCTCACCTATATCCCGAGCAAATTGAGATGACAGACATACCTTCTTTTGGTTGTCGTCCGATTCTTAAAAATTCACTCGATCCCTCAGATCATAACTTCGACCGAGCCCTTGAAGTTTGTCCTGGTTTAACCTTATCCCATGGGAGAGATACATTTAACCAAGTAATATCAAATAAAATAATTGATCAAAACTGGGGTACGATCATAGAACTTTGGGAAGGCTACAGCACTGATTCTGAAATTCGTTTTACGGGTTCCAGTGGTGGTGTTATGAGTACACTTGCTCTTTATTGTCTTGAACAGGAAAATATGGCTGGTTGTTTACATATTACAGCGGATCCTGAAAAACCCTATTTGAATAAAACAATCATGAGCAGATCACGTGAATCCATTCTTGCAGCTGCCGGTTCACGTTATTCACCTGCAAGCCCGTGCGAAAAATTAAACAAAATTCAGACTGCTCCTGAACCTTGTGTATTCATGGGGAAACCATGTGATGTGGCAGCTGTTCACAATTTATCACGAAAAAATACTGTTTTTGCCAAAAAGATTGGCCTTTCAATTGCCTGTTTCTGTGCCGGAACTCCATCAACAAATGGAACACTTGAAATGCTTCGGCAGATGGGATTAAGCAAACCGGAACAACTTTCTTCCCTGCGCTATCGTGGATGTGGATGGCCTGGTAAAACTGTTGCAACTGAAACAGGCAATAGCAATAAAAATCCCTGCCATGAACTGACATATCAGCAGTCCTGGGGAGAAATATTACAGAAACACCGTCAATGGCGATGCTATATCTGTCCAGATCATACCGGCGAGTTTGCCGATATATCCGTAGGCGATCCCTGGTACAGAAAACCTGAGGAAGGAGAACATGGCCGCTCTTTGATACTTGCAAGGACCAACAGAGGGAAACAGATTATCGACAGAGCCATTGCTGCAGGATATCTAACTGCTGAAAAAAAAGAGGCTGAAATACTACCGGCTTCCCAGCCCAATTTACTCAAAACCCGTGCACGACTCTGGGGGCAACTCACAGCACTTAAACTTTTCCGTGTCCCTCACCCGATATATAATGAATTTGCATTGAGATCTGCCTGGCTGAACAATCTGACATTAAGTGAAAAAATAAACTCAATCCTGGGGACAGTAAAAAGAGTTTATATAAAGAAATTAAAAGAAAAACAGATAATTATTTCTGGTGAACAAAAGTGATGAATCCAGGTGAGGTATCTCCTGACAGCAGTTCCATTGAAGGTAAAGCGGGCTTGAAACATCTGCATGGCAAATCAAAATTTTCATGCTCTCCCTCATTTTACCGATGGAGGTTAGGTTTACAGTTGAAACCTTTCAGGTTACTCCGTATCGTGTTGCTTTGCTGTTGTTTCTTATCCATTGTTGTTTACAGGTTTTCAGAGGTAAGGTCGGAACTGTGCTGACTACGGACTGGTTGCTTATGGGGGCATGTACTATGAATCCTGGTGCTCAGTTAACTAGAGGGTTCCTTGAAAACTTGAACATCAAGAAATTTGACTATTTTTCATTTTTAACTTTTAAAAACAGTAAGTTATGTTATATTTCTCCATAAG
>CAZVGY010000166.1:0-6206 GCA_964627015.1 uncultured Desulfobacteraceae bacterium
TTGAAGCGATGATCAAGCTGGGGTTTTTAAACAGCAGGATGAAAGATTTTTATGATATCTGGTTGTTGTCCCGTGGATTTGATTTTACAGGCCCTGAGTTAGCGGAGGCGATTCGTCTCACTTTTGAACAACGCAAGACAGCTCTTCCAGTCAGAATAGAACCTTTCAGCGAGGACTTTATTAATGAAAAACAGGTTCAATGGGCAGTTTTCCATAAAAAATTCAACCAGGATCATATCCCTTCTGACTTGCGTGAAATAGTTTTACATCTTGACGGATTTCTTGCACCGATAGTTTCCATACTTACAACCGGCAGTACGTTTAACCAAAATTGGCTTGCACCTGGCCCCTGGCAATAGGCGAAAACTCCTGAATCTGATTTTGGCACTTTTTTCTGGATAATTTTTCATTGAGTAAATTCCAGATTTTCAGGAGATATGTTGACTTTTTATGGAGGAAATTTGTTACGTATATTGTACGGGAACCTACACAGTAGTAGCCTCTCGTTTGGTAGAATTCTCTCTTGGTAGAGATTTCCATTGGCAATTACCTTAGCCAGTAGAAATTGTGGTACGTCCCCTATTATTTGACAAATATGTGGGGATGTGGGGGCAAGTTGAGTATTAAAAAAAACGAGCCGCCGCACGTAAAAAACATGGTCTGTTTGAATGCATAAGTAAGAGAGAAAACAACTAGAGACCTCCTGTGGTAGAATAGCTGAGTATTCCAGAGCAATTCGGACACCGATTCCACGGGAAAGCGGACAGTGATTCCATTTCATTCCGGACACCCATTCCATTTGAATCCGGACAGTGATTCCATGGGAAACCGGACAGCAGTTTTGTAAGTAAAGCGACGCATAGACCAAGATGGTAGAGAGAGTCTTTTTGAATCCAAAATTCAAGGAGACTCACCATGCCACGAAAGAGGTTATCTATGCGAAAGATACGAGAGATTTTACGGCTAAAATATTCCTGCGATTGTAGTATTCGAGAAATCAGTAACAGCTGCGGAATAGGCAGAAGCACGGTAAGTGATTATTTGCACCGTGCAAAAGCGTCAGGACTTGGCTGGCCACTTCCTGAAGAGTTAAGTGATGCTGATCTTGAAGAGAGATTATTCCCCTCTGCAGCCCCTCCAGTCACTGGCACACGTTTTATTCCTGACTTTCAAAAAGTTCACAAAGAACTGCAATCCAGAAAGCATGTAACACTTAATCTGTTATGGCAGGAGTATAAGGAACAGCATCCTGACGGCTATCAATACAGCTGGTTCTGTCACAATTACCGGGATTGGACAGGTCGTCTTGATGTTGTCATGCGTCATGAACACCGGGCAGGAGAAAAACTGTTTGTTGATTATGCCGGTCAGACAGTTGAACTGATTGACCAATATACTGGTGAAATCCACCACGCCCAGATTTTTATCGCTGTCATGGGAGCCAGCAGCTACACCTATGCAGAAGCTACATTGAGCCAAAAGATTGAAGACTGGATTCAGTCCCATGTCCGGGCATTTTCCTTCTTCGGTGGAGTCCCTGAAGTGATCGTTCCAGACAACCTTAAAAGTGGTGTCACCAAAGCATGTCTGTACGAACCCGATATTAATCCCACATACAATGATCTGGCCAGGCATTATGAAACTGTGGTTATTCCTGCACGAGTCAGAAAACCGCGGGATAAAGCAAAGGCAGAAGCAGGGGTACTGCTGGTGGAGCGGTGGATACTTGCTAAACTCCGTAACCACCGATTTTTCAGCCTGGCTGATCTGAACCGGGAGATTAAAAAACTTCTGCAAATCCTCAACGAAAAGCCTTTTCAAAAACTCACAGGCAGTCGTAAGAGCTGGTTTGAGGAAATTGATAAACCAGCCCTGAAACAGTTCCCTTCAACACCTTACGAGCTTGCCTGCTGGAAAAAAGCTACTGTTCATCTTGATTATCATGTGGAAGTAAAGGGGTATTATTATTCCGTTCCTTACACTTTGGTCAAAAAGAAACTGGATATCCGTTATACCCAGACGACAGTGGAATGCTTTCACCGCGGCAAACGGGTTGCAAGTCATCTCAGGAAAGTACCAAAGGGCCGTCACTCAACAATCAAAGAACACATGCCCCTCAGCCATCAGAAATATCTGGAATGGACACCGGATCGTTTTAAACGATGGGCTGCAAAGATTGGTAAAGAAACTGTCATATTAACTGAACTCATCCTGTTAAAAAGAGCACACCCACAACAGGCCTACCGGGCATTGCTTGGGATTTTAAGACTTGGCAAAGCCTATGGCAATCATCGTCTTGAGGCCGCCTGCAGCCGTGCCCTGAATATCAATGCACTCTCTTATAAAAGCATAGAATCAATCCTTAAGAATGGGCTTGATCAAAAGCCTTTACCTGAGAATACCCCTGGGAAAGATCCTGTGAAACACACAAATATCCGTGGTGCCAGTTATTTTAAATCCACAACCCATTAAAGGAGAGAATCATGTTCCTTCATCCAACACTTGAGAAACTGAAAACAATGCGATTCTCTGGAATGGCAGAAGCACTTGAGAGTCAGATACAAATGGATGGCCTTGATGATATGAGCTTTGAAGAACGTCTGGGACTGTTACTTGATCACGAACAGGCAGTACGTGAAACACGAAGAATGAACACCAGATTACGTAAAGCAAAACTCAGACAAAATGGATCAGTTGAAGATATTGACTTTCGCCATCCCAGAGGTCTGGACAGATCTTTAGTGCTCCGTCTCGCAGACTGTCAGTGGATTAGAGATCACAACAATCTGATCATTACCGGGCCGACAGGTGTGGGCAAATCCTATCTTGCATGTGCCTTTGCTGAGAAAGCCTGTCGGGAGGGGTTCAGTGCTCTGTATCTGCGAATGTCCAAGCTCTTTGAGGATTTAAGCCTTTCCAAAGGAGATGGTCGCTACCTGAAACTACTGACCGGCTTTGCAAAAACAGATTTGCTTATTCTTGATGATTACGGTCTGATGGCACTGAATCAGGAACAACGGCATGACTTTCTGGAAATATTAGAAGACCGGCACAACCTCAAATCAACACTTGTAACCAGCCAGCTACCAATAGAACACTGGCATGAACAGATCGGTGATCCAACAATGGCTGACGCCATACTTGACCGACTTGTTCACAGTGCCCACAAAATAAAACTGACAGGAGAATCTATGAGAAAAAAACAGCAAACTTGACATGAATTACGCAAACAAAGTAAAGACAAAATAACAGCGTCGCTACGCTCCGACACAGGTGTCCGAAATCAATGGAATGGGTGTCCGCTTTCCCGTGGACTGACTGTCCGGTTTCCTCTGGACTGGGTGTCCGGATTCAGTGGAATACGCAGAATAGCTTAGGAGCTGCCGTGACAGCATGAAGCCGCACAGAATCATTAGCCACAAGGAGGTCTCTTATGAATAGGATGCATTATATTGGATTTGACATCCATAAAAAAGTAATCAGTTTTTGTGAAAAACAGGCAGACGGAACCATTGTGGATCAAGGAATGATACGGGCAAATCGACAGACTCTGACCAGGTGGGCCAGGGAAAGGAAAACCCCTTGGCATGGAGCTATGGAAGCCACACTCTTTACCGGTTGGGTGTATGATCACCTTCTCCCATATTCAGATGAACTTTTGGTTGCTCATCCCGCAATGCTCAAGGCTATTTCAACAGCCAAGAAGAAAAACGATGCAGCCGATGCGGAAATGATCGCTGATCTTCTTCGCTGCAATTTGTTGCCGGCTGTTATATGGCTCCGGAAGAGCAACGCAACCTGAGACGGGTTCTCCGCTACCGCAACTTTCTGGTCAGCGAGGCAATCAGGATGAAGAATAAAACCTCCGGGTTGTTGATGGAGGTTGGCGCAGAGTACACCAAGTCAAAACTGCATGGGAAAAAATATTTTAATGAGCTTCTGGATAGCCTGGAGCATGTACCTGACTCTGTGTTCGACCTGTCCCCTATTTACTCTGTGAAAAATTCGCTTAAAATTATTTAATTATTTCAATAGGTTACAGTCAACAAATTTTTCATTATCTTTTGGGGTTTATTAAAAATCTGCCGTAGCGCTCCCTCAGCGAGTTATAAAATTAATCCCAGATCGGCTAGCAAAAAAACGAGAAACTTCAATTATATATTATGACCCTTATATATAGAGAGACGATAGCCAGTCCTTATAGTAAGAATATTTGTATTTCTACTCAGGTAACTAACTACATAAAGAAATCAGGACTGGTCTTGCTGAACTACACCAGTATTTTATCTTTTAGAAGTCGAGCGAGGTTTTGGCTCTTTGGGAGTGAGCCTAGCGCTGTCACTACTCATGCCATTAGATTTAGGTGGAGTATAACTCTGGGCATATTTGACCAGTGAGTTGCCAACACTATACAGGTGATTGTTGTGAGACACAGGTATGTCGGATCGCTCCTTACACTTTATAATCATTGTAAAAATCCTCAAAAGAACAATTATGGTTTGTCCTTCGGTATCTTCCCCCTAAGCATCAAATAACCTACCGGGATTCCTTTTATTTTGTTAAGTATAGCACATTTTGTGCCTAATAAGTTAATACTAAAATAAGATTCTGTAAATATTTTTTCTTGACAAGTTAAGCTGGCCACTCTCATTTTCCCATAACGGCCAGCTAGTTTTACTCCAAAAAATCCAATACTTTTTTATGAGTTGCAGATTGATCGATATACACAATATATGTCAAAAGATACAGTGACAATATATCAGCAAAAATATATCCTGCATTAACATCAAACATTTCATCAAAATAATTTGTTTCTATATGATCAAAACATAAATATCCAAATATTGTCCTCTCAACATTCTTCATGTTTATTTTTTTTATAAATCTTTTTGACAGATTATTATTTCTTAGCGTCAGAGGTATAATTAATGTTGACTTGTAACAATCTCTGTAATATTGCTCAGATTTTGGATGACTATTCTTTGAGCCGCTGTTCCAGCATGCTACCCATTTTTTATCTATATAACTACTTCTTCTATGTGATGTTTTTTTCTTTATTTTATAACTATCAACTTTATCAGATATCAGTCTTGGATTTACATATTCTCCACTTTTTGCAGCTTTTGGAATATCGTTACAAAAAAAATATCGTCCGTTCTTTTTAACATAAAGAAAACCAGAATTTTCTTTCACTTTACATGAAGAATCGTAACTAACCTGTACTTTCCTAAATGTTGGCACAATAACTTTACCATCCGGACCTTGATTTACCTTAAGACATACCCTAGGCAGCTCTGATGAAGAAGATCTATACCCAAGCATTTTTTCTATTTCTAAAAAAGAAAATGTTACTGCATCTGCAAATTTCGACTCCAAGTGGTCAATCAGTCTCCTATTTTTTCTTTTTATTTTTTTCTTTTTAACATCTTTGTTGTTCAGAGCAGTTTTTAGCTCTTTGTGAAGTTCACCAGCTAAAAACATGTATTGAATCAATTCCCCCTGATTTAGGCACACAAAATCTTTTAATGCGTTTGAGTCATACTCATCCCAATAGAAATTGCCATCTTCTTCTTTCGGTATTTCATTTAATTTAGCCTTTATGTCTGACCAAAACCTATCAAATGTCGACCTCAATATTGCGTCATCTATACTGTCATTTTTTAATGCCTTATTAACGCTCTTGACTAATCTGTAAATACCTTCCTTTTTTATCACAACAGCCTGAAAACGGCTAAGAGGACTACCTTCAATATCTGATGCCTGTAGATCAATAAGCAAAGGCACTACAAACGATTTATTAATAATTTTAGATAACGCTCCCGCTTCATACAGTAGCCAAGGAGCTTGTAGGTTTTTCTTTGTGACGCAAACCAGTCCGAAATTACATTTTTTTAGTTTTTTCTCCAGCTTTCTTGACCAAGCCTGTCCTGCGGATATATCTTGATCTGACATCCACGGCTTTACTGAGTTATGAAAAACCTTAGGAAGCCAGTCACGGAACGTATTAGCCACAAATTTACTCCCTTCACCAGACCAACTAATAAAAATGTTCATAAAGTCTCCCTGAACCTTATATTTCCAGCCGGCAGGACACAATGCCTGAAAACATTATCCTACCAGCATTATAAGATAAATTCAAAGTAACTATTCAAAAGTAAAAGGGGTCATCTATGATAAGTAAAGTCAAGTGGAAAACGGAGATTTCC
>CAZVGY010000167.1:0-6186 GCA_964627015.1 uncultured Desulfobacteraceae bacterium
CACTGAACTCTGACCTGGTCCAAAGGACCAGGGTTTCTATGCTGGACTAAAATCAGCGGAGAGTTTGCTGTTCCCTCGCAAGTCCGCATCTTTCGAATATACTGCTCAGGCGTTGGTCGCGGTCCGCAGCGCGGGGTGCCTTTCACGGGCGTAATGGGGAATACCGCGGGGGTTCGCCGGCACCCTGAAGCCAGGGCCGCCTCCTCTGCTAAAGTAGAGGCGGACTGAAGAGGGAAGCACAGGCTCGAAGCATGCACTTCCAAACACACCTTGACGACTGCTCAACACTCTCTTTTTAAAGCCGAAAATCCTCTTTAGTAAGCTCTAACCCCTTGCCAACCAGGCGAGCGGAAAGGCACTTCTACTAGTTCATCGCTCCTTTATTAAGACCTGCTCCCTTCTATCCCGCCGCTCGCCTCACCCCTTTAGTATGCCGGCCTGCCTGCCACCGTACCTGGTCGGCTTATAACAGAGAGCCCTGAACAGTCTTCCTATATTATCACCCTTCTGGTCTTTGAATCACTGGTATATTTTAACAACACGCAGGGATAGGGTGTTTTCGAAGGTGACTGGCGGGAGGACGCTGTTTTTTCGCAACTTATCTTTGGGGGAAACCGCAGCTCCTGCTTGCAGGAGAATGCGGAGGGGGAAGGTATCCCCCGAGGGTAAGTTGCATGAAAAAACCAGTCCGGGAGACTCGGAACCTGAGAAAATGCCTTATCCCTGAATCCCCACTTTGTTCACGCCGGCCCTCTCAAGCCAGGGCCGCCTCCTCTGCTGGAGTAGAGGCGGACTGAAGAAGGAATCACAGGCTCGGAGCATACCCTCTAACAAACCTTGGCGACTGCTCAGGACTCCTTCTTCTTTTATCCCCTCACCCCTCACCTCTCATCCTTATTCTGATTTAGTGTTTCATGCTTATGTTTTTACTTTGTCCACCTGAGCAAGGCAGAAACCGGATTGATGGATAAAAACGAGCTTGTTTGTTTTCAGACACAAAATCCGGGTACTGATTCTACGACAGTAGAAGAAAAGCTGGAAGCTACCTTTGAGCAACTCTCTCGGCGGCTATAGCTCCATCGTAGTCCAATTTACGTCCTTAGTATGTCTTTATGGGTCCGCTCAAAGCAGGGACAGAATTGATGGCTGAAAACGAGTTTTACTTGTTTTTCTGCCGGAAAATTCGGTACCTGAGTCTGCGCCAGCAGAAGGCTGCGGTGAGCAGTCCTTTGAGTGGCCCACTTGGCGTTCTTGGCGCCTTTGCGGTTCAATCTTTTTCTCTTCGCTTAACGCTAATAACGATCAAACGCTCTAAACGATATTAACGATATTAACGATATTAACGATATTAACGATTCCTGTTTTGAACTTATCTTTTTTGAATTTTGAGATTATTTAGTATTCGGATATTCGAATTTCGAATTTAATCTTTTTCAAGCAGGGCCTCCACCGGTTTCAAAAGATAAGGGCTTCCCTGTTCTATAGCTGCCAGTACGCTACCACCACCTGTGAAGTAATATGTGTCTGGAGCATCCAGACCTTCCATATAAATACCAGGGCAAAAATTTCTCAGCTCTTCCAGCGTGTCACCACCTGCAAAAAGTTTCCACGCAGAATCGTTTGAGGCTATTAAACGATAGAGGCCCTCGGACCCTTCAAAAAAGTGAGGGGTCAACCCCATTACCGCATTCACAAAGATGGTTTTTGCCGAATTGATGGCCTCCTTTACTTTCGTGTCATCAAGTGATTCCGGGTCAACGTCAAGAATATATTTAACCCTTCCACCTTTACTCAAATCACTGGTTCTTATTGTCCTGTATTTGCCCTCAAATTTCCCATCCTTTGTATCCGACTCTACAAGATAGGGCATCTCCAGTATTTTGTTTTCCTTTCGATCAAGCTCAACAAGCTCCATTGCGAGACTCCTGTCTTCCTCGGACACACCTTCTATGTCCACACCATGCTTAGCCGAAAGAAAAGTATTATACATAAGCCCGCCGAGAATAAGATGGTCCACTTTGCCGTACAGCTCCCTTACCGGGCCTATCTTGGTATCGTATTTTGCCCCGGCAACGATAGCGACAAAAGGCCTTTCAGGTTCTAGAACCCTGTGAAGGTTGGCTAGTTCTTTCTGGAGGAGGATGCCTGCAAAAGAGGGCAGGCGCCTGGCGATATCATAGGTCGAGGCATGGGCACGCCAGGACCCGAAAGCATCATTGACAAAAAGGTCGGCCAGAGATGCAAGTTCCTCTACAAACGACTCCTTCTCAGGCCCCTTTGCCTGCTCTCCCTGGAACCACCTGGAATTGGGCAGATAGATCATTCCTATTTCGCCCCTTTTTAATTTGTCAATCGCGGTTCTGATGGAGTCACCCAAATGAATAATCCCATATTCGGAGACTTCATCAAAATCAGCCGAGAATATCTTTACAGGCAACTTCCGTTCAAGATATTGAACAATGGGCTTTATAGACTCCCCTTCACTACAGACAATTTTCCCTGTCTTCTTATCTCTAGGCCGTCCCACATGTGTTAAGAGAACAGGCCTTCCCCCTTTTTCTGCGATCGCATAAAGCGTCTGCCACGAGGCCTCAATTCGAAAGGGGTCCTTTATCCGCCCCTTCTTGACTACATTGTGGTCCACCCTGACAAGGACCACCTTGCCTTTCATCTCAGCCTGTTGAATCAACCTCAAACGGGAATCCAGTTCTTCCTTTTTCATTTGCTATCTCCATAATATGGGTTTAGTTAAACATTTATAAAACCTTTTCATAACGCTAATCAAGATGAAATTAAAAATCAACCACCTGCAGGCAAGACTGTGAAAAAGTAAGATAGGCAAAAGGGTAAAGAAGAGTAAAATATTAATAGCCTTTCAAATCTTCGGTTCATGCTTGCTTTCCGGAATAAATGAGCAGGTTATTTGCCTTGTCATAAAAGGCCTAATCTTTTATAGTTTGATCAAATAGGCCGTCATATAAAGACCCTTACCTAAGGAGGGAATAATGGAAAAAATAGAGATAATCATGGCTCGTGAAATTCTTGACTCACGCGGAAACCCGACCGTTGAAGTGGAAGTGGAACTGAGCGACGGCAGCCTCGGCCGTGCGGCAGTTCCGTCAGGCGCTTCAACAGGCAAATATGAGGCAGTAGAACTGCGGGATAAGAGAAAAAAGCGTTATGGGGGCAAGGGGGTCTTAAAGGCGGTAGAGGGAGTAAACAGGGTCATCGCTCCTGTACTTCTGGGAATGGAGGCCACGGATCAGCGCCTTGTGGACAAAACATTGATAGAACTTGACGGAACTGCAAATAAAGAAAACCTTGGTGCTAATGCGGTATTAGGTGTCTCGCTCGCCGTCGCAAGGGCTGCTGCCGATTCACTCTTTATGCCTCTATACAGGTATATAGGCGGGATAAATGCCTGCAGACTACCAATGCCAATGATGAATATCCTTAACGGAGGCCTTCATGCAGCCAATAATGTAGACCTGCAGGAGTTCATGATTATGCCGGTGGGAGGCCGCACCTTTAGAGAGGCCTTACAGATAGGAGCGGAAGTATTCCACGGTCTGGCAGCGGTCTTAAAAGAAAAGGGCCTTTCCACTGCTGTTGGTGATGAAGGGGGCTTTGCCCCGGATCTGCAATCAAACGACCAGGCAGTAGAAATGGTACTCGCCGGCATAAAAAAGGCCGGTTACAAGCCGGGCAGTGATGTAATGCTGGCCCTGGACCCTGCTTCTACCTCCTTTTATGACAAAGGAAGTTACATTTTTTCCAAGTCCGATAAATCCAGACGAAGCGGACCGGAGATGATCGATTTTTACAGGGATTGGGTAGTGCGGTACCCCATTTTCTCCATTGAGGACGGTCTGGCAGAGAATGACTGGAAAAACTGGAAAAAGATGACACAGGCCCTTGGTGACAGTGTCCAAATCGTGGGAGACGATCTCTTTGTTACCAACACGGAGAGGATAGTCAGAGGTATCAAGGAGCAATCCGCCAATGCGGTCTTAATAAAACTCAATCAGATAGGAACCCTCACTGAGACTATGGAGGCAGTAGAAATGGCACATGGTGCCGGCTGGAATGCTATTATTTCCCACCGTTCGGGAGAAACAGAGGATACGTTTATAGCAGACCTTGCTGTTGCTGCCGGAACAGGCCAGATAAAAACCGGATCGCTTTGCAGGTCTGAAAGGGTGTGTAAATATAACCAGCTCTTAAGGATTGAAGAAGAGTTGGGCGATTCAGCCTGTTTTGAATGGAAGGGCTTGTAGTTCTTCTAGAAGAGCTGCCCTCGAAACAATCCGTGACGCCTGCTCAGGACTCTCTTTTTAAAGCCGAAAGTCCTCTATAGTAAACCTAAACCACTGCCAGCCAGGCGAGCGGACGGCGTTTTTACTGAATTCATTACTCCTTTATTAAGGCTTGCCCCCTGCTATTCCGCCGCTCGCCTCACCCCTTTAATATGCGAGCCTGTCTGCCACCGTACCTGGTCGGCTTAT
This sequence comes from uncultured Desulfobacteraceae bacterium, assembly GCA_964627015.1. GTDB lineage: Bacteria > Desulfobacterota > DSM-4660 > Desulfatiglandales > Desulfatiglandaceae > CAZVGY01. The sequence goes on from CAZVGY010000167.1 coordinate 4,506, forward strand.
AACAGAGAGCCCCGAGCATTCGCTTTGAAATCCACGTTGTAACTTTCTTAGAGTTTCTATATTAGACTTCCGAATCCCGTCCTGAAAAACGTTAAATTCTTTACGAGCGTTAGTATCGTTTTCTGCGTAAAAACCATCAAAACAACCCGCAGGATATCCTTTCTTTTCTCCCCTCGAACCCTCCTTTTAACACCCCTCACCTCTTATTCCGATTTAGTGCTTCACGTTTGCAGTTTTCTATTCCCGAGGGACTCAAAGAAGGAACCGGAGTGATGGCTGAAAAACGAGTATATCTATTTTTCGGCCAAAAAGTTCGGTTCCTGTTCCTGCGTAGCAGCGCCTTCAAAACGGCTTTGAGATTCTCTCTTTGTATCCTTCGCCTCTCGGCGCTTGAATCGGTGGCCTTGTAGAACTTTCTTGGCACCGCTCAAAGCAGGACCCGGATTAATGGGTGAAAACGGACTTGTTTGTTTTCAGACATAAAATCAGGGTTTCTGTTTCTGCACCAGCAGAAGGCTGCTGGAAGCACTCTTTGAGCGTGTCTTTCTTTGCGTCCTTCGCGTCTTCGCGGCTCAATCTTTTTTCCCTCCAGCACTCGAACCCTGTAATCCTGGAATCCTTATATTACTCTCTTATGCAAAGATCTCCCCATTCATATTGGACTATAGTTACCATAGCTAACGCCGCCGTCTCGCCACGAAGGATCCTGTTCCCCAGAGAAACCGGCGAAAACCCCGCTTGTGAAGCAGCATACACCTCCTCCTTCTCAAAGCCGCCTTCAGGGCCCACAATACCCAAAAACCGCCTGGGACAGGAATACGATCTCAATAGACCTTTCAGATCACCCCCTCCTTCCTGTTCCCACAATATGGCCTTAGCTCCCTCCTGACCCTTCCATATACTGATCAAATCCTTGAAAGGACAAAGAGGCTCTATTTGTGCAGGCACTGGCCTTCCGCACTGCTTTGCCGAACTCAATGTTATCTCCTTCCAGTGTCTCATCTTATTGGCTAGCCTCTCACCGCTAAGATTTATTATGGTCCTCGCGGAGGTAAATGGAATAATGCGGTCAACCCCCAATTCCGATGCCTTCTGGATCATATAGTCCATGGGCCCTGATTTCAGCAAGGCCTGGCACAGTATAATGTCAACTGGTGAAGGTTGAGATACCGACAGGGACTCCTCAAGCAAAACCTTAACTTCTCTTGGCTTTGAGGTGATAATTCGGGCCTTGAATCGTTTTCCTTTACCGTCCATCAGTACCAGCCTGTCACCCTCAGACATTCTCAGAACCTTTGAAATGTGCCTGGCCTCAGAACCGGTAATCGAACAAACCCCGTCTTTGGTATCTATTTTCTCTACAAAAAACCGCCTCACAACGTATTGCCTCATTTCTTTGACAAAGGTGAAAACTAACTGGCCCACGACTCCATTGGATCTTCTTTACTTGGTAATCTGAAGTTACTACCGATTTCTCTCTGGAGTAAAGGCGGACTGAAGAGGGGACCGCAGGCTCGAAGCATGCACTTCCAAACACACCTTGACGACTGCTCAGAACTCTCTTTTTAAAGCCGAAAGTCCTCTATAGTAAACCTAAACCACTGCCAGCCAGGCGACCGGAAGTCCTTTTTATTAAATATCCGACCCCAAAGGGGCCGGAATTGCAATAACCCCTTGAAGG
>CAZVGY010000168.1:0-6090 GCA_964627015.1 uncultured Desulfobacteraceae bacterium
CTCAAACTCGTATAGTTTTTCTATGGCAAATTCGATAAATTTGAAGCATTTTTCCCGAATGTACCACACCTCAGATCCGGTTCCTATAAGTCGTCCCGCATCTTAGGATTGGGCTTCCTCCAGACCCCACCTCACAATGAAGCCATTGTCCTCCCCCTATCCTTCGACTCTGCGAATACATGGTGAAGGACTACCTCATCAGCTACGTGCCATGCCTGTGGCACACACGTTCTTTCAGAAGCTATGTATTGAACGGATAGAGTGACATTGAAACCCTGCAAGAAACTATAAACGACCTCCACGCCCTAGTTGTCCTGGAGCTTAGGAAAGAGATCAAGGAATTGAAGGACCAGGCCGGGGGTAAGGTTGATCTTTCACCAAAGCAAATATACAATTTTAGAGAGTGCCAGATTCAGACGGTCAGCATTTATAATCGAATAGCTGATGATGAATCATTAATAGAGTGACCCTTCAACTACAAAGGAAGTTCCATATGTCTCTTTTTTGGTGGGTGATCGGTGTTTTATTAGCATTAATAATAATCGGTTGGTATATCACAGCAGAATGTATTCCGAAGAAATGGAATTTCCATTTAGGCCCTGAATTCTTTATCAGTTTGATCGCCACTATAATTATAGGAACCACACTTACATTAATGGGTAGTCACTATAGCCAAAAAGCTTCCGACGAAGCTCTATACCCAAATAATTTTGGGGCTGATCTGGAATTTTACAGCCGTACATCGTTAGTACAACCTGGGCAAAAGAAAGGAAAGTTTGAAGTTTTTATCGCGGAAAGTAAAGACATCGAATTTAGAATAGCAATCAAGAACAACTCAAAATATCCAGCCAAGCATTTTCCGATCTCCTTATATCTTAGAGATGAAGACTTCCAAGAAAATATAGAAGATATCAAAAAACATATTCGTAGCCTTCCACTTTTGGCATTTACCTTATTAGATGTTGATTCATTGGATTTAACAATCGAAGGGGTTAAAACAAAAATGAAAGGATGTGGTTTTCTTTACCCCTATATCCCAAAGAAGACGCCCAATTTTATACCGCCTATCAAACTTTCTTTGAAAAATCAGGTAGGCTACTTTGCTGTTATGGTGAGGGATAAAATCTTCCGTTTCGAAATACAATTGAAAAACGTTGATAAGAAAATCAAGGAAGTGGTGCCACATTTAGATATAAATTGTGAAAGTGGTGTAACAGCAACTCCCGATCAGGGCCAAAGCGATTTAATGAATAAACGAATAAGTACAGGAGACCTTGAATTCCAATGTTTAGGTAATGAAGATTTTAAAGGCTGGAAAACTGACAAAAAATAAGGGTATCAATAGGGTAGCAATCAAAAAAATAAGGGTTTCAGCAAAGCGCTGAACCCCTTGTTATTACTGGCGCGCCTGGGAGGACTCGGACCCCCGACCTGCGGATTAGAAGTCCGCTGCTCTATCCAGCTGAGCTACAGGCGCGTAATTCAACCTGATGTAATTTTTTATTTTACAATCAATGAAAACTGCAAAGTAAAAATTTTTGTCTTTATGAACCTGCCCGCAGAAACATATTACCGGTTAAGAGATTATACAGGTATCAGCTAAACCTGTAATTGGATAATAAAATTCCTCTTAAAAAATACACCACACTTTATTTAGCATTATTCAGAACTCAGTGGTTCCTGGGAATCAGGCGAGTATCTCCTGTTTCCATTACCATTGAGCACCTCCCTGAGGACAATATTGGTGCTGTCCTCCAGTTGTCCTATTATCTCCGCAAGGGCCTTTAAACGAATCAAGCTTTTTCTTGATTTACGCTGATATGGAAGATCAATGGAGCTGTCCTCGAGTATATCGATCAATCTGTCAAGAAACTGGAAATCAATCCTTTCGGTATTCCTGTATATTAATTCAGTCCACTCGGACTTTAAAGGCTCAGGCATGTTATCGTAGGCGGACAGGACACACGGATCCTGGCCCAGGTAAAGAGACTTCTTCAGCTGACCTATTTGGTGACGAATCTCGTCTTTTTTTTCGTCACCAAGGGGTCTCCTGCACAACAATTCATTCCACCTGTCTTCAATCTGCATTCGTACCCAATTTTCTCCCCTTTCAGGGGGAAGATAGAGGGACAAAAATTTGTTGTGGGTATTCGCCAGAACCTTACCCGGCTCACTGGAGCCCTCATTTATCTCCTCCAGAGCCCTGTTTAATGCATAGACTGCGTCCCTCCTCATTTCCTTTTTATCCGACTCTACCAGGAGCACTTTCTCCCACTGCTCTCTAAGGAACCCGAGTTCCAGTTTTATAAGCGAAAAAATCAATCCGGATTTAGTTATGGCATTACGGAGAGAGTCAGCCAGGATATTGCAGGCATTTAACCTATCTGCCGCCAGTTGACGCATTACATCTAGGGACTGTTGCTTGAGCTGGTATGAAAGCAGTTCAGTTCCCAGGGCACGGGAGAGCCTCTTTATTATACGCGTTTCAGGGCCGCCTATCCTGATTTTACGAGGCCGAAAATGGATCTTTATAACAGCAACAACGACATAATCACTATCCTGCCAGAGCATTTCCCCCTGATAGTTTCTGGGATAGTCCAATTTTGGCTGATTTCCACCAATATACAAATCCTCCTTACGGATCAAAACCGGTTCCATATGGTGGAAGTCTTCCCAAACTCCCTCTACCTGCAAACGGACGCTTCTACTATCGTGCTGAGGATCCTCAGCAGTCCAGCTTTTCTGCCTCTCTACACACCAGGCCATCGCCTCGTAAGGGCGGCCTGGTTCATCGCGGTATTCGAGCCACGGTTTTCCCGGAGGATTGTAACCTGACTTCTCCGGAAGGCCCCAAGATATGCTGCTTCCATCCTGATCAATCACACCGGAAGTAATACGTTTGGCGATCATTTCAGGGGGCTTGCCTATCCGGTAAACTGTCCCTTTATAAGCGTCTGGGATGTAAAGCAGAATGGTCTCTATAATATTCTTGCAGGCCTGCTCCAGGGCCAATTTATCAATCTTTATGGCCAAGTTTTCTTTCCTCTCGCACTCCTCTTCTGAAGATACGGCTAACGCATTTCGATGCAAGATCTATTTTCGAGTCGTGATAGTGTAAATCTTTTTTTATCTTTGTCAACGGTAAATGAACAACTTGACATTCAAACTCACGAATGTCAAATATAAGTTTATGAACGGTCAAGGAATCCACATAGAATCTATGCCTCAGCTTGAAACGCCTCTTCTTATAGCCGGTTTTGACGGATGGGGAAACGCCCTTGATGTTTCCAGGGCGACAATTTCTTACCTGATCCGTGAGCTCAAGGCAGAGAGGTTTGCTCAAATCGACCATGATCTATTCTACCGGTATGATGAAAAACGCCCGATCGTTAATATAAGGGAGGGAATCCTAAAAGACGTTTCTATCCCCGGGGGAGGCTTTTATGCAGCAAAAACCGGTACAGGTCAGAGAGATCTTGTATTCTTAAGGGCGGATGAACCAAACATTTGTTGGCTCCATTTTGTGGACGACGTACTCAGCCTTTGCTGGAGCCTGGGAGTTAAAACAATAATAAGCGTCGGAGCCATGTACGACAATGTCCTGCACTCGGACAGGATAGTATCAGGAACCAGTTCTGATAAGGAATTCCTGGAATTCCTGAAACAGAAGGGGGTCATGCCAGTCAACTATCAAGGCCCCAGTTCCATACATTCGATCATAAACTCAGAGGGTAGGAAAAGAGGGTTCCAATGCACAAGCCTGTGGTGCCATTGCCCTTATTACCTCCAGGGAGCAACCCACTTCGGCATTTTAGTCCACATAGCATCCCTGCTGTCATCATTGGGCGGTTTCAAGCTAAATGTCGAGGAACTGGAATCCAACTGGCGGGAACTGAACCGCCAGATTCAGCGGCTCATCGACGACAGCCTGGAACTTCAAGACATGATCAATGAACTCCGCAAGGCCAAGGTAAGGGGATCATGGGCAAATATAAAGGATTCATCCAAAAAAGATAAAAAGGTTATACAGCTGGAAGATTTCCTGAAACCGGGGTAGTAATTCCTAGACCTGTTTTCGCCCACTATTGAGCCTGATCTTTTCGACTAGCCTGGATATAATTTCAGAAGCATTCCCCTGTAAAAATACGTCAATCAGCCTGCGGGTCAAATGTGTCTTTTCTTTGTTAATTTCAATAAGTTTAGCCCCGTTCTGTTTGGCGATGGCAGGTATGTTATTAGCTGGGGAGACCAGTGCAGAAGTACCTACTACCAGCAGAGCCTGGGCTGACGAGGCCATTTCAAAAGCCCTGCTCATTGCCATCCTTGGAATCGCCTCTCCAAAAAAAATGACATCAGGCTTAAGTACTTTTTTACACGTGCACCTTGGTAGATTTTCATGCATCTTTTCTTCTCTGCTATATTGTTTGCCGCACCAGAGGCAGGATAACGTTGTGGAATTCCCATGATACTCAATTACATTTTTTGACCCGCCCTCCTGATGCAGATTGTCCACATTCTGTGTTATCACACATTCGAGGTATCCCATAGCCTCAAGTTCACCCATTCCTATATGGGCCTTGTTAGGCTTTGCCCCGCTGACCAATTCATCCATTTCACGAAGCATAGCCCAGACCTTTTCCGGATTAGACCTGAAGGCTGAAATGGTAGCATATTCAGAGGGATCGAATTTTGCCCAAAGACCCTGGGAACTTCGAAAATCAGGGATACCTGATTCTACGGAAACGCCGGCGCCCGTTAGTGCTATGGTCCGATTTGAATCAATTATTATATCAGCTGCTTTCGCAATCAAATCGTTCATACACCTCCTCCTGTTTTTTCCAAAAAAAACAGGCCGGTTTATAGGGCTACTATTTCGCCGGTCTGTTCTTCCATATTCACGAAAGCCACAGTCGAACGGCCGTAGAGCCAACCTCCGCATTCCCCCGGGTTTACAACAAGTGTCCCTCCATGTTTCCGGATCTCAGGTCTGTGAGTGTGGCCATAGACTATCAAAAAAAACTGCTGGGATAAAACCAGGGCATCCAGAGTCTCAAAGTAGTGCCCAAGCAAGACCTCTCTCTCACCCAGGGTTTCTATTCTAGGTGACTCAGCTATGCTTTTATTGGCAGCTATATCAAGGGCTATCTTATCACCGTCATTATTCCCCCATACCCCCAAAAAACTGCAATTAAGCGACCGAAAAGGCTTAAGGGAAAAAGGCGAAACATAGTCACCTGCATGCAGAACCAGATCAACATTCATCCGGTTAAATAACCCTATTGCCTTTTCGATCATTGGGACATTATCATGGGTATCTGAGATAATCCCCAGGTTCAAATCTTTCTCCTCTCTCTGCTCAAGATGTAAAACCCTCTAGCGGGGCTCAAACAGAAGCTTCCTTTGGGTGTTGTCTTATAATTTAAGTGTGGCATTTAATCTCTTCTGTTCACCAAAAATGTTCATAAGATTTATTTCTTCCCCCTCCATTTAAACGAGGTCAGCGTTCTCCAAAATCTTCTCTTCTTTTCCCTCTCTAAAAACAAAGGCGTGAGACTCGCACATTCCAAAATTCCTTCCTTGCAGCAAACCCTGTTTCTTTCAAGGCGTTGCTCCGAACTTGCTCTTTATCCAAAAGCCTTGAGAGATTTGCGCAGGCAATCAGTGGACCTGGAAGTCAATTCTATCATCTCTCTAATATATTTTGCGCTCTCTGTGAGTCCTGCATCTTCTAACTGCTCTGCAAACATCTCATACTCTTCTTCATGGTGCTCACTGTGAGTAATCCAGTGTTCTATCCTTATTTTACTCTTCTCAACAAAATCCATAAGCGCACCCTCCCCTCTTCGTAGATTTTGATCCACGTTAGAAAATGTGTCTTGCTATGTCAACGAAATTTGGAGATCCGGACTATTCATGCCTTCCATTAAATTAAATCATTTTGAATGGTTTTAATTTGATTAAGAATCTACTTAAAACCTGGTTATGTTTGTGCTCATTAGCCGCTTAGATGTTCATAATAGACCATAGTTAATTAATTAGGATCATCTCCAATTTAGTTGAAAGAAATAAGGGGGAAATGCTGTGAATTCA
>CAZVGY010000169.1:0-6071 GCA_964627015.1 uncultured Desulfobacteraceae bacterium
TGTCATGACGAGAACTTAGACTAAAATTTAAGTCCTGTTCTAGTCAAGACCCTTTCTCAAATATTAGGCATGCCTGTGGCGCAAGCCAGGCTGATCGTTAAGTTAAGTGTAAAAAACAGGGACTGTTTAGCCAAAGCAGATAATATGGAATTAAACACTTACAGACCATGAGGGAAGTTAACATGGGAAAAAGGAAAATATTACCTACCCGGAAAAGAAATGGGGGAGGATGTGCACTAACAATCCCGTATATTAAGAGCTTATGAGCACTTCTAATGGTTTTGGTACAAGTGTTGCATAAACGTAATAATATGAAAGATAGATCATATGAATACTGCCCTTATTAACGAGGTTCCAGTCTGGCTTTGTAGAATAATTTGGAGGGATGAAGATGAGTCATGCATTGTATGCTGCAATCTCTGGTGCGTTGGGCCAGGAGATAAGAATGGACGTGCTTTCCAACAATCTGGCCAATATTAATTCTGTGGGCTACAAACAGGAGTCCCTCTCATTTCAGTCTTATTTGCCAGGCAATGGTAATATAAACGGGTATTCTTCTGGTAATAGTCAGGCAAATAGTTTCTCCAGAGCTGAAGTTACAGTTACTGACTTTTCACCTGGACCCAGGAAACTGACGGGGGGTTCCCTTGATTTGGCCCTGGATGGTAAAGGATTTTTTTGTATAAAGACTCCGGAAGGAGTGAGGTATACCAGAAAGGGAAACTTTGACATTAACAGTGAAGGGCTTCTGGTTACCCAGGAAGGTTTTTCTGTACTGGGAGTCGGAGGAGCAATTAGGATCGATGGGAAGGATGTCAGTATTGACAGGGATGGAAAAATCTCTGTGGACGGCAACCAGGTGGATAAGCTGAAGATTGTTTATTTCGATGAGCCTTTTACACTGCAAAAGGTTGCTAATACTATGTTTGCTCCTTGTGATCCTTCCTTTACAGGCAGCAACTCGGAGGGGGTAAAAGTAATGCAGGGTTTTTTGGAGTTGTCCAATGTGGGCGCTTCGGAGACCATGATAGAGATTATAGATACACTCAGGACTTATGAGTCGTATCAAAAAGTCATACAGTTTGTCGATGAATGTACTGAAAAGGCAATCAATGACGTGGGTAGATTTGCATAGAGCCTAATTAGAACAGGAGGAGATTTATATGTTAAGGAGTCTTTGGACCGCCGCTTCAGGGATGCAGGCACAGACATTGAATATAGATGTCATATCCAACAATCTGGCCAATGTGAATACATGCGGTTTTAAGAGGAGTCGAGCTGATTTTCAGGACCTTTTATATGAGACTCTAAGGCCCGCTGGGTCTCCTTCTGCCGCTGTCAGCCAGGTTCCTACTGGCATTCAACTGGGTCATGGTACGAGAACGGCGGCCGTTCAAAAGATTTTCTTACAGGGAGACTATCAGCAGACAAAAAATCAGCTGGACCTTGCTATTGAAGGTGACGGTTTCTTCCAGGTGGTGCAGCCGAATGGAGATATTGCATATACCAGAGCGGGTGCGTTCAAGCTTGACGGAAACGGGCGTGTCGTCACCTCTGACGGCTTTGTTATTGAGCCTGAGATAACAATACCCGCTCAGACAACTGCTATATCAATAGGTACCGACGGAACTGTATCTATCTTAGAATCTGGCAGTGAACTTCCTGTTGAAATCGGAACCATCCAGCTTGCAAAGTTCGCCAATCCCGCAGGGCTGAGCAACATAGGCAGAAATCTGTATGTCTCGACCTCCGCCTGTGGTGAGGTAGCTATCGGTATAGGAGGTGAAGGTGGGTTCGGGACTATTTCTCAGGGTTTTCTGGAGATGTCTAATGTGAGTGTAGTGGAAGAAATGGTAAACATGATCACGGCACAGAGGGCTTATGAAATAAATAGCAAGGCTATTCAGACTGCAGATGAGATGCTTCAGATGGCTAATAATGTCAAACGGTAAGAGGCAATATAATGAGGCTAATGTCTAATTTTTATATACGTGTTGGTTCTGTTTTGCTTTTTCTCATGGCCTCTGGAATACCAGGAAACCTGTCTGCACTTGAAGTAACCGCGGTTAGGGTATTGGAAAGCGCGCAGGTGGAAGAGGAAAAAGTTTGTCTGGGTCAGATCAGCGAAATTTCAGGCAAAGACCAGCCCCTGGTTCAAGACCTCAAACATCTTTTTATAACGAATGCCCCACATCCTGGGAGGTCGCGGTATCTGGACGAGGATTTCATAAAACTGCGTTTAAGACAGCATAATATCGATCTGTCTCGAATCAAACTTATAGTACCGGATGGTGTTAAGATTTTCAGATCTACTGCGCAAATTCCTCTTCAGAGGATTGAAAAGGTTATTTCCGGTTTTATAAAGAGAAAGCTCAGATGGGCTGGGGACAGAGCTCAGTTAAAAGAGATAAATATCATGGACAGGGTCGTCTTGCCCAGGGGTGAGTGTTCCATTCAGGTCATTGCTCCAGGGAATACAGACTATCTGGGAACCACCTACCTTTCCCTTCTTTTTACAGTGAATGGAAAATATCAAAAGAGAGCGAGGGCATCAGTAAAGGTTGAAGTGATAACTGAAGTAGTTATTGCAGGCAGGCCTTTAAAGAGACACCATTTGATTAACGAGGATGATGTCAGTGTGAAAAAGATGGATCTGGGCGGACTTCCTTCTGGTGCGGTTTTTGATCTTAGGGAAGTAGTAGGAAAGAGGGTGAAAAGAAATATAAATATAGATGAAGTAATAACCGGTGAGGCGATCGAACTAGTCCCCTGGTCAATCGTGGAGACGTCGTGCGGATAATCGCTGAGTCCGATTTCTTGCGGGTAACTGCCCTTGGCGAAGTCAGAGAGAGAGGATGTCGAGGGGAAAGAGTACGGGTTGTAAACTTGGATTCAAAAAAGCAGATATATGGTCGGGTCGTGACCTCAAGCACTTTAAGGGTTGATTTTTAACGCCGGGAGTCTGACCGATGGAGAGTGTGCATATAAAGACGTTTTTTGGATATGGCTCAATTATTCTCATTTTTATCGGAGCGGGCGGCGGTTGTGCTTCCAGTCTAAAGGAGAAGCCCTATATAAAAAACAATGAGCCTGAGATCACCATGATAAAGGAGACACCACTCGCAAAGCAAGACGGTTCCCTGTGGCGGGCCGGAAGCCCCTTAAACGGTTTATTTATGGACTACAAGGCCAGAGCCGTAGGGGATATAGTTACCATACGCGTAATCGAAAAGGCGACCGCCTACAACGAGGCGAAAACCAATACCGCACGGGAGTCATCATTGGAAGCGGGGATAGAAAATTTGTTCAACATTGAAAAGAAATTTCCTGCATCCAAGCCTTTCTTTAATCCATTTTCAGCCGCCAGTGTGAAAGGAGGGATCAAGAGCGATTTTGACGGCTCTGGAAAAACCAGCAGGCTTGGTGGGCTGACTGCAGATATTACAGCCAGGGTCATTGATGTCTTACCCAATGGAAATCTTCGTATAGCCGGGGCAAGGGAGGTTACGGTTAACAGCGAGCGACAGTTTTTGACTATATCAGGCATAATTCAGCCTAGGGATATTTCTTCAGATAATACGATCGAATCGAGCCGTATCTCAGACGCAAAAATCATATATAGCGGGTCAGGCGTTATAAATGATCGACAGCGCCCTGGCTGGATGGCAAGGGTTATCGATTATATATGGCCTTTTTGAACAATTCGCAGGCGTAAGGTGTGAAGGATGACTAATTTAACTTTCTTTAAGCTGATGGTGATTTCGACCATCTTGATTGTTTTATCCTGCAATGCACAGGCGATGCGAATCAAGGATTTCGTAAATATCCAGGGAGTTCGTCAGAATCAGCTTATAGGTTACGGCCTTGTCATAGGTTTAGATGCTACGGGTGACAGCAAAAACTCTGAATTTACGTTCCAGTCCCTGGCGAGCCTTCTCGAGAGGATGGGTATGACCGTTTCTCCTGGTGATGTGGAGAAAGTGAAGAGCGTTGCGGCTGTTATGGTCACGGCAGAACTTCTTCCGTTTGCGAGAGTGGGCTCAAGGACAGATGTTATGGTAAGCTCCATAGGAGATGCACAAAGTCTGCGCGGTGGCACCTTACTTTTCACCCCGCTTAAGGGGGCGGATGGTAATGTTTATGCTGTGGCTCAGGGTCCTGTAAGCATCGGAGGAGGTTTCACCGCAGGCGGAAAGGGCGGCAGTATCCAGAAAAATTTTCCTACGGTCGGCCGTGTGCCCAGTGGAGCCCTGATAGAAAGAGAGGTAGCTTTTAATTTTAATACTAAGAAGGTACTTAATCTGACATTGAACAGCCCGGATTTCACTACTGCATGCAGGGTGGCAGATGCAATCAATATGGCTGAAGGTGTCGAGTTGGCCAGTACCTGTGATGCCGGGGCTATAGAGGTTAAGGTACCGCAGGAATACTGGGGAAGAGTTGTTCAGTTCGTGACCAGGATAGAATCATTGAGCGTAGCCCCGGACAGCATATGCAAGGTCGTTGTTAATGAACGGACGGGTACAGTAGTTATGGGGCAGGATGTGAGAATTTCAACCGTGGGGATAGCCCATGGAAACTTGAGTGTCGAGATTAAGGAATCTAATAGTGTGTCTCAGCCGCTTCCATTTTCAAATGGTGAGACAACGGTGACCCCGGAAACCGAGATGCTGGTAAAGGAGGAGTCAACAAAGATTTTTGTTGTCAGATCAGGGGTCAGTATAGGTGATGTTGTGAGGGCACTAAATGCACTGGGTGTTTCTCCTCGAGATCTTATAGCGATATTTCAGGCTATCAAGGCTGCGGGGGCACTGCATGCCAGATTGGAGATTATATGATGCCGAATAACAATATGATTTCAGGTCTGCCTTTGCAGTCCCTGATTATTTCTAAAAAACTCGAGGGAGTTCAGGAGACTTGCGCCGGTGGCGGATTTTTGGATGCGCGAAAAGATCCGGCCCGACTTAAACAGGCACTATGCGAACTGGAGTCTCTTTTTATAAGCTACCTGTTTAAAGAAATGAGGGCTGCAGTGCCCCGGTCCGGATTTATAAACGGGGGAAGGGCTGAAGAATTATACACCTCAATGCTTGATAACCAGCTGGCTAAGGAGTTGGCGCTCAGGGGAGGCATTGGTCTTTCAGATATTCTTGCTGATCGATTCGCGGTTGAATCGGAAAAAGAATCAAAAATAAGTTTGTCGCGCAAAGAAAATTATTAAAGTTCCGGATGATAAATGCCGATATAGCAGACAGGCAGAATATGTTGAAGTATATTAAACTATCAAGTTGCTGAATAGACTACTTATTACTCGTTTTTGAATATATTTGGCTCACAAAGCCCAGGCAAAAGGCCGCTTTTTTTAAAGGAGAATTGAGATAATGAAAATTACTGGAAATACCCCCTCTTTTGATTTAGACGCGTATGTCAGAAAGGCTAGAAATGAAAAGGATATACCAGTGTCAGGACGGCTCTCTTTGGAAAAGGGAACCTGTGAGGACACGGTCAGGCTGTCTTCGAGGGCAAAAGAGATACAGGCGGCAAAAAGACTTTTAGAGTCTGTTCCTGATATACGGGAGGAGAGGGTCGCCCGATTGAAAGCCCAGATTAAGGCCGGTAATTATCAGGTAGATGAAAAGGGGACAGCGGCTAAGATTTTAAGAGAGTCAATATTGAATGAACTACTCTAAATGACAAATCTTTGAGCACGTGCTGACCCTCAGGAATATATTTCACAAATGTTGATAAAAAAAGACAACTTAAGAAATGTAGTCTTTTAGGTAAAATTTTTTTATGGCGCAGGAACTCTTTGCTGTCTTGTCTGCCCGTCAGTATAGGAACTATAGGTATCAAAAAAATTACAGGCCGGGATATGGATTTACAATTAGAGAGGTTAAGGGACCTGCTTGAGAAGGAAACAGACTTCTATACCTCCCTCGTTTGTGTCCTTAAGGAGGAAAGCCTGGCGATTGAGGGAGCGAGCCTGGAACAACTGAAAGAGAGCAGTAAAAAAAAGGAGGATCATCTCCAATTTAGTTGAAAGAAATAAGGGGGAAATGCTGTGAATTCAA
>CAZVGY010000170.1:0-6055 GCA_964627015.1 uncultured Desulfobacteraceae bacterium
TCCCCTTCAAGGGGTTATTGCAATTCCGGCCCCTTTGGGGTCGGATATTTAATCAGCTTTTACGAAAACCGATTACTATAAAAGGGTTGATCTCTTGCAACTGAGAATCAACCCTTTTTTGGGTCTTAACCTTTAATAATTCTCGGAAGAATCATGTGATTGTGTGGGCATATGGACGTGGGATTCTGGTATGCACAGCCTGCGAACGCGACTATATATTTTCGAAGGTCTGCAAATGAAACTATTTCATCTACGAAACCCCTGTTAGCACAATATATAGGACGAGAATTTTCGTAATATTGTTTTGCCAGTAGGTTCATTTTCTCAATGATAGGTCCTAAAGGGCGACCAGCCTCCTTTTCTTTAACAAGTCGTCTTGAAAAAGATGCGGCTGAGGCGGTTTCGCCATGCATGACGTAAATCTCAGTAGTAGGTGTGCCCAGGGTGAAAGTGTTATGATTATTCGCAGTTGGCCCCCCCATTATATAATGTGCGGCCGCGGTACCTTTTCTAAGTATGATACACATAAGAGGAACATCAGTTTGCTCGATGGAGTATATAAGGGACTGTCCGAGCCCCAGTAGTTCAGCCTTTTCTGCTGTATCCCCTACGTCTATCCCTGACGTGTCCTGGAACCACACCATAGGGACCCTGTCCCGGCCGCAAAGTGTCACAAATTCATTCATTTTTATCAGTCCCTGTCTATAGAGTTTACCCCCTATACCCAGGTACTCGGCATATTCAGGGTAATCCTTCCCCAGAAAACCCTGACGATTGCCTATGAAACCCATAAGAAAGCCATTAATTTTAGCAAGCCCAGTGTATACCTCGGGTCCATATCCGGGCCTGAATTCCATATGCTCACTGTTGTCAAAAACACGTGCAAGAACTTCTTCGAAGTCGTAACTTCTCTTCTGATTGAAAGCCACGATATAGTTGATGTCTTCCCCGGGATATCTTGGTTCTTTCGGGTAAGCCACCCGGAAAAAATGGGGATCATAGGCGGGAACCATGGCCATATATTTTTTTAGAGCATCAAGCACGCCTTCTTCGGTTTCATATACCTCCTTAAAAAATCCGGTTTCATTATAGTGAATGGGTACACTTCCCGGAGGAACTTCTTTGAAGCGTCGTGTTGCTTCGATTAGTTGCTCGGCCCCCTCTTCGTCGAAATAACCCTTGGGGCTCATTCCACCTACAATGCCACCGCCGCCTACTGCTATATTGGCATCCTTGTGTGCCAGCAGGATGGTTGGACTTATTCCCTGGTAGCCACCTCCGGCCGGATTCGTGCCGTATATTCCTGCCAGGATAGGAACTCCCAGCTTTTCCAGTTCAGCATGGCGAAAAAATGTAGCACCATTGCCCCTGCGGTCTGCATATACCTTTTCTTGCTCAGGCAGTTTCACACCGCTGCAGTTGACGATCCAGACCAGGGGGACATGGAGTCGTTTGGCCATATCAGTTACCCTTAGCTGGTTATCCGCCTGGCCAGCTATCCATGCGCCTGCCATCACTTTATTGTCAAACCCTATTACAACAGCCCACTTACCATTTATCCTGGCAATGCCGTCAACTACACCGGTGGTCCCTTCTTCGTTGGATTGGGGGTCATAGAGCGTATGTAGCGGACACCAGGAGCCAGGATCAATAAGGTAGTTTATCCTTTCCCAGACTGTCATCTGACCTCTTTTCCTGATCACCTCGGCTGGTATTCCCGCAGATTTCACCTTTTCAACTGCCTCTTCCACTTCTTTTTCCACTGCTTTGATTTCGGCTGCATTTTGCTCTGAGGTCTTTTTCTGTTTTTCTGTAAGTGGCTTCCCCAGAGGAGTCATTTTTTCAAAATAAGGTTTCATATTAGCCTCCTGAATTTTACTAAAAATGAACAGCACGACGGTAAGGTACCGGTTGTTTAAACTAGGGGATCAACGTATGGTATTGTAATAATTAGCAGGTCTATCGGTTCGCCTTCCTTATTCCGAGCTGATCCTGGGCTATTATCCACTTGCATATATTGGCTGAGCCCTCTACAAGTTGATATGCAGGCGCATCCCTGTAATATCTCGCAACAGAGTATTCAGTAGAATATCCATATGCCCCCAATATTTTCATGGCCGCATGTGAGGCCTTCACGGCTATTTCCCCTGCCAGGTATTTGGCATGGGCTACCTCGAGGTTGTTTCCCAGATCGCCATTGTCTTTCTGCCAGGCTGCCTTGTATACCATTAATCTGGCCGCTTCGATCTCCGAGGCGATTTGTGCTATCATATCTTGGTTCATCTGGAAGTTTCCTATAGGTTGTCCAAATTGTTCTCTTTCCTTGCAATAGGATGTTATCGAATCGAGACATGCCTGCGCAAGACCCACACCTCCTGCTGCAGCAGAGAGGCGGGTCTGATTTAAGGAGCCGAAGACAATTCTTGCGCCGTCTCCCGGTTTACCCAGGATATTTTGCTTCGGGACCCTTGTCCCCTCCAGATATATTTCACCGGTAGGGGTTGATCTGGTACCCATCTTATCGAGGTTAGTAGTAGTGATGCCATTGTAGTTTTTTAGTTCAACCACAAAGGCTGAAAGCCCTCTTCCTCTTGCCTCACGGTCTGTATAGGCATAGTATATAATGACATCCGCGCTTGTACTGTTAGATATCCAGGTTTTGGAACCGTTCAACAGCCAATGGTCCCCCATGTCGACTGCTGTAGATTTTATGGCCATAACGTCGGAGCCGGCGTTCGGCTCCGTAATACCGAAACACCCCAGATAGTCTCCGGTTACCAGTTGAGGAATGTATTTTTTCTTGGTTTCTTCTGAACCGTATCTAAGTATGGTAAAGGCACACCCAAGGGCTTGCATGTTGATCTGCACCCTTATGGAACTTGATGCACGTGCAATTTCTTCCGTCAGTATCATGGCTGCCAGCCATCCCATATCATTCCCCCCGTACTGTTCAGGTATGACTGTGCCAAAGAAGCCGAGTTCACCCATGGGCTTGATGACTTCTTCATAAGGCAGGTAATGATTTTCGTCCCATTCATCCGCAAAGGGGGCGATCTTTTCAGCGGCGAAATTTCTTGCCATTTCACGCAACATATTTAATTCTTCACTCAAAAAAAAATCCATTCTTATTCTCCTTAAGGCTTAAAGGTCAATTCCCAAAAGGTCGAGATTCTGGTGAGCCAAAATTTTTATATAGAATATTGGAAAATGATTGACAACAGAATTATTTACATTATAGCTATGTTCTAACTGCGAACTCTTTGTTCCAGTATAGAAAAATTACCCCTGAACGCTAGACCTCTGAAGCCGGATATTTACGTATTCGTTTTTCAGCTCTTTATAAGACCTTAATAAAACAAAAGAAAACTCACTTTGGTGAATCTTTTCACTTTTTACTCGTTGACTTTAATTCATTAACAGGTTAAAAAATAGCGAATCTTCTGTAATTGAAGATGGTTCTAAGATACATATAGGAGGTTAATTAATGGAGCCGATAGCTATAAATAGAACGGAGAGCAGGTTGCGGGTAGCGCCTGAATGGGCAGATGTCTGCTTTACTTGCGGGACATGTGCTGGGGGGTGCCCTATTTCAGGTGTAGACGGGCTTGATCCCAGAAAGGCTGTCCGCATGGCAGCGCTCGGACTTGATCAGGAACTGATCGATTCCCGGTTCCCCTGGATATGCACCCAGTGCGGCCGGTGTGAATACGCATGTCCCCAGGGAGTAGAAATCTTGAAGATGTTACGGCGTGCACGGACACTTCGAGAGAGGGACAAGGTACCCGGACCGATTCATAAAGGCGTGGTTATGGATCTGGAGAGGGGAAACAACCTTGGGATTCCAAAAGACGATTTTCTCTTCCTTCTGGCCGATCTGTCCAAGGAGATGGATGAGGATGAGGGATTTCCTGGCTTCTACGCTCCGGTAGACAAAAAGGGAGCCAATGTATTTGTGACCATAAATTCAAAGGAACCTTTTGGTGAGCCGGATGATATGAAATTCTGGTGGAAGATTTTTTACGCAGCCAGGGAGGACTGGACTACTGCATCCGAAAACTGGGAAGGTGTGAACTGGGG
The DNA here is from genome assembly GCA_964627015.1 of uncultured Desulfobacteraceae bacterium. Classification (GTDB taxonomy): domain Bacteria; phylum Desulfobacterota; class DSM-4660; order Desulfatiglandales; family Desulfatiglandaceae; genus CAZVGY01. Next base: position 4,078 of record CAZVGY010000170.1, read on the forward strand.
GCTTTTTTCCGGCGATGATGAATCTATGAAGACTCTTGTGGGAAGGATTGTAGACCATATGGAGCGGCTGGAGTGCAAGACTCTGCTGCTGCCTGAATGAGGCCACGCCTATTATGCGACCAGGCTTGGTCTGCAAACATGGTACCCGGAGACTTTTGAGAAATACAGAGTGCTTTCCGTACACGACCTTTTGAAGGAGTATCTGGAGACAGGTAGGATAAAGGTTGATAAGTCTATTCATCACGAGCTTACCACAATTCATGACCCTTGCAATTACGGGCGTAAAAGCCAGAAGGCTTTTGGAAAGGCCTATTTTGAGGAACCCAGATGGATTACGCAGCAGTGCTGCGAAAATTTTGTTGAGATGCATCCAAACAGAATGAACAATTTCTGCTGCGGAGGTGGTGGAGGCGCATGGGCCATGCCATACGAAGCAGAGAGGGTTTACTATGGTAGAGTCAAGGCTAAACAGATATTAGATACCGGGGCTAAAATGATCATTGCTCCTTGCCATAATTGCCGCGATCAGATTATGAAATCCCTGACCCCGGAATTCGGCCTGGATCTCGAAACCAAATACCTGTGGGAACTCGTGGCGGATTCTCTCATTGTGGAGCCCTGGAGCGAAGATGAAATAAAAAAGAACTATGAACTCAGAGATGCGCAATATGAGAGGGACGGAATAGATCTTGAACAAGAAGAGTGGTAATACTATTTAGCAGTCAGCCAAATTTAATATAAGAGCCCCGTTTTTCTTACGGGGCTTTTTTATTTCCGGAACATTGCCCCAGTTACCACCAGGATATCGCCTTGTCATACTGGAAAATGAGATCAATCAAGTTTTCATAGTCTGCCTCTTTTTCATATAGTTTGAAGACCGCGGACTCCTGACCTTGTGACATAATACCTATCAGGATCTTTTCGGTATTGTCCGGCTCTGTTTTTAATATATGAAGGACTTTTTCCATTATAAACTCCTAAAAGGGGATTACGAGATCCATTTTTTTTAGTGTTTCACCTATTTCCTCCAGAGTTAAGTATTCAAAACCATGCCTTTCAGCATTAACCCGGTTGTTGGAATAATAGCGGCATTCCATGTCTTCCAACCATTCCAGGTTTTCTTTGTAGGCTTCTGTCATTTCGATCTCTATGTCCAGGACAAACATATGGCAGTAAAAGTTTTCAACCGCCAGCCCCAGGGTTGATCGGGAGCCTTCCCATAGATCTTCTTTTCTCCGGATTAAAAAGGCAATATGCTTAATATCTTCCAAGGTTCGTGTTCCTCCTAGAAAACAACATAGCGGTCACATTCTTCAATCAGTTCGGCATTCCTGGCCTGTGTTGCGAGATCTTTTTCTTTAATCCCTGATACGGGCAAATCGAGCCCATGTCCCTTAAAGGCCACCTTGCATAACGCCATATTCGTTGTTAATTCTTCCAGCTCTCTAAATCGGGGGGATCGGGTCAGCAGGGTGCCGTAATGGCTGAAAAAAATATTTACGGAAACTTCCTTTTTTTTTGCTGCTTTGCAGAGATTAATAATTTTGTCCAAATGTTTATCAGAGGTCACGAAGATTCCCAAAGATTTATTCATCCGTCGTATCCTATATCTTAAGAATTTTAATTCCCGATCATCTCGAACGGTACAGTTTTATAAAAACGTTTTTCAGGTTAGGCAATGGTTATCAAAAGATAGATAATTTATGCATAGGCCCTGCACACAAACACCGTATTTTTAGAACTAACAGAACTGAAAAAAGCCGTCAATACTCTAGTAATCTGCCCGCAGAACAAAATAACCCTGCAAGGGGATACCGGAATCATGCCCACGGTACCGAGGCCTATTTCAAACAACCATGCCGGGATAAAAACCTTTTTTTAGCGGTTGTGTTGCTGATTGATAAGAATACCTTTTTGGTTTATAAATGAGGATCATCTCCAATTTAGTTGAAAGAAATAAGGGGGAAATGCTGTGAAT
>CAZVGY010000171.1:0-6018 GCA_964627015.1 uncultured Desulfobacteraceae bacterium
AAAATGTTACTAAAAATGTTCAGGGAAAACCCCCTGTTCTAGTCAAGACCCTAATCTAATTACCCATGGAATTTAATCTGGTTGATACTATTTTTTGACCTTCATGGTGTCTCTCTCATGAAGATTGAAATGTTGCTTTACTTCAAGTATCCTTCTATCAGGCTTACTAACGTCTCCGCTTCGTGAAGATAGCAGCATACTGATAAAACAAGAGAACTTTAAGTAACAAAGTCAGTCACAGGAGAAAGCAAAAATGATTGAACTTATTGTCGCCGTCACCGCGGCCCTGGTTATCTCATCAGCCTGTTCCTTATTTGAAGCTGTCCTCTACTGTGTTCCGGTCAGGCATATCGAAAACCTTGTACAGAAAGACAGTCCAAGCGGGAGGATCTTTAGGGATCTTCGCAACAATGTGGACCGCCCGATTTCTGCCATCCTGACTCTGAATACAATCGCCCACACGGTGGGTGCCGCCTTTGCGGGTTCCGCTGCCACTGTGGTATTTGGATATCAATACTTGGCTTATTTCTCTATTCTTTTTACACTGGCCATCCTGATTTTCTCGGAGGTGCTTCCCAAGACAACAGGTGTAGTTTACGCAAAGCCCCTGGTCCCCACGGTCGCTTATTCACTGAAGGCCCTCGTAGCTATCATGAGTCCTGTCATCTGGTTGATCACCTATGTGACAAGACTTATTCCCCGGCATAAAGGTGAGGAAACCGTATCCCCTGACGAAATCAAGGCCATGGCGCATATCAGTCTGCGCACAGGGGGTATAGAGCAATACCAGGAAATCGTTATTGATAACATTCTCTCCTTGAATACACAGACTGTGAAGGAGGTGATGACACCGCGAACCGTCATTTTTTCCTTAAGCGAGCACCTCACTTTGGAAGAGGCCGCCAAGCAGTCGGTTAAATGGGAGCACAGTCGTTTCCCTGTCTATGACAGGGATATCGAGGATGTGGTAGGGATTGTGTTGACCAGAGAACTATTTATAAATCTCGCGCGAGAGGAAAAGGATAAGAGACTGACAGAGCTCATGAGGCCGGTTCACTTTGTGGTGGAGAATGCAAAGCTAAGCGATGTGCTCATGGATTTCATGGCTACCAAGCAGCATCTGTTCGTGGTCATCGATGAATATGGTGGCCTCTCAGGAGTAATATGCCTTGAAGATATATTGGAAGAGATCCTCGGCCGGGAAATTATGGACGAGTCCGATCAGGTAGCGGACAAGAGGGAGCTGGCGCGACAGCGGAGATCTAACCTTGTATCAGGAAGACCGGGAAGATGACCACTAAAAGACTGTCTGATTAAAACAAAAAGAAGGGTGATTTCTGTATTCTTTCCAATCTAGAAGATTCGAACCGCCTGTCACTATTGATTAGTGGTCCCGGTCAAAAGTTTTGAAGATTAAGGTTATGGGGGACTATGGATAAGGAAACCGGATTCGCTTGAAAATACGCGTAGCCATAGGATGCCGCCAAAAATCAGCCTTCAATATTTTACCCTTGACATTGTCTAACAACTATATTTTACTATTTATAAACCGGCCAGTCGGTTGATCCCAAATTAATAAACTAGAGTCTAAAAAGCCATTCTTGTAATTAGAGATAACGTAACAAATCCCATTTCAAGTAATTTCAGGAATTATTTAATCAAAAAAACGAAAGGTCAATAGACTGAGATATAAACTGCCTTTGTTTAACTCCTAATATCTATCCATAGGGAAAATCCAGGAAGTAATGGATTTTTATTTTGCTGGTAGGGTTTCGCTTTTACAAATCAACCAATGGAGGTAGGTTTATGTGTAAGGATAAGTACCTTTTAGGGTTAATGTCGGCGTTATTAGTCCTGTCTTTAATTGTTGTGGTTCCCTCTTCACAGGCTTCGGAAAAAACTGATATCCATATTAATGCCATGTTTGACTTAACCGGCCCTTATTCAGGGGTGCATCAGCTTTTAGCAAAAGCATATAAAGACTATGCCGAGTGGGCAAACGATAACGAAATCGTTCCAGGAGCAAATATCGTCCTTGACATTTTTGACACCGGTTCTGAGGTAGGCAAGGGAGTAGTCGCTTTTCAGATGGCATCTACACAAACACCTAGGGCTGTTATTTCAACAGGGGGACAGGCGAGTAATATCGCGATATCCATAAGGCAGATTGCGAAAAGGAACAAGATTCCGATTTACGGAGGAGGGGAAACGCGCTCTGTCATGGTTCCACCTGGGTGGGTTTTTGGCCATCAGGGCTGCTGTGAAGGTCAGGTGGCGGCTTGCGGCGCATGGGCAAAGGCCAACTGGAAGCCGGGCAGCAGTGATCCCTGGATAAGAGCCCACTATGAGAACAGGAATCCCAGATTAGCTCTGATGGGGTGGGATAATGCCTTCGGTCGAGGCTCCGACCAGAAGGAGACCAGGGACTATCTTGAAAAAATAGGGGTCGATTTTGTGGGATCTGAATTTATTCCTATGTCACCGTCCGATACTACTCCCCAGATATTAAGACTTGTAAAAGAAAGACAGGCCGACTTCATCTATTTTGCGATGTACCCATCGAGTATCGCCCTGGCGCTTAAGGACGCGGCCAGATTAGGCTTGCGGGAGGAGTTTCAAGATTTTTCCTACTGGGCATGCAGCATCATCCAGTTACAGTCTTATGCAGGGGAACTGGCTAACAGAAGTATGATGTTGACAGGTTATAAGCTGGAACCCGATGATTGGGAGATTCCGTATTTTGTGGATCTCTACAAGAAGAGTCAAGCTCCTCTGATGGCAGCTGTTTTTTATTCCGGCGGGGCCTCTTTTCTAAGTGCCAAAATTGAGGCCATAAGGCGAGCAGCTCTTAAAATGGGGGTAGATAAAGTCGACGGGCAGGCAGTCTACAATGCCTTGATTAATATGAAAAATTATAAACCTGCACTATATCACAGTACAGTAAGTTTTTCGGAAACCAACCGTATCGGTCCCAGCAGTGCGGTGATGTATCAAATCCAGGAAGGCAAACTAGTTATTGTTTCCAGAGATGTATACGTCCCCAATCTTTTGCCAGGGGGAAAAGACGTAGTAAAGTAAACGGTCTCTAGTTGCTGCAATGTTGACCGAAGTCATTTGCTTCTTTTCTGGAAATGAACCACTACTTTGGACCAGGCGGTTTACAGAGATTGACCTGGCGCTGGATGGAAGAAAGGCCGATTGAATTAACGAAAGCCATAACATGTGAATTTTTTGCAGTCTGGGTATGCGGCAGTTCGCAATAAGAGAAGCCCTGATATTGCGTTTATGGGACGGCTTCGTGCATACAGTCCGTTACGCTGCATTGGGCGAATACCAACTGTCATTGGTTAAGGCACCTTTTGCTAAAAAGGGGGAAGTCCATGAATCTGGAAATTATAAAGGAAGAAGCCATATCCGGGGCGCGTCCCACACCGATCCTGTTTGTTCATGGCATGTGGCACGCCGCATGGTGCTGGTCTGAGTACTTTCTGCCCTATTTTGCCCAGCATGCTTATGTATCTTATGCTTTGAGCTTGCGAGGTCATGGAGGCAGCGATGGCCGGGAACGACTGCGCTGGACATCTCTGTCAGACTATGTGTCCGACGTGGCGCAGGTCGTGAATCAGATGGAGAGGCCTCCGGTAATAGTAGCACATTCGATGGGCTGCGTGATAGTACAGAAATACCTGGAGTCAAATGAGGCGCCGGCTGTGGTACTGTTGGCACCTCCGCCGCCCTATGGAGTAATTGCGGCTACTTTACGGGTTGCCTTTAGGCATCCATTGGCATTCCTGAAAGCCAACTTAACTATGAGCATGTATCCAGTGGTCAAAACCCCGCAACTGGCCAGAGAAGCATTCTTTTCTGAGGGTATGCCGGAGGAGAAGGTGAGAGATTACCATTCAAGACTGCAAGATGAGTCTTACACTGCATATCTGAGCATGATGGGGTTGAGTTTGCCCAGGCCCAAACTGGTACAAGCACCAATGCTTGTATTGGGGGCGGCAGAGGATGGTATTATTACTCCAGGAGAAGTAGAGGCCACAGCGCGGGCATACGGAACGAACGCGGAGATTTTCCCGGATATGTCACATGACATGATGCTGGAAGATGGCTGGCGGAAAGTGGCGGAACGGATAGTTGACTGGCTTAACGAGCAAGGCCTGTAGCGGTTATGCATTCTGAGAGGGCCTTGGATTAATGAAAATTAGTGATATCAGAAAACAGTCATTAAAAATTCTGTTTTTGTAATAGATGCCGTTTATTGACTTCCACAAATCCCGGGTTAAAAAATCATTTTTTCTTTAATTTGCTATTCAGATACAGACCCATGAGATACGGTTTTTGTGAGGCAAATGCCTTGGCCTGGAACCTGATGGCTTCTTCCGCATATTTGATGTTGTAACGCCAGGTCAGGTAGTTGAAGGCCACGGAACGCCCAAAATAGAGAGGCTTAAGGGATTCCACTACGTCCTTTTTAATCCTGGGTGATCCCGTGTCATAGGCGTGAAGAAGATGGTAGACGTCCTGGGTCCACATAAGGGTATCGATGTTGTAATAGTCCTGAATAAACATGTCGTTGAGGGCAGTGATGGAATATTCCGGCAGGAGATTCCTGATGAGCTTCTCTCTTTTGTTGTATTCTACTCTGAGGTTTTCCTTGAGCGCCCGGATATCGATTTCGAGTTCCTGGGGCGGATCCAGCTGCTTTAGGCCGAAGCGCTTTTTGGCGCTTGGGTTAGTAATCGGTTCCCTTAACCATTGATTCTTCGTGTCCGTTAGAAAATCGAAGAAAGTGGTTACAACCTGGGTAAACATGGGCCCCAGCTTTGGTGCGCTGGCCTTGTGGACCTTGGCTCCCAGCCCAACCTCGCATATTGAGAAACCTCCGCCGATGGCGTTCAAAGTCATAAAGATATCTATTCCGTATTGTCTTGTGCTGTTCTTCCATCTCTTTTGCAGCCAGTAGGCCATCAGGGATGGTGAAAAAGCAAATTCACCTCCGATAGGTTGCCGGATATCCTGGCCCAGAAGGCCATAGAGGAGTGGGTAACAGATATGGTTGGTAATGCTCCCGTCGAATTGATGGCGTGAGTAGTAAGGCAGGGCGTAATCATATCCTTTGAGAATGGGTTCTCCGAGATATTTGATCCATTCAGGTGTGATGGATTTAAGATCTGCATCTATTACAACCACGCCTTTCAGGCTTTCCTTAAATTTTGTTCCAAACCTGAAAAGGTTTAAAAAATTATTTCCTTTCCCCTTTATGCCCTTTGGGGTGGTGATGTAGTGTTTGGGGGTTTTCGTTTCCGTAGACAGGAAGGCACCTCGGGTATCGTCCGGACTGTTATTATCCACGTTTACTATCAATGTATTAAAATCCTTGAAGTAGCTTGCCAATCCTCTATCCACCTGTTTTGTGACAAAGGATATGGAATCGGCCTCCATATAGGAAGGGATACCAACGATAAATTCAATATCCTTTATGGATTTGCCCATAAGTCTCCCCCTTTTTTTGTTTAATTCACCTTCATAAAAAAACTCTGTTTCAATTGAACCGTCTTACAAAGAAATAATTGATCTGTGATCTCTCAAAGCCTGGAAAAAAGTATTATATCCATTTACTCGACTGGCTCAATGTGGAATATTCTTTAATATTTTTTCGTATACTTACCAGATTGTGTATTGAGAATCCACTTCTAATTCTTTTGGCAGGATCACAATGCAATCAGAGAGGCGGATTCCACTGCCCCCACTTTGTGCTAAGATTTTTCACTCAGATTTTGACACAGCATTAAAATTATTCTCAATAGGCCTTATGAAATCGTGTTCCTTAAAAGCTTTGTTTACGGGTAAAGAAATAAACAATGCCGGCTTTTTCATTGGAAACTATTTATTTTTAAAACTCTCCTTAAGATGCTATATAAAAAATTATAGATCTAATATCAGAATCCCGGGTTTTCATGTTTAGTCCAGCATAGAAACCCTGGTCCTTTGGACCAGGTCAGAGTTCAGTGG
>CAZVGY010000172.1:0-5957 GCA_964627015.1 uncultured Desulfobacteraceae bacterium
TATTCTCAATTAAAACCAGATAATTCTGGTTCGCTTATTTTTCAAGGCTCCCTTATGCGTTTTGCTCATGAATATTATCTCCGATGTGCCAGCTTGCCTATATTATTTACAAAAGTTCGCCATTTATATAGCCAGGAATACGCCCCGTTAACAGTAAGGAAAAATTCTATTGGCCAGACATCGGGGGACATTGAAAAACGACCGATTAGATGAGGAGTGGCATTTATTTCACTCGGATATACTAAAGGTTCAAGGGTATAAATTCTTTCATAGCCTTCCTCTGTTGCCACCCGGGTAACCCTGTCGTTATAATCTCCATATGGCAAAGCAAGATCATTGATTGGCTTATAAAAGAGTTTTTGGATCGCATTTCGTGATACGCTCAATTCCTCCCTCATTTTTTCCTCCTGCAACTGGGATAATCGAGGATGATTAACGGTATGTGATCCGAAAGTGATAAGGGGATTTTCTTTCAGTTCAAGAAGTTGTTCCGCTGTCATCACCATTTCAGTAGAATCGGGATGGGAAGATCCCTGGAGCCAGGCAGGAAAGCGGCCAAGGCTTCCTGTTGCGATGAATATCGTGACAGGAATTTGCAGTGCACTGGTAACAGGGATGGCATTTGTGAGTAGATTTTTGTAAGCATCATCAAATGTTACACATAGTAATAATTTTTGACGGTGTTCCTTTGCTGATTTTTTTGAGAGATCAGTTATAGACACTGTTCGGTCTTTTATGCGTTGCATCTGGCGGGAAAATTTGTTCTTTTGGTACTCCTTTACGCCGTGATAACATAATATTAGAATTTTTGAGCATTTCTTATTGATTGTTTTGCTTATACAGAAGAAAAGCAAAGCGGTCAGAAGGTACAGAAGGCGTACTAATAACCCTCTTTTTCCATAAATTGTCTCAGCTGTTGTTTTTTTTTCAGTGCTCAATCCTGACAATTTTTTTCCTCATTTTGATATGCTATCCATGTTCCACTGTCCAGTAGAAAGAAAAACCAGACATACAGGCTGTTTCAGAAAAAGAAAGTGCAGTCTGCAGTGATAAAACCGATTAAAGAGAAGAGCCAACCTGTCCAAAAGATCAGGCCAGAAAATAGGAACCAAAAAATTCCACCATTAAAATACCACCAGACTCCAACGCAATCGATAAACTCTGGTTAGTACTGAGTACTAGGATATTTCATACATAAGCAACCACTCGGTAGACAACACAGTGCCGGCTTTTCTCTTGAAAACCCGTAAAAAACAATGGACAAGAAACGACAGCAAAGCAACATGGTACGGAGTAAACCTAAAGGTTAGAATTGTAAACCCAACCTCCACCGGTAGAATGAGGGAGAGCATGAAAATTTTGATTGCCAGGCAAGATGTTTCACACCTGCTATATCTTCAATGGAACTGCTGTCAGGAGATATCTCACTTGGATTCATCATTTTTATTCACCAGCAATAATTGTATGTTTTTGTTTTAATTTCTTTATATAAACTCTTTTTACTGTTCCCAGGAATGAGTTTATCTTTTCACTTAATGTTAAATCGTTCAGCCAGGCAGATCTCAATGCAAATTCATTATATATCGGGTGAGGGACACGGAAAAGTTTAAGTGCTGTGAGTTGCCCCCAGAGTCGTGCACGGGTTTTGAGTAAATTGGGCTGGGAAGCCGGTAGTATTTCAGCCTCTTTTTTTTCAGCAGTTAGATATCCTGCAGCAATGGCTCTGTCGATAATCTGTTTCCCTCTGTTGGTCCTTGCAAGTATCAAAGAGCGGCCATGTTCTCCTTCCTCAGGTTTTCTGTACCAGGGATCGCCTACGGATATATCGGCAAACTCGCCGGTATGATCTGGACAGATATAGCATCGCCATTGACGGTGTTTCTGTAATATTTCTCCCCAGGACTGCTGATATGTCAGTTCATGGCAGGGATTTTTATTGCTATTGCCTGTTTCAGTTGCAACAGTTTTACCAGGCCATCCACATCCACGATAGCGCAGGGAAGAAAGTTGTTCCGGTTTGCTTAATCCCATCTGCCGAAGCATTTCAAGTGTTCCATTTGTTGATGGAGTTCCGGCACAGAAACAGGCAATTGAAAGGCCAATCTTTTTGGCAAAAACAGTATTTTTTCGTGATAAATTGTGAACAGCTGCCACATCACATGGTTTCCCCATGAATACACAAGGTTCAGGAGCAGTCTGAATTTTGTTTAATTTTTCGCACGGGCTTGCAGGTGAATAACGTGAACCGGCAGCTGCAAGAATGGATTCACGTGATCTGCTCATGATTGTTTTATTCAAATAGGGTTTTTCAGGATCCGCTGTAATATGTAAACAACCAGCCATATTTTCCTGTTCAAGACAATAAAGAGCAAGTGCACTCATAACACCACCACTGGAACCCGAAAAACGAATTTCAGAATCAGTGCTGTAGCCTTCCCAAAGTTCAACAATCGGTCCCCAGTTTTGACCAATTTCCTGATTCAAAATTTTATTATTAAATGTATCTCTTTGATGGGATAATCTTAAACCCGGACAAACTTCAAGGGCCTGGTCAAAGTTATGAACTGAGGGATCGAATTGATCCTTAAGAATCGGACGACGGCCAAATGATGGTATGTCTGCCATTTCAATCTGCTCAGAATACAGGTAAGCGCATATGCCGCACCCGCAACAGAGTTGATAGGCAACTACGTCTAACAGGTTGTCAATGGTTTTCCTTTTTGTCGCCATATGGGAGGAGATATGACTCATTTGATTGCCCAGATATGTTTTCTGTTGCTAGTCAGTTTTTTCCGAAATTCAGGAAAGAGAAATACCGCTGCTAAGGGCAGAGATAGAGAAACGAGTAGTACATAAAAACACCATAATATTCCATCTGTTTTCTGTAAAATTGTAAGATGAAAGATTGTGGCTGATAACAGAAATCCAGCCAGGACAGCGCTTGGTCTGAAAGACATAGACAAGGGGATGGACAGGCGGAATTTGTTTAATAGAAGGGAGCTGAAATATGCTAACAGCTCTCCCGCTGCACCAACTGCTGCTACCCATGCGATATTCAATTCATAAAATACAACAAAAACAATACCAATTAAGGAGATAATACGTATTATATTAGCCTGCATAAGCACTATTGTGTTGCCAAGAGCCATTGCTACGTTAGTGGGGAATCCCCTCATTATTCCAATAGTCCAGAAGATACTGAGCCAGGCCATAAGAGGCCATGTTACGTTATATTTTTCCCCGTAGATGAATGGTATTATTTTATCCCCTGCCAGAAGCATGAACACTCCAAAGGCTAATGCCATTACGGTCAATCCCTGCAGGAACAGTATTGCCTTATTGTAAAACATCTGCGGTGAATTCTGTTCCTTAGATAAGACAGGTAATGTCAATAAAGCAAAAGCTCCTCTACACATCATAGCTGGTATCATGGTAATCATAAAGGCGGCAGAGTACAATCCCACATCAGCCATCCCATATCCTGCACCGAACATTTTTTTGGCAGCACCTAAGATAAAGCGATCCCCCTGAAAAATACCAAATATCAGCAGTCCATTGATTAGCAGGGGCCAGCCAAAGGAAATAAAACGATGCACAAATTCCTGATTCCTTGACCAGCCATATTTTCGCTCTGCAACCAGATGTGATCCTATCACCATAATTGTTGTTTTTATTAAAAGCAGGTAAAGCATCGCCCAATAGTTTCCAAACCATTTTCCCATTGGCCAGGCCAGGGCCAGACTGATAACCTGGGATGCAAGTTCTATGGATGCATTCGGCCAGTACCTCAAATCACGCTCCCACCGGCGAGGATCAAGATGATTGAACCCATTGAGTAATGGAATAAAAGCCAGCACAAAAAATGCATTTCTGGTTTCGGGAATACTGAAGAGGTTGGCTATCGGCACGGCAAGAGCAAGTAAAATTATACAACAGATGATTCCGCGTATCATCTGTAAAAAATGCCCAACTTTTTGAAATTCAACACTATTTCCGTCAGGAGCCTGCACAAGAAGACGGTTAAGGGAAAGATTGGTGGTCATCTGTAGAAAAGATACCACCATCACAAAAATCGCAGCAATGCCAAAATCTGTCTGGCTTACAAGTCTTGCAATAATAACATTGCGGCCAAGAGAGCATACCTGACCAGCAATCTGAGCCAGAGCGATTGTAGCCCCTCCTTTGAGAAATTTACGTTTTAAGCCCACAGGAAGATCCGTGTTGGTTGAAGGAGATCGGTGTTTTCAGAGGAGTTCATTATTTCCTCGTGGGAGAATGAAGTGATAGAATGATTTCAATGTATGGTAAGAACTATATGCGCCAACTATCAAGATTTACGTCTAAGAAATTCTCCAAGGCACTGTTTTCTCCTTTGAAATATTCTATAAGCGTTCTTCTTGTGTCAGGGAGCATGGGGGGGAGTTTTGCTTTTTCTGCAAGTAGTTGTCCCAGTGAAGATGACTTGATAGCAGCAAAGATAGCATCCTTCAGTCGCTGGGGAAGAAGACCAGCCAAAGGTCCAATACCAGGAACCTGGCGTAATTTTTTTGTTGTCTGATGCCGGATGTAATGATCTGCTCCACCCTGGTTGCTTTTAGGGATATCTTTTTCGGTTAAATCTGCCGCCTTCAAGTCCAAAAAGTTGAGAATAGCAGTAAGTAAGTTATCCGCATTCTGTTTCAGATCATCAAAGAAAAGAAAGAGAAACTGTTCACGGTCGAAAAAACGGAGGTACCGTTCAATCTGAAACATATATCTGCTGCAATCGAGGTAGATGTCGTCTTTCTCGAGGGCTTCCTCAAATGTCATGGTTACACCCTTTCTCATGTGGTGTCCATAATGGGAATAAGCGCGGTCAATGGGGTGGCGCATGATGTAAATAAACTTTATGTCGGGTAGTAGTTCGGCAATTAAAGCTGGAGCATCAAGTGTATGGGGCCAACGGGTATATGTGGTGGAAGCATCAGCGCACAATTGCCCGTCCTGTGCAGGTGCAAAAAGGGATCTGTACCAGTCTAATCCCCGGTTGTTGATACTTTGTCTGCTGAAATATTCCGGTTCCTTCATATCAGGAATAAAGATTTTGGGGTGTCGTATAAGAGAGTGGAACAGACTGGTTGTTCCTGATTTTGCTGCTCCAATGATCATAAAATCAGGAAGCCCACGGGATTTATTTTTTGGTTTATTGATTGACATTGCGATTACCAATTGTTTACGGCAGAATGCCATGGTGCAATTCTGGAGTAAAGAATTTGAAATTTATCATCGAGATGTTTCATCACGATCCCATTTTGTCTTATGGGTGTATTTAAATCTATACCAGGCATTCAGCCGCGATGCCATCCTGACATAACAGTAAATAATTAAAGGAGCCCATAAGGAAGGTTTGGCAAATAATTTTTTCAATATGTGTAAATGATTGGTATCTTCATTAACATACAGTTCTGGATAGGTATGCTGTAGTTCTAAATTTCCATAATATGCCCTGGTTTTTATTTTAATAATCCCGCCTAGATTTTTTGGAGGAATAACAGTAAACTGACAAGACTGAAGAGATAAGCGTTCCTGGGAGTTAAACAGCAGTCGAATATAGCCGTCATCAGCAATTAAAGGGGGAAAATGAGTAAATCTCCTTCGCCCTTCCTCTTTCAATGCATAAACTCCTGATCCAATCATGCCATTATGACAATAGGGAAGACTGAGCCATATCCGATAAAAAGATTTAACCCAAAAAGAGCGATCCGTACAATCAACCTTCATTGAAGGAGCTGCGGCAAAAATGTTGAGTTTTTCAAGCGCTTCTGCAGTTTTCCGGATGGAGTCCAGGGGAACAATAACATCTGCGTCGATATAAAAACGGGGATACCCTGTGGCGTGTTGGTCTCCAAGATTCAGAGCATAACTTTTTGAAGGGACATTCGTTTCAATCACCTTGATATCTTCGCTTACCGATTTGA
>CAZVGY010000173.1:0-5863 GCA_964627015.1 uncultured Desulfobacteraceae bacterium
TACCCTTTTAGGGTCACCTTTTATTCCACCCCTTTTAGGGGTGGTTGTTAAATTTGCTGCAGGCCTTGCTTTTAAAATTTCTGCTTATCCTTTTGGATATGTGATGCTTAAAGTTTCCATTCCGGGGCCTTCTATCTGTTGCCAGAGTTTTTTGGAATTTTTTACTGTCTAACCAGTCTCTTTATTCATCCGCACAAAACTCCAGACTCCGGTCTGGAGATGTAGCGGCAGCCCGAAGGACTCAAGCAGGTTTGAGCTTGTAACCCATCGAAGCCCCCAGCTCCTGCTGGGGGAGTATCACTGATCAAAAAATTTTATTGAAAAACCCGGCTAATTTTGACGGTGGTTTACCATGACTGATTGAAAGCCTGAGGGGTTGTCATGAAAAAATATTTCCCACATTGGGACTTTATGTTAATGGCCCTATTTTTTAAATTCAGGGATCTATTAATAAGCCCGAATAAAAAGTTAGCGGATACCGGTCTGAAGAGTGGATTTCATGTGCTGGATTATGGATGTGGTCCCGGCAGCTTTTCGATTGCGGCCGCTTTGCTTGTAGGACCTCAAGGGAAGGTCTATACCGTGGATATTAATCCCCTGGCCTTGCGAATGGTACGAAAGACATCCCTAAAAAAAGGTTTAAAAAATATTGAAACTATACAGACAGAACGAGATACCGGCCTTGAAAGCAATTGTGTGGACGCGGTACTGCTATTCGATACCTTTCACGACCTGTCTGATCCCGGAGGTGTGCTTATGGAGCTCTATCGTGTTTTGAAACCCAGCGGGATTTTGGTCTTCAGCGACCATCATATAGCGGAAACCGAAATATTAAGAGGGGTTACAGAGAGTGGCTTGTTCCGGCTTGATAGGAAAGGGATAAGATCATATAGATTTTTAAAGCTACCAGCAACGTAACACACAGGATTTTTTATGAGCATATGCTCAAAAAGTTCTTGACAGGCGAAGAATGAATTCTTATATTTTGGTCAAATGCTCATAATGTTTTGAAGACGAAATGCCCAGACCGCGAAAACCGAGATTTGTTAACGCCCACCCCATTGTGGATGGCTTTCAGCCAAACAGGCTGCCCCCTTCGGGCAGGGAAGAGATTTCACTGACCATTGAAGGTTTTGAAGCCATTCGCCTGACCGATTTTGAGGGCCTTGGCCAGGAAGCCGCTGCTATGAGGATGAACGTTTCCCGCCAGACTTTCGGAAGGATATTGGTCGAGGCGAGAAGGATTGTGGCCGAGGCCCTTGTTATGGGAAAGGTTCTCCGGATCGAAGGGGGGCATTTTGAGATGCCCTCCAGGGGAAGGGGCAGAAGGCGACGTGGCAGAGGCGGACCGTTTTAAAGGAAAGGAGGTGTTTGGTATGCCAGGATTTGATGGTACTGGCCCCATGGGAGCAGGCCCTATGACCGGTGGCGGTCGAGGTTATTGTAACCCTTCCGGAGTCGGTTATGCTCCGAGGTACGGACGCTTTTATGGGTGGGGACGTGGTTTCGGTGCCGGAAGAGGCCGAGGATTCGGTAGGGGACCTCTTAGATGGTCCTATTACCCTGACCAGCCCCGGGGATATGTTCCTCAGTATGCACCATATGGAATGGATGCACCGCAGGAACTGAATACGCTCAGGGCAGAGGCTGATTCGCTCAGTAAAAGCCTGGATGAAATCAACAGGCGAATTCAGGAACTGGAGGATAAGGAGTCTTAAGATAATCCCATGAGGGATTGACAGTCCAATTCCAGCCGCTAAGACCGGCTTCAGGGAGGGTATGGTCCTCCCTGAAGCCGATTATACTATTCTCCGATAAAATTAGGTTTTCTCTTTTCCACGAATGCGGTATAGCCTTCTTTGTTATCTCTTGTTTTTGCCAGTTCACCTTGTATTTCACACATAAGGCGCAGGCCGGGTTCCAAATCCATATTCATGCTTCTATAGACCGCTCTCTTTGCAAGTCCGATCGCCACCGTTGGTCCGGCTGCGAGTTTCAGCGCCATGGTTTTCACTTTTTCATTAAGAGCGTCGGCCTCTACTATCTCATCTACGATTCCCAGCAGTAATGCCTCTTCCACGCTGATAATCCTGCCTGTCCAGAGAAGTTCCAGTGCTCTCCTTGCTCCGACTATTCTGGGTAACAGATAGGTATTGCCCATGGTTGCGACCTTGATATAGAGTTGGCCGAAACTTGCCTTATTCGAAGCGATTATATAATCGCAGGCCAGGGCGATTTCACCCGCTGCACCGTAACATAGGCCGTTTACACATGCTATTACGGGCTTTTGCATGTTAATGAGCCTCTTTACGAAAATTGGATAACCCTGTGTTTCAATTATATTGGCAATTTCCGGGGCGGTATATCCTTCCATGGTTTCCATAACCTTGATGTCATCGCCAGCGGAGAAAGCCTTGCCTGCTCCTGCCAGTATGACCACCTTAATGTCTTTGCTGTTTACACATTGATCTATCGCTGCAACCAGGTCCCTTATAACATCCGGATTTATGCTGTTCATCTGATCAGGTCTGTTCAGTGTTATGGTACACACCCCTTGATCCACTTCAAACAGAATGTACTTGAATTCCATTTAAAACCTCCTTTTAAATGTTTGGTTAGAATTCATGTGTTGACCTGTTCACAATTCTTCTTGCATCGTTTTCAGGGCCTGAATCTTTTATGCTTGCCTGGCGGCAAATTTAGAATAAAAATCAAATCCATAAATTTGTTTGCTCAATCCTGTGAGGTCAGACCACTTCAAGGGACCACCTTTGTCGCCAGGGAAGCCAATGCCCCAGATAGCTCCGATATCAATAAAGCGCGCATCGTCGACTACCTTTTTTTCCAACAACTGCTTGCCCACATCTACAAAAGGGCGGAAAAGCATTTCCTGGATCTCCGCAGTCGAGTAGTCCTTTTTCTTGTCTGAAGTAGGGATAAGTGTAAGAACCTCTGGATCGACTCCTCCTCCGGCCAGAAAAAAACCCTTTCCTGATTTTTTCAGACCAAGCCTCCCGGCATTCACCACTTTTTCAATAGTTTGAGGAGCCCTCTGTTCAAGAGATTTGGTGAAGATGAGATAGATCACATCAATCCCAACTTCATCTGTCAACTTTATAGGACCGACTGGAAGACCAAATTTAACCATTGCTTCGTCTATTTTTTCAATGGGGACCCCGGATTCAAGTATTTCAAATGCCTTTAAAAAATAGGGAAACAGCATGGCATTGACTACAAAGCCAGGATAATCATTACAGAGTACGGGTCTTTTTCTGATGGCAGCGCAGAAACTAAGAAGATTATTGATAGTATCTTCACTAGTCTTCTCACCCCTTACTATTTCAAGGAGTTGCATCATCCATACTGGAGAAAAGAAGTGGGCTCCGCAGAAGCGTTCGGGATTTTTTATATCCCCGGAGAGTTTATTGATGGGTATGCTGGAGGTATTGGAGGCAATGAGGCAGTTTTCTTTAACAGAATTACACAGGTCTTTATATACTTCCGCTTTTAGTGATGGTTCCTCAAAGACCGCTTCAATGACGAGGTCGACATCCTTGAAATCACCATTCCATTCGCTGACAGGAATAATAAGATCGCAAAGCGAGTCCACGGATTCTTTGAGCCCCCCTCTCTCCTCCATGCCTTCCAGTATCTTACGAACGAAAGCCTCACCAGGGGCTAAAGCTTCCGGTAGATCTTTTACCACAACAGGCACTTTTATATGCCTGAGTATGTCTATAACTATTCCCCTTCCCATTGTTCCAAACCCGAGTACGGCTATCTTTTTTAGAGGTCTGGGCTGGAATCCTGATGGTATCATTGTCTGGGGCTTATCGGTATAGGTCTTAAGGAAGAAAGTGTTTATGCTTCCTCTTGATTCAGGAGCCTTGATCACTTCCAGAAAGTACTTCTGTTCTATCTTCAATCCCTGTTCAAGCGATGTTTTAAGGCCTTCCTGAATTGCCTTTAAAACAAGCATGTGGGCGGGCAGTCCCCTTCCGCGAGTCCGCTTGAGGATACCCTGGCGTGTGGAATCGATTACAGAGTCGACATCTGAGAAATCATGCACTACACGTTTTAAAGGGAGGTTGCCCTTTATGATTTTTGCTATATATTCTTTTGCCCGGGAAATAAGATCATCAGTTTCCTTGATTACCCAATCGATCATCCCTAGCTCGTGGGCCTTCTCAGCCGGCACGGCTTGTCCCTTGAGTATCAATTCTATGGCAGGATAGCCTATCAACCTGGGCATGCGCTGGGTACCTCCGCCTCCGGGAAAAAGACCTACATTGCATTCAGGCAATCCTATGGTTGTTTTTCGAGAATCGGTTGCCACGCGCGCGGTCATAGCCAAGGCAAATTCATAACCTCCACCCAGACAATGTCCATCTATTGCCGCGAGTGTGGGAATTCCTAGTTCTTCGAGCCTTTTGAAATTCCGGTGCAGACTCTCTATCATCTCCATCAGGCCGGAGTCGTCTTCTCCTTCTATTATCATCTTGAGATTCGCACCGGCGTGGAAATTACCTGGTTTACCCGAGAAAAAGATCACTCCTTTGATTTCTTCAATTTTCTCTTCCAGCAGATCAAGAGTGCTTTCTATGCCTCTGGTAGCTGCGTCAGTCCAGGTGTTTACCGCATCTTCTCGAACGTTGAAACTAACTAGAGCCAAACCATCACTAATTTCATAGGAAAACACTTCATTTATCTGTTTCATAGGTTCCTCCGCTTTCAGATTGCAGCTTATTTTCAATACTTCCAAGTTGGCCTGTATACCAATCAATCTGTCGGCATATCCCTCTGACGATCCTTACTTCTCTTGCCCTGAGAGGAAATCTGGAGAGAAAACGCCTGATATTGAGCATCCAGTGTTCCGGATTCTGGAGATCTATAAAGCCGATTTTTATGCATACTTTTTTTATATGTTCGTACATTCCTTCTAATTCAAATTTGTTTGCGAGACGCGGGACAGACTCGCAGGAAGGTTCCCGGTCAGCCAAAAATATTTCATAGGATAATATCATTACCGCCTGAGCCAGATTCAGGGAGGAGAAATGGGCCGTGGGAATGGTAACAATGGTGTGGCAGTAACGTAGCTGATCATTTGAAAGCCCTCGGTCTTCAGGGCCGAAAAGGAGCGCTGTCATATTCTTTTCTGAGATTGGTATGAGATCCTGGGCAAGGCGTCGGGGCTGGGTCATGGCAGGCCTATGTGATCCGGTTCGCGCTGTAGTCCCGACTACATAATGAAATGGTTCCAGTGCCTTCTTCAGGTCCCCGTATATTTCCATATTGCGAACCACTTCAACTGAATTTCCTGTTGCGGTTTTAAGCAGACGGCTGATTTCGTAATTTTTGGGTTCCACCACTATGAGTTTTTTTAAACCCATGTTGCTCATGGCGCGCGCCACCGAGCCTATATTTTCCGGAATCTGGGGTTGTGCGAGGATAACTGCAATATTATCTCGATTAGCTTTTAAAGTCATTCCGTAGGATCTTCAAGATGTCAGCCATCAGCGGCTCACTATTAAAAGCGAAGGTCACTGTGCCGTTATTTATATCAAAGAAAACAAGTTCACATCCGTAATCTTCAGCGACTTCTTCTAAAACACCTTTGAAATGAACCACTTCCCAGTGATCCAGGTCGTTGACTTCAGGGGCGAACATATCAATTTCAATAAGTTCGGTGGAATCCATATTATCTCGATGATTTTCTGGAAAAAAGCAGCTTTTGATTATATAAATTATTCCAGCTTCTGCAATTTATTCAGAAAAGAGTATACAAGGACTTGAGCGTGTAAGTAAATGTGGTTCTTCTCCAATTTAGTTGAATAAAGCCTGGTAAATTTTCAGTGTAAAATAT
>CAZVGY010000174.1:0-5845 GCA_964627015.1 uncultured Desulfobacteraceae bacterium
GATTTCGTTCCTCTTCAGTCAAGGTCACTATGAATTTCTTCATACTCTATCCTCCCGCTTAGAGGTTTGATTATGATGAAATTCTATCACATATTATACGACATGTCAAGTGTGATGTGACACTAGTCCCTGCGGATTGAAAAACTTGGCAATCACCAAAGGATCTTTTTCTTCCTCCTGGCTGCCAACCTCGGCAAATCTTTTTTCGAGTTGTTTGGTTAAAAGCTTCATAGATTTTAACTTACTAATTAACTCCAGTAGACAAACCAGGTCCCCTTCTCGTCCTGATCGGCCTCACAGCGATGGTTGGGAATGCCCAGAATATCCAAGGCGTAATCAGCCCATCGGACATCATCGGGTTTGGCAAGATTTCTTCGCCTGGCCTCTTTCCAAGCCATTTCCTGGAGCTCATCCCAACGCGCGCTGTAATACAGCGGATATTTGGAAAACCCTGAGCGAAAAACATCCCCGTCGATTTCGGGCATAAGAACCCGAAGGCTTTGGATTTTCATCTTCTAATAATTAATGATTACAAACCGTAAGCCTTAAACCGCGACTAACCGGCAAGAAATTTACGGCAATAGAAAGATTTCGCTTTCTATTGCCTTCAGCGAGAGCAAATCGATCCCCGCGCTGTCAAGGTGGAGCTCCCCGCTGGAAGAACGACCTTGACAGCACTAGCGGGGAGATTTGCTAAAATGAAAAGAACAAAAGGAAAGAAGCAAAGCGCAAAACTGAAAAAAAGGATTGAGAATTAAGAAAGGCAAAGGAAAGGAACGGGAGGCTGGGGAAAACAAAAAGAGAAATTTGACAGAATCCAGCTTCTATTAAACAATTGAAATATAAGCACTTTATAATATAATCCCCGCAAATATGGAGGATAACACCATGCCAAAAAATCGAAAAAACTGGGTTGATTACAAGGAGATTAAAGCCAAGGTAACCATGGAAATGGTCCTGGGCCATTACGGCCTCCTGGCCGATCTCAAAGAATCCGGCCAAAATCTAGTGGGATGTTGTCCAATACACAAGGGCTCCAATCCCCGCCAATTTTCCGTTAACATCGAGCGAAACATCTTCAATTGTTTTGGCAATTGCAAATCCGGAGGAAATGTTTTGGATTTTGTGAGCAAAATGGAAAACGTTTCTATCCGGGAGGCCGGCCTGCTGATTCAACAATGGTGTCTCTCGGATCAGCCAATTGCTGAAGAGAAAAAGGAGCCTCCCAAAGAAAAACGGGTTAGAAAGAAAAAAGAGAAAAACCCTAAAAAGAAAGAAGAAGCGCCAGAGCCTACGACGGACCCCAACAGCGAAAAACAAGAGGAAGAACCGATTAATCCTCCTCTCACCTTCCAGCTTAAATCTTTAGAACCGGAACATCCGTTCTTTGAAGAACGCGGGATCGTACCGGCAACTGTCCAACATTTCGGTTTAGGATTTTGCTCTAAAGGTATAATGAAGGGGCGAATTGCCATTCCTATTCATAATGAACAAAACCAGCTGGTCGCTTACTGTGGCCGCGCGGTGACCCAGGAACAGATTGAAGAGGAAGGAAAGTATAAGCAACCGCCGAATTTTGTAAAATTGGCAGTGGCATATAACTTAAACCGCCAGGAGAAGGGCCTGAGGGCCTTGATTCTGGTAGAAAGCTTCCTCTCGGTGTTTAACCTATACCAAAGCGGCTTTCCCAACACGGTGGCTCTAATGGGCTCGGTGTTGGGTGAAAGACAAGAAGAATTGATTACCCAATTCCTTGGCCCGGGGGGACAGGCAATCCTGCTGTTCGATGCCGATGAAGACGGCCAAATATGCGCTGAGGATTGCCTCGGGCGCCTGGGCCGAAAAATCTTTGTGAAAGTCCTTGACGTAGGGACTTATGCCAAAAAACCACATCAGTTGGCAGCGGAGCAGGCTAAAGACCTGCTTGGTTAAAGCTATAAGGGACGTCCAATCTAGACGTCCCTTATTTTGACAAAACCCCCTAAAATGCAATAGTTAGTTTGATTATAATTAATCTAACTAAATGAAATACCTATTATTTGCGGGCGTTGTCTGTTTCTCTATGATCTTTCTCTTAGGTTGCAATAAAACAGACTCCGCAACTGAGACATCTACAACAAAGGAAACCTCAGAGCCAAGTTGCAACTGTAGTGGAAATATCTATAACTGCCCTGATTTTTCAACTCATAGCGAAGCACAATCATTATACCAGTGCTGTATGGCGAAAGTAGGATTTGATGTCCATGGGTTGGACAGAGATAAAGATGGGAGTGCCTGTGAAACACTGCCTTAACTAGTTATAACAACATGAAAAGATTTTCATACAAAAACAAGAAATGGCTACTCAATTGTCACCGCCGGCTTGGACCGACCCCACCTGTGGCGGCAAATTGAGACCCCCCTGTGGCGGAAAGGTGACTCACTTTACTTCATAAAAAATACATTCAAGATCAATTTTCTTTGTATTTACTTGTTATACTTTATGTCGTGGATGAAACAGCTACACTCTGGATATCCGCTAGGGTTAGTGGAAGTTGCGGAATGCAACCCTCGATCGTTTCAACCTCTAGTTTTCTTCAGCTGTATGCGCAACAAATCATCTTCTGTCAGCGCCCTCACATGGAATTTTGACAGAATTCCTTAAATCTGTTGCGCTACCAGAATTCCTATCGTGAAAATGGAAAGGAAGGTAGATCTACAGCGAAAAAATAGAACATATTCTCAGACACTTATGATGTCGGGTAATATTCAATGCCGCCAGACCTGGGTCCCGTACTGATCGGCGGTGACAACTCAATACAGGTCTGATTATTCTCGCCATTCTTATATTCATTGGTTTGGTTGATAAAATCAATGAGGTCCGCGAAGTCTTACGAATCGACCCACGGGAGAAAGCCAGCGAAAACCTAACCAACCCGGCTACACATCCTGAAAACTCGGGAAAAGAAAAGATAAACCCATCCGATCATTCAAACGAAAAATTCTATAAGGTCGTCAAGATAATTGATGGGGATACCATTAAGGTTGATATTGATGGCACCATAGAAACTCTAAGGCTTATTGGGATGGACACGCCCGAAACCGTTGACCCTCGCAAGCCGGTCCAGTGTTTTGGCGTAGAAGCCTCTAATAAAGCCAAAGAATTATTGAGCGCCCGTATGGTTAGATTGGAAGCAGATGACAGTCAAAGCGAAAGAGATAAATACAGCCGTCTGTTAAGGTACGTCTTTTTGGAGGACGGCACATTCTATAATAAATATATGATCGCTGAAGGTTTCGCCCACGAATACACCTATCAAAGCAATCCCTACAGATATCAGCCCGAGTTTCAACTGGCGGAACGACAAGCCAGAGAGAACAAGAAAGGTTTTTAGGGTGATACCTGTAATGGTGATACCACCCGGCCGGCAGAAACGAACGAACCAAATGCGGATCCTCAGGTGAAAAAGAGCAAGAATAACATCTGCCATGAAAGAGGAACAACCTATTATAATAAAACGAAAAATTACACTTCTTATAACTCTATTGAAGATTGCCTTCGGAGCGGAGGAAGACTGCCAAAAAGATAGGAACCTCCTGGTTATTTTTGATATATTTCCCTCATTATTTTATACTTTTAATAAATAATAATTAATATTAAAATATATGAAACACCTATTAAAATGCCTCTTGCTTGCTGTGTTTCTTTTTTCAGTGGCGGGAATGGCAAATGCTGGTTGGGTTAATGGGTATTACAGAAGCAACGGAACTTACGTAGATGGTTATTATCGATCAGATTCTAATGGTTTGAAATATGATAATTACAGTTGGAGCTGGGGAGATGATTTGTATAATGACAGCTATTATGATTATAGCCGCCCATCTTATTGGCGAGAGCCTTCATGGGAATGGCAAGACGATTATTGGACGGGGCTAGATTATTATGATGACTATAACGCTTATAATGGATATTGGGATTATGGATACTAAAGTTGAGGATAAGGATATAATTTTTTCAAACAAATCTATATGTTCAATCCGTTGCAACTTATTAGAGGCCGAATTGGAAGAAAAAACTATGTATTAGGGCTTCTGTTGTCTTTTATTATAATGATATTTGTCGGTGCTGGGGTGTCAGAAGAAGAAAACTTAACGTTTTATGACATGTTCGCTTTATTGATAGTTCTGGCCGGCGCAGTTTTTTTCTTAATCTTGCATGTCCGCAGACTACATGACATGAATCACTCAGGGTTATATTTATTTCTTTTTTTCATTCCGCTTGTAAACATGATAATCCTCATATCAGCATGTTTTACAAAAGGCTCTGAGAAAGCAAACAAGTATGGAGAAAAACCAGACCCAAAAACGAAATTTCTTGATGCCCTATTTAATAATGCCTCGTAATTATTCTTGATTAGCCACACTTTAAAACCACAAAAGGACGCCGAATGGCGCCCTTTTTTCATTCCTCACATCCACAGCCGGCTATATGACCTAAACCGTGGTAACCTCCCCGGATGCTGAAAAGCCCGCGATCCGGCTTCATTCTGCCGCATTCAGCAGCATCCGAAATGAAGCTGCTGTCCAAATAGCGAATCACTCTCCCGGTAGTTGCTTTCTACCGAGAAAATGAAAAAGGTCGGTGCTCAGACAGAGGCCAGCCAGCCGTGTTTAGTCCATTATAAAATAGGATACTTAATCAAGCAAACTGCACAAGTTGTCGTCTCTGCCGTTCCTCCAAATCGGCTTCAGAAGCTGTCCAGGTTGCCTCAAATCAACCTGGCCTTGAGTGGCAAAAAGAAACATTTTGGATCCTTTTCTTCGCTCATCCACTTCTTTATTGGCCGCAATCATATTGTTAATGCGGTCCTGGGATTTAGTGATAGTCAATACCCGACCGGCTTTGAATCCAAAAGTTTTCTTGAAAAGATCTTGTCGATAAGCTCCCCAATATCCCACCATCTTTTTAAAGAAAGATGTCCGGTAAAGATTTGATCGTACCACTGGCATAGTGGCCCGGTCAGCCTCCAAAAAGAAATAGGCCTTGTTTCGCCCGGGCGGATCATTCGGAAAATATAAGCCAAAAACCTTGTCCGGAATGACGCCAATTTTTAAAGTCTCTCGTCTCTTTTGAAAACTCCGCCTCACATTAACTTTCAAACTGAACGGGTTTGCCCGGGTCTTACTTTCCTCCGGAAGCTTCTTGAAGATCTCTCCAGGTTTAATAAGATCCACGTCCTTTCGTTGCCGGCAAGCCATCTCCAGGCAAACCATAAAATGAGAAATCATCAAGGCGTGCTCCAAAAACATTCCTCTCACTTCTCGATTTTTTCTGGTCCAGTTAATTTTTCCCCTTGGTATTTTATATTCCTTCTCTAAAACACTGGCCCCCTCATTACCGATTCCATAAACCATCGGTCCACTCCCCTTTTGATAGGGGCTCAGTTGCTCTAAAGGACGGGTCAAATATTCAGCATGAAAAAGGCCTTGTAAGCGCCGCAGAAGCGGCTGCCGACTCCCGCCTATCAAAGCCGCAATGTGATTTGAGTCCAAAAAACGGTGCTTATAAACTTGGTAAATAATCTTCCGATCTCGCTCCTGGAGACGAATCCGGACACTTGAAACCCTTCGATAACGAGGCTTTCGGGATGATTTTATGGAGGTCATATATTTGAGTTAAGAATTATTCCCTAAACGAAACTGGTTCTGAGTTAAGTCTCACCGCTTTGATTTTGTAACTACCGGGTTTACCCTGCTGGTTAAGAGATTCGGTCTCCAGCGCTGCGTTTTCCAATGCCTTCATTCTCTTTCTAATTGTATCTGCTACTAAGAATCCGTAAAGAATCGGAGAAAAGAAGGTAACACT
>CAZVGY010000175.1:0-5687 GCA_964627015.1 uncultured Desulfobacteraceae bacterium
CCACTGAACTCTGACCTGGTCCAAAGGACCAGGGTTTCTATGCTGGACTAAAAGGCAGACATCATGTTTTTGACTTGCCATTTCACTAAGGGCATCCTCATACGCTATAACCCAAGTCAGATCATAGTCCGTTGTCGTGATTTCAGCTAGTTGATCCCGAATAAGAACGTAATCATCTTCATCGTCCTCAACCAACAGTACATTTATGTGCTGTATTTCATTTTCTGGTTCCAATTTACTTATTACACCCTCTTCAGCGGCTGGCTTCTGGTAAAGATTTAGAGTTAAGATGTCTTTCGGCTGTTAATGATTGCTTTTATGTTCTGCTCCGCCCAATCATCCACTCGCCTCTCGGTTTCCACATAATTCACGAGCCTGTCTGAGATCCGTATATCTTGTTTCAATGCCTCTGCGACCCTGTTGCCGGCATCTTTCGGCCTGAGCGGATTAACAAATACAATTCCGTCCTTTTCTCCAAAACCATTCTGCTTCAGAATTCGGCTGGCACCACTCGAGCTTAAAACCAGCATGCCTCTATTTTTTCTAAACTTCTGTGAGAGGATGAATTCAAATGCAACCAGATTCATTCCGTCTTCCAGCGGAGTGACCAGCATTACATCGACTTCTCTCATAAATCGATAGTTCTGGGGGGGCGGGATTCCCTGGCCCAGATGCATTGTCCAGTCTTCCTGCGGTAACCTGTGGTTGATTAAGGCGAGTTCTTCCCTGAATAAGTTATTTAAGTTTTGATAGTCAGGATTAGAAGAACGGCTCGGGGCCGTCGCCTGATAAAACCGTGCGTTTTCATTTCTGGCTTTGAGGTGTTGCCTGGCGTGGAAAAATATATGCAAGCGTTCCAGGAGCCCCTTTGTGTAATCAGAGCGTTCAAGACCGCCGAAAATAATTTTACCATGCTTCCTATCATTCTCCATAAGTTGCCGGAGACTTTTTTTCCCTACTCTGTAATTAAGCCGCTTCGTTCGCCCGACTTCGAAAAGGATTTTATCTACATCCAGTCCGATTGGAAAAGCACCCACTGTGGTTATCCGGTCCTGGTGGTGAATTTCGTAACACTTGTCAGCTACGTGTATTTCGACGGGAAACCACTCTTCGAGGGCCGCAAGGTAACTGTCGCAGTACTCCTTTGTGTGAAATCCGATAAAATCGTTGTTAAGCATTCCCCAGGTAAGTTTCTGGAGGATACTTTCTATACTCTCAAAAAAAGGATCATATACCCGTAATTTTATGCGGCTGCGTTTATCTTCTCTTATCAGTCCCTGTATTTCGTGAATATTAAAAAAAGGGATATGCATAAACTGACCTATATGTATTTTTTCGAGCGGCTTTTCCATCTGTTTTTCTTCACGGAGTTGTGACCTTAGTATTTCGGAGATTTCCATCAGATGATAATCCTGGTTCCAGATAACAACATCCTCCGCTTTTCGTTTAAAAGTATTATTTTTTCGTATTTCATCCAGTACTGTATTGGCAAAGGTAACACTGCTGCTGGTGTATTGCACAAAATCATTTTTTTCAAATTCCGGTCTGGGGAAGGCTCTGGTCTTTTTGTAAAAAAGTGGAGACCTGGTCAGATGCATAAGAGGCCAAAGAAATCCGTTGGCGAATTTGCTGTAATAGCTATACATATGCTGTGTATCAAAAAAGACAAACCGCATGTAAAAATCATATTCTCTGAAACGGAAGTGCATCCGGTTGTCCTCATTGATCTCAATATGTGGAAACTGTGCCGGGGCCAGGCCTGATTTTTCGACTTCCCGGAACAAGTCGTTATAGTAACCTCTGGCTACATCAATATCCCTGTCACCCATGGATGAACCAATCCAGGTGGTTTTCCATTTTCCGGGCTTTAAAAGCCCGACCATGGACTGGACAAGGCCGCCTTCACCGAACTTGGGGCTCTCGGGGCGTTCGCCGTTCCTGACGCATTTTTCTACATGACTCAGAAAATCATCCGTAAAACTGAATGGCCCGCGATTTGAAACAATAACCACATCGCCCATGCCATATAACCTCCCAATGCATTAAAACATCAATTTTATTTGATCAGAGAACTATCCTGTCCTGCTTTTGGTGCAATAACGCGTGCATAAGGGTAAGGTATTCCCTCAGATTACGGGTTATTAGAAAGTTCTCCCTTACAAAGGTGTGGGCTTTTTCACCCATTTCTTCAAGTGTTTTAGGATATTGAAGCAAATAGCGAATTCTAAGTGCTGCCCCTTCAGGCGTGTTTACAAGAAACCCGGTATGATGATTGACCACCTGAATCCGTATTCCCCCGGTATCCCCTCCTATGACAGGCCGCCTTTTCCACATGGCTTCAGTGACCGTGAGACCAAAGCCTTCCCTGGTGGATTTTTGAAGCACAATCCTGGCTCCTCGCTGCAAGGCATTTATGCGCACGTTATCGTCCCCCGGCAAAAGAAGCACTTTGATATCATCCTCATCCTTTGCTGAACTCCGGACTTCTCTCAGCACGATATCACCCTCCGGATCATCCGCGGCTCCACCTCCTGCCAGGACGAGTTGAAGATCCGGTATGAATCGCTTGGCCAATTTATAGGCGTGGATAACCCCTACCGGGTCTTTAAAGCGGTCGTACCGGGATATTTGCACGAGAAGCGGTCGTTCAAGATCAATATGAAATTCATTTAAAACTTCCTCAATTTCGATTTGATCAAGTTCCCTGTTTTTGTCATGAAGGGGGTCGATGCTGGGTGCAATCAGGTAAACAGGGTGGGGCAAGGGTCGGGTAAAGGACGAAAGGGAGAAAATACTCGCATCATACAGGCTGATATATTTTCTGAGATATTTCCAAACAGGCCTAAAAGGCCGGCTTGCATCAATGTGACACCGCCAGACCCATTTTCCCCTTCGGGCGGGGCAATGACTGATCATAGCAGCAGGCTGAGGATCATGAATAATTACTACGTCCGCCTCCTGGAGAATGGGCCGCAGAACTTCGGCCGTGTTTCGGTTTGCTTCTTCATAGGCGCGAAAAAAACTTTCAGGGATTTCCATACTCTCTCCCTGGATAGCGTTATGAAAACTCTTTGTGCAGAGATAAAATTCAGGATCACCTGAAATAACCTCCCAGGATGTCTTGATTCCCAGCTCTCGCATAAAAGGGACCATTTTGTTTAAAATTTCGGCCACACCGCCGCCTATCCTTGTAGAGTTGACATGAACAACGTGCATTCCTTTTAGCGGCTCTGCCAGTTGATGCAGGTGCTGGATTACATCGGGACCGGCTACTTCTCTGTATTTGTCAAGCATTGCACTGTTACTGCTCATATCCGCGCTCCTGAAAGTATTCCTTAAAAATTTGAGCCAGTTCGTCCCTGATACGAGTTAGAGGATTAAAATAAGGATCGATCTTATTGATTTGAAATTGGAGTGTTTCAAAAGTCTCCCCGAAAAAGGACAGCCAGCTTTGAAAATCGTCCAGACCGTTATTTCCTCGCCTCCTGGCGTCAATAAAGTGATAAAAAATACTGCCAGCGGACATCCTGGGAAGTATTTCCACGAATTCTCTCGGAGTTTCAACCCTTATACCGGTATCAAATACCACGATCTGGGATCGGATGAATTCAAACTGATCATCCCGTTTAGCCCAGGTGGGGTACTCGGTTTCATCCAGGCTTTCCTGGATGAAATCTATGAGTTCATCCCTCAGCGACTCCATTGACTCGAATGTAGCGGGGTCTATTACTGCCAGGCGTTCAGCCAGAATTTTATTGTGAAGACTGTGAGCCACCCAGATCGCAAAGTCGTTATGATACTCAGGGTCGTCAAAACGGGGCCGCAAAAGACCTCCCCAGAAATGATAGTAAATACAATTGGTGTCAATATCCCGAAGACGATCTCTGAGTTCACGTAAATTTTGGGCCCTTTGCCCTGTGGCGAGAGCTATCAGGGCACAGTCTTTTATGGCGAATGTCTGATCCATTTTTTTTGATCTCCGAACATGGAATTTTTAAATTATACTTTCTGTTATAAAGCCTGATCAATATGTCACGTTAAACAGAATATTGTTCCGGGTCGCAATGCACGTAGTGGTTATACCTGGTTGACTCTTCTCCGCTCCCGGGTTGAATTGCCTGTCCCGATTTGCTCCCGTGCCGGTATACGGTGGTATCCATCAATCCCATTTTCCAGGCTTTCAAATAGGCCCTTTCAACATTATTAATATTTGCATCTTCAATCATGTTGACAGTCTTAGATACGGAAAATTTTTTCACCCTGTCATTTGAAATTTTATCTTTATCCTTCATATCGCCTGGTTCCATTTTTTGAGATTAAGCGCTCAAAAGCGAACACAAGTTCATCAATTTATCTGGATTTTTCTCTGCAAATCTATTCTGAGCTTAGAGGTCCGTGTCCTTTCACCCTTTGCAACAGTAAATCCCAGCTTTCTACCCAGGTTTAACATCCTGTGGTTTTCCGAAAGAACCTCGCTTTGAACTGTCCCGATGCCGTAGTCCCTGCAGACATTGAGACATTTTTGAAGCAGTTTTTCCCCTACACCTTTACCCTGCCAGGAGTCTTCAACTGTAAGGGCAACCTCTGCCTCTCGGCGATCCGGACCGATGATGGCTCTCACCACACCCATAATCTTTTCTTCCCCATCCAGTCTGTTTAATGCCACTAAGGCAATATGACGGTCATAGTCGATCTGTGTAAAGCGAATCAGCATGTCTCTTGACAAAGATTTCATTGCGCTATGAAACCGATGGTAACGGGTCTCAGAAGACAGTCTCTCAAAAAGTTCTACTAAAAGAGGAGCGTCTTCGGGTTTTATAGGACGTATAAATATCTCGATACCTTTACTTGTAGTTTCAACAGATTCGTACTGCTCAGGATAAGGGCTGACAACAAGATGGTAGGGCGCCGATACTTCTGATCTTCTGATCTTTATTCGAGCATCTACCACAATGGGTTTGCCATCTTTTACAAGAACCGGGTTCATGTCCAGGTCTGAGATTTCCGGGAAATCTATAAGAAGGTGGGAAAGGCAGATCAGTAATAGTTCGAAAAGGGCCAAATCAGCCTCGCATATTTTGCGGTATCCCTTGAGGAGCTTGTAGGCCTTTGTGTCTTCCATGAGTCTTCTGGCCAGTGTCCGGTTCAGGGGAGGCAATCCTATGTTCCGATCCCCAATCACTTCTGCAAAAACACCACCCATACCAAACAGGATCACGGGGCCAAAAAGTACGTCCCTTATGGCGCCTACCAGGATTTCCACTTCGGCATTTTTCACCATGGGCTGTAAAGTAACCCCTGCAATTTTTTCGCATCAGGTTTGTAAGCTCGGGCTGCTCGAATAATGTGTTTATAGCCCTCTCGTACTTCACTTTCGGTTTGAAGGTTTGTGATGACGCCGCCTGCTTCACTCTTGTGGGAAATATCAGGAGAGAGGATTTTCATTACCATGGGATAACCCAGGCGTTTTGCCAGATTCACGGCCTCTTCCTCGGATTCGGCCTGTTCAGCTCGATTAACCGGAATACCATAAGAGGATAATAACTTTTTTGATTCAGTTTCAGGAAGGAATCCGTTTTCATTCTCCAGGGCACGATTTACTATGCTTCGGGCTTCCTGTTCATTCACTTTTAGGTGCAGTCAAGTTTCTTGTGTAAATTTTTTATCTTCCAATGCTTTGAGGAAAG
>CAZVGY010000176.1:0-5637 GCA_964627015.1 uncultured Desulfobacteraceae bacterium
CGCTTTCTGGATAATCGTTCTTAGCATGGTGTCCGTTATTATTAAACCACTTCAGGGAAAAATATGGGACTTTCGGGTTTAAATAAGCCTTGGCTCAAGTGTTATCCTAATGATGTTCCGCAAGAAATAACTATTCCTGTAGAGTCTTTGCCTGCAGCGTTTGATAAGGCAACTGAACGGTGGAAAAATAGAACTGCACTAATTTTTTATGGAAAAAAAATATCTTATAAAGAGTTAAGGGAGAAGGTTGATAGCTTTGCAAATGCTTTGCATCATCTAGGCGTTAGGAAAGGCGATGTAATAGCCTTTTTGTTGCTTAATTCTCCAGAGCATATAATCGTGTTTTATGGAGCCTTAAAGCTGGGAGCAATAATAACCCAGATAAGTCCTGTTTACGTATCAAACGAAATAAGGCACCAGTTAGAAAACAGTGGTGCGAAAACTCTTGTTTGCCAAGATATTCTGTATCAGGCTGTTGAAAAAACAGGGATTACTTTTGAAAATGTTATATTTACAAATATAGAAGACTCTTTGCCAAATCTTAAGAGGTTTATAGGAAAAAGCATTCTTAAAGGCGTATATCAAAAAATGGCACTTCCTCCGACAAAGGTAATCAAAAGAGAGGGGTGTCATCAGCTAAAAGAACTACTACAAAAATATGAAGCAAATACTCCCCAAGTAGAAATTGAACCAAAAGAGGATTTAGCTACTCTCCCTTATACTGGAGGAACAACTGGTTTGCCGAAAGGTGCAATGATGACCCACTATAATTTGATTTCAAATGCCCTTCAATTTAGAAGTTTCTATACAGATCTCGAGGATGGAAAAGAATTACAGATAGGTCTGATGCCCTTTTATCATGCTGGGGGACAATTGTTCTCCATAATAACGGGGATACTCCACGGTGATACTATAGTAATTCTAACAACACCGGACATAGATGTAATTTTAGCTGATATAGTGAAATATAAACCGACTATTTTTGTAGGCGCTCCTACTATGTACGAATATCTTAGGAAATATAAAAAAACAAGTAGAGTAAACTGGCATCAATTTAAAAAGATAATTAGCGGAGCCGATGCCCTTAATGAATACACTGCTAAGGCCTGGCAAGAACGCACAGGTACAACAATTCATGAAATGTATGGCATGACTGAAACTTCTTGTATGAGTCATGGTAAC
The DNA here is from genome assembly GCA_964627015.1 of uncultured Desulfobacteraceae bacterium. GTDB lineage: Bacteria > Desulfobacterota > DSM-4660 > Desulfatiglandales > Desulfatiglandaceae > CAZVGY01. The sequence goes on from CAZVGY010000176.1 coordinate 1,183, forward strand.
CCGGAAGGAGGCTCCAAGTTAACATCAATAGGAGTTCCTCTTCCCAATACTGCATCAGTAGTACTTGATCCTGAAAGAGACAGTATCTGTCCAGTTGGGGAAATAGGAGAAATAGCTGTCCAGGGACCACAGGTGACCAAAGGCTACTGGAAAAACGAAGAAGCTACGAACGAGTGTAGGGTAATTTTAGATGGTGTCGAATGGTGGCGAACCGGTGATTTGGGAAGAATGGATGACGATGGCTATTTTTTTGTTTATGACAGGAAAAGGGATCTCATAAAGTACAAAGGACTTAGGATTTATGCCCGGGAAGTCGAAGAGGTCTTGGTTTCCCATCCTCAAATCAAGCAAGCTGGAGTTATACCCGTAAAAGATATGGAGGTCGGTGAAAATGTTAAAGCAATGATCGTATTAGAATCTGAAGCACGGGGGAACTTGTCTGAAAGCGACATTGTTGAGTATTGCGAGGGAAAATTAGCTCACTATAAAATCCCAAAAATTGTCGAGTTCATTGGGGAAATTCCTAAAACAGATATAGGGAAGGTCTCTAGGAGGGAGCTAAGAGAACACGAAGAGGGGTAATGTAATATGTCTGAGAAATTTTTGGAGATCAATAATTTATCAAAAGTTTTTAGTGGGCTAAGAGCAGTTAATAATGTCAGTTTTGAAATCGGTAGAAACGAAATGGTAGGATTGGTCGGACCTAATGGAGCAGGAAAGTCTACTTTGATAAGACTCATCATCGGGATCCTTAAGCCCACATATGGAACAGTATTATTTAGAGGTGAAAAAATAAGTGGGAAATCGATTCCCAGCATTGTCAATATGGGCATATCCTCAACATTCCAGGTCGTAAAACCATTTCGGCATTTACCTGTTATTGCAAATGTCTTAGTTTCTTCGCTCTGTCCCAGGGCGAAAAGTAAAGGAGATTGGGTTAAAACGGTTGATAATAGAGCTATGGATGCTTTGGAATTCGCAGGTATAGCTGATCTTGCCCTGGAGCCAGCATCGTTTCTTCCGCATGGTGATCTAAAACGGCTTGAACTGGCAAGAGCAATAGCAACAGAACCGGACCTTCTCCTTCTCGATGAACCCTTTGGAGGTTTAAATCAAGATGAAACCCATCTCATTGCCAATTCTCTTAAAAGACTGCACAAAGGAGGTCGTTTTGGAAAACTGCATAGCGAGGGTATGTCAATGCTTATTGTGGAGCATAAATTATCCGAGCTTATGGAAATTGTAGACAGGGTAATTGTCATAAATTTTGGGGAGATACTGGCTATTGGTACACCTGATGAAATAACTAATAATGAGGAAGTTATTGAAGCTTATATCGGAACGGAGGGCCTATAGATTGTATCTCGAAATTGAAAACCTAAGAGTCCTCTATGATAGGGCTATAATATTAAACCAGGTTAGTCTGAACGTTGATTCTGGAGAGTTGGTCAGTCTTGTTGGCCCAAACGGTGCGGGGAAGAGTACTTTTTTACGCGCGTTAGCCGGCCTCATTAAATGGGAGAAGGATACTCTTAAGGGTACAGTGCTTGGCAGGATCACACTTGAAGGTAGTATAAGGTTTAAAGGAGAGGAGATAATCAGTCTGCCCGGGCACGAAATTGTTAAAAAAGGCATTGTTCTATGTCCAGAGAGGGGCAAACCTTTTAAGGAAATGACAGTTTTGGAAAATTTAGAAGCCGGAGCTTACCTCGTTAAAGACCACAAGGTAAAAAAAGAAACTTTAGAGAAAGTATTTTCTCTTTTCCCAGTGCTAAAGGCAAGGCAAAATCAGATGTCAGGGACTCTATCGGGAGGTGAACGATCTATGCTGGCCATCGGTAGAGGATTGATGACCCAAAGCGATTTACTGCTTATAGATGAGCCGTCAGTTGGCCTCGCCCCGAAGATAAAAAAAGAATTATTTTCCAGAGTCAAAGAAATTCATGAAACCGGTCACACCATTTTGTTAGTTGAGCAAGATGTCAAATTCGCATTTGAGTTAGCTATTAAAAACTACGTTATGTCTAAAGGAAAAATAGTGGCGAAAGGGTCAGCAGAAGAACTGCTTTCAGATGACACCCTGAGGAAGACCTATCTCGGATTTAGAAGGAAATAATTTCTTCTGAAAGAAGGTCCTCATATACAGACAACCTGTAGTGAATTATCCCGAGAAGCGCTTTTTACTTTCCGTCATCAAAACCCTATAGTAAATTCAGCCCAATGGGAGGAAACCAATGAACACTATGACATCATCCAATCAAGATGCGCCTAATGAAGCTCAACCCGGGGAGAAGGTCGTTAATACCCTTTGCAAGATGTGTCAAGTCGGTTGCGGCACGAAGGCATACGTCAAGGAAGGTAGATTAACCAGGGTTACCCCTTCACCGGATCATATTATTGGAAGGACCCACTGTGTTAAAGGCAATTCTCGAGCCGTACTTGAATATGTGTATTCACCTGATCGATTGAAGGATCCTTTAATTAAAACGAAGGGCGGTTGGAAAAGTATCTCCTGGGAAGAAGCATTTGACTTTATCAGCGGTAAGCTTGAGAGAGTGAAAAATGAGTGGGGAGCGAAGGCACTTGCCTTCCACAATGGAAACCCTTTTATTGGGACTATTGCTGAGAAGGTAGCCCGGCGGTTTTGTGATGCGTACCAAACCCCGAATTATACTTCTGGCGCAAGTTTTTGCTTTAGCTCCCGATGGTATGCTCACAATCTGACGGTAAACCATAAGGGTCAGAGTGCCCTCCCGAACTGGCGTGGCACTAGGTGCTCTATTATCTGGGGAGGTAATCCACAGGAAAGCACCCACATGGCAATCCATGGGATTGGCAATATTCAGAAAGAAGGTGGAAAGTTAATAGTGATTGACCCTCGAAGGATAGAGCTGGCGAAACGGGCCGACATTTTCGCACAGATAAGGCCGGGTACTGACTGTGCAATGGTCCTTGGTCTGATACATGTGATCATAAAAGAAAACCTGTATGATGCTAACTTTGTAAGAGACTGGACCGTAGGATTCGATAAGCTGGTTGAACGCATAGAACATTATACCCCTGAGAGAGTAGAAGAGATTACCTGGGTGCCGGCAAAAACGATCAGAGAAATTGCGCGAACGTATGCTACTAATAAACCTGCAAACATTTCAGCGGGGGTTAAATTAGACCATACTATAAACGGGGTCCAAACCCACCGGGCAGTGGCAATTTTATTGGGTCTTTGTGGTAATATGGATGCTGTAGGAGGCAACATATGGGCTGACGATGTGCCTACCACCAGCCTAAGGTTATCAGAGAGGATATCTCACGATGACGAAGGGATAGGAGCGGAGTACCCGATATACAACATGATAAGCCATGAAAGAACTGCCATGTGCATTCCCGATGCCGTTCTGGAAAACAGGCCATACCCTATTAGAGCGATGATCACAATGGGAACAAATCCTGTAGAGATCTGGCCCAATACTAACCGAACAATTGAAACTCTCCAGAAATTGGAATTGCTTGTTGTCATGGATCTGTTCATGACGGAAACAGCTGAGATGGCTGATATAGTGCTACCGGCTGCAAGTTTTCTGGAGGACTGGCAGATGAAGGACTATAGTACCCAGGGTCTTTCCTTATTGACAATTGGCGAGAAGGCTATAGAGCCTCTTGGCAATTCATTGCCGGATTGGAAGATATTGGCGGGTCTTTCAAAAAAAATGGGGTATGGGGAGTATTTCCCGTGGGAAGATACCCCTGACCTTCTGGAGCATCTTTTAAAAGCTAACGGTCATACTCTGGATGAATTTTTAGAAAATCCCCGCGGCCTGTTTTCAGCCAAATTTCAACCCAGGAGATACCTTGTGAACGGCTTTAATACACCCTCTGGAAAACTGGAGATATATTCGGAATTCCTGGAGAAGCTCGGACAGGACCCGATGCCGGTATTCAAGGAACCTGATGAGAGCCCTGTGAGCAAGCCGGATTTGGCTGAGCGTTTTCCTTTTATACTCACAACAGGGCATAAATCAAGGTACTATACTAATTCCCAAGGTCGCAATATTCCTTCCCTGAGAAGCCATCTACCTGAACCTTATGCCGAAATAAACAAAAAGACTGCAGAGGACTTAGGCATACATCAGGATGAAATGGTCAATGTCTCATCTCCGAGAGGAGTAATTACAGTAAAGGCGAAACTTACCGATGATATTCACCCTAAAGTTATCGAGGTAATGCATGGCTGGAGGGAAGCAAATGCGAATTACCTGATCGACCACAAAGCTCGTGATCCGATCTCTGGCTATCCTCAGTTTACAGCAGGTTTATGTAGCATAATAAATATCTCATAGGGCTGTTGTTTTTCAGTAAATTTAAGTTTAATGTATACAGCTATCTCTTTAACTGGCCCAGCCTCATTAAATATCCGACCCCAAAGGGGCCGGAATTGCAATAACCCCTTGAAGGGGA